>DASVMX010000245.1:0-8782 GCA_036384215.1 Ktedonobacteraceae bacterium | reverse complement strand
GTCTTATTTTCCCGTGGGGTTGCCCCCAGAGTATCATCAGAGCTGAAGAGCTTAACTTCCGTGTTCGGGATGGGAACGGGTGTACCCTCTTCGCTATTGCCACCGGTTCGCCTGCACATACAAGCGGTTTCTCTTGACACGCTGTATACTACCAGATCTCCTCCCCTCTGTCAAGCCCTTTTTGCGATCTTCTCCAAAAATCCAAATGTTCACATTAGCGAGGCTATTATCCTGAGCATTACCGCCTTCCACGGGCGCGTTTTCTCCTCGCCCTTTCATCTACAAAGCCCGCAGGGCGCTGTTACGGCGCTGGAGGCCATTACTGGCCTCCTGTTCGAGGGCATCTTTATCGCCATGCTCACCCAGCGTTTTTTTGGTAGATGAGCTCAGTGCTCATCTACCGCTTCCGCGCTGCTTTTTTCTACAATATAGATCGCATTATATCATAACAACACAGCAAAGGTGCGAGACGCAGCGGAGGCGCAGATCCAATCTGGTCTACGCAGAAGCCGGGACAGGAGGAGGGTACTCGCTGGTTGAGCAGTATTAGACGCGCCTGACCGGGCTGACGGAGTTGATTGATAGGAGAGGCCAGGACTTTCTGTCTTGTTTTCTTTGTATTCTCGCTCACCATGATAGCGCAATGCTTGCTATCCTGATCGGCGCGCGTTATACTTTGCTCGAAATTACTGGCGAATCCCATTGCTGGATGGAGCAGGATCAAGGGACTCCTATCTGGTAGACTCCATGCCTTTTTCTCTTCTCATGACGCGATCAGGATAAGGAGCTTCTGTCTTATGGAAAAACCGAGGAAGGCCCGCAACCTTTTGCTCGTACCCTCTCTCTTACTGATTATTCTGCTGTCTGGCTGTAGCTTACCAGGGCAGTCATCCAATGCCTCGAATATCACGCCGCTGGCCCTGACGCCCACGCCGTCACATGGCGCGGCGGCTACGAGTACGCCGACGACAACGGTCAGCAGCGGCGATTGGACGACGTATCACCAGAATAGCAGCCGCACCGGCTATGTGGCCAACGCGCCTGACCCCACGCGTCTTGGCCGGGCCTGGAGCAAAGATCTGGATGGCGCGGTCTATGCGGAGCCGCTGGTGGTTGGCGGGCGCGTGATTGTGGCCACGGAGGGCAATTCGCTCTATGCCTTCGCGGACAAGACGGGGAAATTGCTCTGGAAAACCAATGTTGGCAGGCCAGTCCCGCAGTCCTCGCTGCCCTGCGGCAACATTGATCCACTGGGAATTACCGGCACGCCTGTCTACGATCCAGCGACCGGCCTGGTCTTCGCGGTCGCGGAAATTAGCGGACCCGCGCATGTGCTGGTCGGTCTCGATATCGCCACGGGAGTGGTGAAAGTACGCCGCGGGGTTGATATCTCTGGCATGGACCCGACGCCGCACCAGCAGCGCGCCGCCCTGGCGCTGGGAAATGGCATGGTCTATATCGCTTATGGCGGCCTGGATGGGGATTGCGGCCAGTATCGCGGCACAGTGGTCGCCGCGCGCACCGATGGCACTGGCAATCTCCTGTCATTTCGGGTACCAACACCGCGCGAAGGCGGCATCTGGGCGCCCCCTGGACCGGCCATCGACAGCCAGGGCAAGCTCTACGTGGCAGTCGGCAACGGAGCAGTCACTGCGGGCAACTGGGATCACAGCGATTCGATCCTGCGTCTCTCTCCCACGCTGCGCCTGGAAGACGGCTTTGCCCCATCCAACTGGGCTGACGAGAACGCCAGCGACGCTGACCTGGGCTCGATGGGACCAATCCTCGTGCCAGGCGGCCTGATCTACGCGAATGGGAAAGGCAGCCGGGGCTACGTGCTCAAAACCGCTAACCTGGGAGGCGTCGGCGGACAGGTCTCCGACATCTCGCTGTGCACCGCCTTTGGAGGCGCGGCGGCGCTTGGCTCGCAGGTCTTTGTGCCCTGTATCTCAGGTCTGCGCGAAATCAAGATCTCCCAGGCAGGCCAGATCACAACCGGCTGGCAGGCGCCCTCCAATATCCAGGGCTCACCCATCGTCGGCGGCCACACCGTCTACGACCTGGACATCCACGGCACCCTGTACGCGCTCAATAGCTCCACCGGCTCCGTGCGCGCCAGCATCTCCGTCGGCGACGTTAACCGTTTCGCCACCCCCACGCTCGCGGACAACATGCTCTTCGTCGGCACCTACGCGGGCATCGTAGCGGTTACGCTGAGTTAAACTAACCTTTGACGAGAGACAAGCGCGAAGGAACCCGCATGAGTCGCGGCTCCTGCGGGTTCCTTCACGCTTGTCTCTCGTCAAAGGTTAAAACGTCACGGGCATCTTGTTCAGGCCCAGCAGGAGCAGGCTGGAGCGCCAGACGAGGTCTTCGGCGGGCACAGCCAGGCGCAGATTGGGCAGGCGTTTTAGAAGGGTGTTGATGGCGACCTGCCCCTCCAGGCGCGCCAGGGGGGCTCCCAGACAGTAGTGTATGCCCATACCGAAGGCCAGGTGACGGTTCTCTTTGCGCGTGATGTCCAGTTCGTCCGCACGCGCGAATTCTTCCTGGTCGTGATTGGCCGCGGCCAGTCCGACAAGCACGGTGTCGCCACGGCGCATCTGCTTGCCGCCAAATTCAAGGTCTTCTCCAACCCAGCGGTTGGTCGCGATGGCAACCGGGCTGCGGAAGCGCAGGAACTCTTCAATCGCGCCTTTGATCAGATCGGGATTTGCCTGCAAAAGCTGCTTCTGCGCAGGATTCTGGAGCAGAGCCAGCACGCTGTTGCCCAGCAGGTTGACCGTGGTTTCGTGTCCGGCGACCAGCAGAAGGAAGACCATTGAGAGCAGTTCCAGTTCGTTGAGCCTGTCGCCATTCTCCTCGGCGACCAGTAAGCGGCCAATCAGGTCATCGCCAGGCTGCTGGCGCTTGACTTCGATGAGATTGGTCAGGTAGCCGACAAAGCCAAAGATCTTCTCGCGATCCTGCTGAAAACGCTCTGGATGCCCAACCGCGTCGAGCAGGGCGTTGGACCACTCGCGGAAGTTGTCGCGATCTTCCGTGGGCACGCCGAGCATTTCAGTGATGACGATGATTGGCAGGGGAAAGGCAAAGGCGTCGATCAGGTCAAGTTCGCGCTCGCCTTGCAATTCCATGGCATCGATCAGTTCATTAGCGATCTCCTGAATGCGCTCGCGCCACTGCTCGACCAGGCGCGGGGTGAACGAGAGGTTAACCAGGGAGCGCAGGCGGGTATGATCAGGCGGATCAAAACTGAGCATATGCGTATTCAGCATGTTGTAGACATTGCCCTGCATCTGCGCCAGTTGCTCAGGCGTGAGCAGGCGGCGATGGTCTTTGAGGAAGCGCTGATCCTTCAAGATGGCCAGCGCGTCCTCGTAGCGCGTAATCAGCCAGGTAGTTCGCCCGCCGTCCGTTTTCATAGGATAGACGGGATCGCCAGTGCGCACCTGCGCGTACGCCGGAAACGGGTTGGCCCTGGTGGCAGGTGACATTAGATCAAGTTCTGGAAGCTGGGGCACGAAAATTCCTCCGTGAAATACTAAGAAAACCTCGACATCTTATCTACGGCTGGAGATCGGCGCGGGTTCTACCGGCTGACTTTCGACTGGTCGGGCCACTTCCGCGCGCCTGCCAGGCCAGCCGACCTGGGCACAGAGGTAGCAGAGCACCGCGAAGAAGACAGAGATCAGGGTGGAGTGGATCAGCGCAGGCACCATCTGCCCGGTTGTCAGGACGTTCGAGACACCTACCAGCGCCTGCAAGGTCACCAGAATAAACGACCACCAGGCGCCAGCCATCAGCCCACGCCGCTCGCGATAGCGCCGCAGCACCGCGATCAGCAGAATCAGCGTGGCCAGCCAGAGCAGGCCAGCGGCATAGCGATGCAGCACCTGAATGCCAGCCAGGGTGCCCAGATTCGGGAAATAGGTTGAACCACAGCCGGGCAGATCGTGTCCACAACCGATCACCGCGCCCGTGTGCTCAACCAGCGCGCCAGAATAGACCACGAGGTAAGTGTACACCGTCAGACCCCAGAACGAGATCTGGAGCCAGCGAGCAGGACGCGCGGAGGTTGTCGACTCGCGCCCGCCTCGGCCCAACTCAAACAGGCGCGTGGTCAGGAGAAGGACATAGGCAAAGGCCAGCAGCGAAAGGCCAAAGTGGACCGAGAGCAGCCAGGGGAGCACTAACGTCCCCTCGTACACCACCGTCACCGCGCCCAGCGCGCCCTGGAGCACGACAAAACCCAGGCCCAGAGCCGCGTACAGGGTAATCAGGCGATCCTTGCGATACGTCCACCAGGACCAGATCGACAGGGCCAGCACCAGAAAACCGTCGATGCTCGACGCGAAACGATGGCTATATTCCGTCAGCCCCTTGATCGACAGCGTGCCAGGAATAATCTCCCCGTGGCAAAACGGCCAGCTATTGCCGCAGCCCTGACCAGAGCCAGTCGTCGAGACCAGCACCCCCAGAACAATCATCACATACGCCCCTATGACCGTGATGATACTCAGGATTTTCAATAAACGATTGGTAAGCATAAATATTTTTCTTTCTCCACATTTCCAGCGCGCACCTCAATGAGTGCTGTTGTTGTCAATAATCATAGCAAATTATTGCGCGAATGTCTCGTCTGATATCCCACCGAGGAGGACCAATAGCAGTGAGCGCCATTGCAGCATCGTGGGGACAAGGAAGCAAACTCCTTGTCCCCACGATGCTGCAATGGCGCTCACTGCTATAATCTTTCGCCGCGGTCAAACCAGAGTCGAACCGGATTGAACCGCGCCTCCGTGACAATCTTTCACTTCGGTCAGAGCATGACCAAACCAGCTTGAACGGCGCCGATGGTATATATCATAAAAATACTCGAACCCGCGCTGGCGGCGGATAAAGCCGGTGTACCAGCGGGCGCTCTCTTTGGGAATACGACGCCGGGTCGGATAGTCGATGTAGACAAGGCCGAAGCGCTGGCTGTAGCCGTAGGCCCACTCGAAGTTATCCAGCAGCGACCAGGCGAAGTAGCCTTTGACGGGCACGCCTTTGGCAATGGCGCGGCCTGTAGCGAGGATGTAGTCGCGCATGTAGACGATGCGCCAGGGGTCGTGTACCAGAGGGCTTTTGCCGTCCCATTCGTCGGCAAAGGCGGCTCCACTTTCGGTGATGATCAGGGCCGCGGGCGCGTACTCTTCGTGTAACCAGAGCAGCAGGTCGCTCAGGCCCGCTGGATAGACTTCCCAGCCCATGGTGGTGTAGCGAGCTCCAGGCAGGTCGCGCACAGGCTGGCTCTGGCGACCATCCGCGCTGGCCTGGAAGAGGACACGCGTGTAGTTGTTGACCCCCAGGAAGTCGATAGGCGCGGAGATCAACTCCATGTCGCCATCCCGCACGGGCGGCGGCGCGCTCCCCAGATCGGCAAACAACCCTTCGGGATAGACTCCGCGAAAGAGAGGATCAGCGAACCAGCGATTTTCGCGCGTGGCTCTTTCTACCGCCGCATGTGTCGCCGGCTTGTCATCAGCCGCGTAAGCCGGGGTGAGATTGAGGGTAATGCCGATCTGCGCGCTGGCGGACAGGTGCGCGCGCATGCGTGGCAGGGCGAGACCGTGCGCGACCAGCAGGTGATGCCCAACCGTCGCGACCAGCGAAGGGTTCTGGATACCCGGCGCGTGCTCGCCCGAACCATAACCCAGCCTGGCTATACACCAGGGTTCGTTGTGCGTCTGCCACAGATCAACCCGATCTCCCAGGCAGCGCGCCATGAGTTCGGCGTAATCAGCGAAAGCACTGGCTGTGTCTCGCTTCACCCAGCCGCCTTTCTCGTGCAAAGCCAGTGGCAGATCCCAGTGGTAGAGCGTCGCCATGGGCGTAATGCCCCGCGCCAGTAAAGCATCAACCAGGCGGTCGTAAAAATCCAGTCCTGCCTGGTTGATTTTACCTACCCCTCTTGGCAGCACGCGCGACCAGGAGATGGAGAAACGATACGCTCCCAGGCCCAGCGCCGCGATCAGGTTCACGTCTTCAAGGTACTGGTGATAGTGGTCGCTGGCCACCTCACCGGTATCGCCCTGGTAAACCTTGCCGGGAGTGGCCGCAAACTGATCCCAGATCGACGGACCGCGCCCATCTTCACGCGCCGCGCCCTCGACCTGATACGCCGCCGTCGCGGCCCCCCAGAGAAAGTCGCCGGGAAAAGCCTCTCCTGCCTGGCTATCTACCTCGGCCCGCGGGTCGATATAGTCGCGAATGCTCATTGAGCCTCCTTCTGTTCTGGTTAACTCGATCCAAGGGTAATCGTCACACACGCCGTTCCCCGCTAACTCACCATCCAGTGCCTTCTCTCTACAAAGAACGCCTGGACAACATGACCGCCTGATGCCTTTATGACTACGAGAACAATATACCTCTTCTACTGAAGCAGCCGTGAAACCACTGGTACCGTCCCGCAAGACTCGCGTACGATCAGCCTCGTAGGAAGCAAGATGCGTTTGTTCTTGTTGTCTCCTTCCTCCAGTTCTAAGAATGCCGGGCTTCCGCCCGTTTCTGCATGGAAGCCACCCTGGGCAGCGTCTTCCGTGCTGGCACGATGAGAAGGAAATGGATGTTTTTGGAGATCGATCATTGATAAAAGCAGCTCGCAGGCCAGCACTCCCATCTCGCGATGAGGCTGTCTGATGGTGGTCAGACCGGGCCTGGTGAAAGCCGTCATGGGCATATCGTCAAAGCCCATCAAGGTAAGATCGTCGGGGATACGCGCGCCATACTGCGGAGCCACGTCCATCACGCCGAAGGCCGTCTGGTCGTTGGCCGTAAAAAGCGCGGTAGGCCGCTTTTCTGGCGGAAGCTCAAAAAGCTGGTGAGCACAGGAGCGCCCGCCGGGAATGGTAAAATCGCCCTGCCAGACCAGTTCCGGGTCTACCTCCAGGCCGGCTTCGCGCAGCGCCCGGCTATACCCTTCATAGCGCTCCCTGGAGCAGAGAAAGCCTGGAGGTCCCCAGATATGACCAATGCGCCGGTGGCCCAGACTCAACAAATAGCTGGTTGCCTCGTAGGCAGCTTGCAGATTATCAATCCCGATCCAGGGAGTATTCGCGGGCGCGACCTGGTCTTCGATTGTTACAACCGGCACTCCCTGGCGCGAAAGGTCGTCCAGGTGCGAACCCAACTCGCCGGGCATAATCGCCAGCAAACCCGCGCTCAACTTCATCGCCAGAATACGGTCCAGCACATCGCTATGCTTGCGCGCAGGACTCATCATATAGAGCACCACCTCGTATTCCGTGCGATCAGTCACCTCGGCCACGCCCAGCATGATTTCAGGCACAAAAGGCGAAGTCAGCGGCGGAGCCAGCACACCGATCAACTGCGTGCGGCCACCGCGCAAAATCGTCGCAGCCACGCTCGGCACAAAGCCATGCTCGTTGACCACCTTCATCACATGCTCGCGAATAGCAGGATCAACCGTTGGCTTCTGGTTTAATACCCGCGAAACCGTCGCCTGCGAAACCCCCGCGAGCCTGGCGATATCATGAATGGTCAACTTCTTTTGCATACAACGCCCTGCCTCCTGGCATTCTTCTACTCAACAACAAACAATGTCGGCCCTGAAACCGGTTTCATGTCAACGAGTATACAGTAGAAACCGATTCCAAGTCAAGCCCTTTGCCTGCCGAATTTTTCCACGCGCAGCGGGAGTGGTTTCAGCATATCACGAGCCATATCCAGAAAAGCGGTCAGCGACGGTGAAAGCCATTTGTCTTTGCGCCAAGCAGGGCACGGTAGGAGCAGCAAGGGGAGATATCCCCCATTTGGCGGTCCACATACCCTTCTTCATGCAGTCCTCATTTTTCTCTGATATAGTATCTGCGATAGAAAACATACCCGCGGCCTCGCGCTCGGCTGCTTGCGAAAAAGACGGACTACGAGACGCGGAATAGGTTTATGAGATAAGAGAAGGGGCGCTGTATTATTTGGAGCGCGGCATCAAAGGAAACATATGAATCTGAATATCTGGCAAATCCTGGTCCTGGCTCTGCTCCAGGGGGTGACGGAACTCTTCCCGATTAGCAGCCTGGGCCACACAGTTATCCTCCCCGGCCTGCTCGGCTGGGGCGACCTGGTGCGCAACGAGCAATTTCTGCCGCTGATCGTGGCTTTACACCTGGGTACAAGCATCGCGCTGGTGCTCTACTTCTGGCGCGACTGGTACCAGGTCGGGCGCACGCTCGTGGTAAGCATCAAACAAGGAGAGATCCGCACGGGCACGCAGGAATGGGTGGGCTGGTTGATCATTATTGGCTGCATTCCCGCAGGCCTGCTTGGCGTGACGCTGGAAACGCCCTTGAAGCAGCTTTTTGCCTCTCCGGTAATTGCTGCCGCCTTTCTGATTGTCAACGGCGGCATCCTCTTTGTGGGTGAACTCCAGCGCAGGCGCGCGGATAAGCTCACGGCCAGTACTCGCTCCGGGTCAACCGAGGAAGCGCTGGCTCCCCTGGCCAACCTGCCGATAGACCAGCAGGAGACGCGACCCCTGCCGTCGAGCATATGGGCGCCGGTCCCTGAGAAGGCCACGGTGCTTACCGCGAACCCTTCCGCGCAGCAGGTCCAGCCACGAACAGCACGTGTGCGCCCCCTGGCCTCGCTCTCCTGGAAAGAGGCGCTGCTGGTCGGGCTCGCGCAAGCCCTGGCGCTCATTCCCGGCATCTCACGCTCAGGTGTTACCATGGTAGGCGGACTGGGCGTGGGTCTCTCCCACGAGGACGCGGCCCGTTAC
>DASVMX010000244.1:0-2575 GCA_036384215.1 Ktedonobacteraceae bacterium | reverse complement strand
AGGCTCATTTTAACATAATACACACACTTTTTGAAGAGCTGGTTACCACTGATTCCAGTGGAGAACCTCGTCCAGGGGCTTGCGCGGACCGGGTTTGAAGTCTGTGCCAATGGTGTGGGCCAGGGGAATCAGCGCGGCCTGGGTGACCTTTTCGTAAGGAATGCCCAGTACCTCAGCAGCCTCTTTCTCGTGGAGTAGATGCAAGGTGGTCCAGGCAGTACCGAGTCCGCGGGCGCGGGCCGCCAGCATAAAGCTCCAGACCGCGGGCAGGATCGAGCCCCAGGTACTCGCCTGGGTCACATTCGGAGCATTTTCAAGCCTGCCGCGAATGCAGGGCACGAGTAGAACCGGTACCTCGCCCATGTGCTCGGCCAGATACCAGGATGAGCTTCTCACGCGCTCCATTGTCTGTGCGACCTGCGGATCTTTTGGCGGCGGCAGCTTGCTATTCGCGGAATCAGGGCCATACGCGGCAATCATGCCCTGACGATAGAACTCACCAAGCGCCTTGCGCTTCTCTGCATCAGTTACAATGACAAAATGCCAGAACTGGCTATTGCTGCCAGTTGGAGCCTGGATCGCCAGCTCCACACACTCGCGGATCAGCTCCGGCTCAACTGGCCGCGTCAAATCCAGGCGTTTGCGCACCGCGCGCGTCGTCGAAAGAAGCTCATCAGAAGTAAGATCAAGTAGCGACATGTATTCCTCCATGATTGAGTGCAACGGCGTTCTGCCTTCATCATACCACGGACATCATGCTTGCTTCTGCTTCTATGAGCCTTTGCCCTCCTTGCTCCGCGGAGTGTGAGAGACCTGGACGGCTGCCCTGGCGCGGTTATTATGCAGCCGGAAGCAGGGCTTTCGTGAACTTTTGAAGAAATGTTCTAAAAATATTATAGTGAAATTTCTCTTTTAATCAAAATATGTGACAAACGACCTATAGAAAGACAAATTCGGTTGATTATGCTTTGATAGATAGAGAGGTGGAAGAAGTCATAATGGAATTCGCCTTCATAAATGCGAACAGAAGCAGGCGATTTGAAAATAGAGCAAGGAGTTTTTATGGACCAACGTGTTTATTATGGAAACATCAACCCTCACGCCCTGGCTGATTATCTGGTGGGGACTTTTCAGCAGCAGTCCACCTATTACCAGGTGCAGCATTTCACCAGGGCGCAGAAGATTGTGCAGGGTGAGCGCGTGTATGTTCAGATTATGCGCGACAGCGATTGGAGCAGTGGGCGCAGGGCGATTGGCGTGCATATTACGGGGATAGCTGGCGGGGTGAGTGTGGAGATGGGGGCGTCGGACTGGCTGAATGTGGACGAAACCGGGCTGGCCATTGGTCTGCTTGGCGCGCTTTTTTTCCCGCCGCTGCTGCTTTTCCCGCTGTTTCAAGGGTTGGCAGGCTCTGGCTTTTCTCAAGATGTCTGGAACGCCGTCGATACCTATTGCGTCCAGGTCAACCCGGGACAGGGCTACAGGCCGCGCCCGCCGCAGGGCTTCTATTGTACATACTGTGGCGCGTTCAATCATCCCGGCTCACCCCATTGCCACGCGTGCCACGCGCCTTTTCATGTCGCGCCCGCGCCGCAGCCCGCGCCGCAGGCCAGCTCGCCCACTCCGCCTCCAGCCGCGGATCAGGCAGCGCCTAAGACCAGCGCGCCGCGCGCGAGCCGCGAGACGCGACCTATGTTCGCGTTGGTGATCTGCCCGAACTGCAAGGCTACCGTGGTTCCGGCCCATTTCTGCGGCAACTGCGCCGCGCCCCTGCCGGATGTCAACGAGGAAACTACTGCCACTGGCGAAGAATAAAGAAGAGTCATCCCTGATTTGAATGTCATGCACCATCGGTGTATGACATTCAAATCAGGGATGACTCTTCTTTATTCTGTGAGTAACTCAAGAATGTGTTACTTGCTAGCGTATTTTCTTATAGAAAACAATCCCGGTTTCGGGGCTGATACCTGTTTCAGTATCCTCAAGCGGATCGACATTCAATCTTAACCTGACAGCCCGCGTCTTAAAAAAGAGGATACATGGAAAAGGTCAAGTAATTTTGCACTTACTTAAGGAGGTCATTCTATGTTTGCGAGACAGAGACATTCGCTATCTTTTGTTCTGCTGCTTCTGGTTTCTTTGCTGGCGGTGGCTTGCGGCAACTCGGCTACTGGCAGTTCGTCAGCACCTACGCCAACTCCCACAACGGCGAGCGCGCCTACGGCGACGCCGACATCCGCCAGCTCAGGGGCTGTTGTCCAGACGGCAAGTGCAACGGTTGATGGGAAGACAGCCACTATTCTTACTGATATGAAAGGTTTGACGCTGTATTATCGTACCAGCGACACCGCGACATCGGTTTGTAGTGGCTCGTGCGCCCAGAACTGGCCGCCTCTGCTTTCTAGTGGTTCAGGGACGCCTACCAGCGCTACTACTTTGCCCGGTACCTTGAGCGTGGTCAACGATACAAACGGCGCGCAGGTGGCTTATCAAGGGCATTTGCTCTACACCTTTGTCAACGACACCGCCGCCGGCCAGGTCACCGGTCAGGGCAAAGGCGGCGTCTGGTTCGTCG
>DASVMX010000243.1:0-27634 GCA_036384215.1 Ktedonobacteraceae bacterium | reverse complement strand
GCGACTCACTTATTTGACATCTGGTCCACCCCACAGGCTCCGGAGCCTTTGGGGTGGACCAGATGGCAAATAAGTGAGTCGCACCCAAAGAGGAGAGAGGATCACAACTGAAAGAAGAGTCTCCTGATAGGCTTCTGCATTGTCAGGTTCTGTCAGCGAAAGCAGGCGGCGCTTCCTCTTCGATTTTGCTGTGCCCTTTGATAACGATCAGACCGAGCCGTTCATGTATCAGGCTACATCTTTATATTTGATGACGAAATCCACATAGACGTTCAATGCCCGTGTCTCTTTATCGCCGCCGACATTGACCACATGGGAATGAGCGCCAGCGGCGTTGGTCGTGGGTGAACCGTCCTCCCAGGCTGCGGTCGTATGCCCGGCGGTGTAGTAGGTCCAACGGCTGTCTGTTGGCAGGTTCACCAGGGTATGCTGATGCTCACCGGCCTGTTCTAGAGAAAACGGATTTGTAGGAAGATAAGTGGAGCTTTCCTGTACCGCTCCAACCACGCCTCCAGGCCCAGCAGAGTTTGGCGCTTGCGCTCCGCGCGCAAAGAGGCCGCGCAGGTCCGGGAGATTGAAGAAATCGCCTGCTCCGCCAAACTGATACAGAATAACATCAAAAAGACTGCGGTATTCGCTTTTCTTCAGGCTCAGACCGATACAGGGGAGCCAGCCTTCTTCATTGAGCATCGTGGAAATTGCCGAGTCTGTGATATCAGCCCCGAGCGGCATAATCGTCCCTATCGGAACGTTCTCTAGAAAGCTCATGAGCTCTGCATTGTTTGCCATGATTGTTACTCCTTGCAAAATGTACTGTACTGTACAGTTACCATCTTATTTGTATTTGATCAGCCAGTAGAGGTAGACGTTGGTTGGACGAGACTCCGCGTCGCCCCCATCGGTTACGGTATGTTTATGACCGCCATTGGTGCTGGTGGTTTTGCTATCGTCTGTCCAGGACATCACCGTACCACCCCAGGCCGAGAGAGGCGTTTCACGGTGGGAACCGGGCAGATGCGGAGCCGCGTGAGTGTGAGCGGAAGTGGTATCGGTAACCATATCCGTCACAGGTCGCTTAGTAGCGTAAGGTTGCCCAGAGCCGACAGCATCGCCAGTATTGCCACCAGGGGAAAGGGCAGTGCGAAGCGCAGTGTCTGGGTCTTTGCTGCGACCATGATCTGTGCCTCGAACGAAACGACCGCGCAGGTCCGGGACATTAAAATTTTTCGCGTCGCCGCCGTAGTTGTTCTTGATGCGTTTATAGAGATCGGGATATTCGCTCACCGTATAACTTTGCCCGTCGCAGAGCAGCCATCCAAGGTGGAGCAGCTCATTTAAACGCAATCCTTTGGCGGTACCGCCATACATCATCATTGTGCCAACAGGAGGATTTGCCATAATGAGTTTCCTTTCTTTTTGCCTCACCAACAAACGTTGATTTCAGCAAGCAGCGGGGCGGAAGCCCGCGCTGCCTGCGTGTTCGCCGGATTTAGATGAAGCGGATAATGTAATAGAGAGACAGGTTTGCCGGGCGAGTCTCCAGATCGCCGCCCTGGGTAATGTTGTGTCGATGCAGACCAGATTTCTGGATTTCTGGGGAGCTGTCTGTATTTCTAGCCTGGTAAAAACTGATGCCATCCAGTGCTCTATGGTTATCTCCCGTCAGGTGGGGAGCCGTATGGGTGTGCGCTCCCTGTATATCTGTCGCGAAAGGTGCCGTTGCCGGTTTGCCGGTCGCGTGATATTGCAGAGAGCCGACAGCATCAGCGGTATTCCCATGTTTATTAGGGGCCACACGTGTATTGACATCAGGGTCTACGGTCTTATCTGTCTTGGGATCAAGAGCACCCTCGTTGACTCCGCGTACAAAGCGAGCAGTAAGATTTGGCAGATTGAAGCGTGTGCTGACCCCATCTTCAACCACGCCGCCGTGAGCGATCCCGATAGCATTGTAGAGATCGACATATTCATCGACCAGCAATAAACTTCCATCGCAGGGCATCCAGCCACTGCGCGCCAGTTTCCCAATGACAGCCGAGTTAGAACAATCGCCGCCATAGAGCATAATTGAGCCAACGGGCGCTTCCAGAGCCAGCTCCGATGATTTGCTTTGATCTGTCATAAGATCATCTCCTTTTCATGATGTACATGTGCTTTCTCGCACGTTTCTAAAAGGTCCAATCCGGTGTACGATAAGTGTAGGAAATGTCAAAAAGGATATCTTCGATCAATCCCTCGCTGAACAGTTGTCTTATCTCCGGCGTATTCGGGAATGCTAATTCCCATTCGCCATTGGGGGCCAGGCCGATTAACGGTATCCAACTACTGGCATTCCCTCGGCGTGTGCTGATGACTCCATCGATCGAGGTTGCGGGACCACCTATTGGCGCATCTGAGCCCACAGCGAAGAGCAGGTTCTCTACCTGAACCTCAAAGAGGTGACCGGAAGCCCGCTTGAAGTACAGCGCCACCTGGCTAATGCGTAAATCCCTCACGTTTGGCGGGAAGTCTGCGGGCCTGGTACTGAAGCGTACAGTCATTGGGGTTTCTGTCTGATCAGGGTTGTGCAGATCGTACCATTGATCCGGCAATTCCTGGCGGAAACTGAAAGGTCGTTCCGCGCTGGAGGTCGTCTCCAGACCGCGACAAACCTGAGTTCGATAGGTGTCGTTATATAGGGCAGTGTATTCCATGGTGAGCAGCACATCCGCAATGGTATCGTAGTCAAACAGATTCGCTGCTCTGGGAATGCTAAAGAGCCAGGAAGTATCTACCCCGGTATTCTCAAAGGGCAGGAACATCTCAGGTTGGATCGCGTGCAGTTCAAAAACTCCAGATGCATCGCGGGGCGATGTGAGCGCGGCCTGTTCGGGCAGGCGGTTGACGACCAGCGAATGGAACAGATTGTTGGAGCCAACCACGACGCGCGATACACCCGAGGTTGCCAGAGTCGCTTTGATGCTCTCAGTTGCCGGGATCAACGCGACAACTGACACGCGTATGCGATTGACCAAGCGCAGGTAGTGGCCAGGAAAATCGTGATCAAACAACTCCATAGGAGTGGCGAACTGCATAACGCCGGAGCTTTTCAAATTCTGGAACTCGGCGGGAGCCAGGCGAGCCAGTGAGATGGTCTTTGTTAACTGGAGCTTGCGTTTGGCCGAGGAGAACGCATATTCATCCAGGCTATTGATATCTTCCAGCAGGCGGTACGAGCCGGTGAGACCCTTGCGGTTCTGTTCTGTGCCGCCGCCAGAGGACATTTCCCAGTAGTCCGTTTTAATAATGCCTGGCGGTGTCTCCTGGCGTTCAAAAGCGAGTTGAGCCGCGGCGATCTGTGCAACGGCAGTCGCCTGTTGCAGGATAGAGCGATAGACGCCTTCGAGTACCTGGCTCATCCAGTCATAGAGAGTCGCATTGGTAAATTTGTTTGCCAGGTATTCGACATTGGTGCTGGCATTGCTCGATTGGAGCGCCGCAATATTGCGATCCTGGCCAACGACGCGCAAACGATCCTGCGCGGTTGTGACCTGCTGCGCCCCGATCAAAACGTCCTGCCCTGCTACATTCTTCTGAAACTCCCATTCCTGTTGACGCCGTTCGTAGCTGGCCAGCGTGGAGAGAATGGAGCCAGCGGTGCCGGCAGCGCCGGCGAGCGACCCGAGGCCAGCGGCGACGGACATAGCCGCCCCCTGCGGGCTGGTGCTGATAGAGACGCCAGAGGGAAAACCGGCGGAGATCGAGGCCGGAAGCGCTGCGGCCAGGAAGTTCATGCCAGCGGAGGCTAGCTGAAGAGCCGCAGAAGTGCCCATGAGGATCAGGCTGTCCTTTTCCAGAGCGCTGACGCCTTCATTCAGACGTGCCTGATAATAGTCGGCCTGCGTCTGAGCACGTTGTTGACCGAGTTGAGCCAGGATAACGCTCCCTTCCGCCTCGCGAACGTACAAGTCCCGCAACTGGACATTGGCTTGCGCCAGGCCCAGATCCTGGCGGGCACGCATCAGCGTATAGTATTCCGCGTCTCGCTTCTCCAGGGCGGCCAGCATCGCATTCTCAACCTGGGTGGCAAGCGCGACCTCCTGCCTGGCTCGTTCGATCAAGACAGCATAACGATAGAGCGTTGGGGCGGGCGGCCTGGCTCCTGGTACGGGCAGTTCTCCTGGCAGGCCAATGACAGGGTAGCCACTTCCCACTTCTCTATCCACCGCATAGGGATCGAGTTGCCGTATCATGCCCGCGATATTGCAACCGCTGCGAATCTTGTACAGATTGACAGCCATGTGCAGGTAGAGCGATTGAATCACTGGATTTGGTGGAACCTCAGAGAGGCGAGTGATATTCAACAGATTGGTCAGAACCAGCCGTCGCTTACCATTTGAGAGTTCCGTCTTGCCAACTTTCTGCACCAGGTCGGCGAGATCTGGCTGAGCCAGCAGGAGCGCGTGCTGAAGTTCAGTCGGTTGCTGGTCTGCCGGGTGAAGCGTGTCGGTCCTGGCGCGCCGGAGTTCCTGTCTCTTCTCGCTCAAATGCCGGGCCAGGTCTGATTGGACCTGCATTTGCTTTAATATGTCGAGCAGCCTGCTGGCATTGATATATAACGTGCGCGCGCGAGGCACCGACTCGGCTGTATCGCGGCTGAACTCAGAATCCGCATAAGCCAGAAAGCAGCTTATTCCGTTTTGTAACGCGAAGCGGAGAAGGGCGGTGGGACGAGTTAAGGCGATCCGATGCGCGTCCAGAGGATCTTGCAGCAGGTCGATAAAGCGCTGAGAGCGCACGCTGATCTGCACTTCCGGGCGCAGACCAGTGTAAACGATTGCACTGGACGCGGGTTGTGTATAATCATAGACCGTGCGCAGCCAGTCCAGGCAGGTGATATACTGGCCACTGGCTTGTAACTGGGTCATGAGCTGAAGCGGGACGAAGTAGTAGGCTTCTTCCAGGTAATCCAGAACGCTGAGAGGAGCATTCTTATTCTCCGCAAACGCCTGGTCAATTTCCCGGGCGCGGCGCTGCAATTCCTCCTCGCTCAGAGCATCAGTAATCTGGAATGGGCCTTTCAGAGCTGGCGCGGCCGGGACAAGAGGGTCTATCTGGAGCAAGCCGCTCGCTACTTTGACCTCGCAGTGGGTAGCTTTATAGACTGTCCCATCCAGTGCGCTTTCAATCGAGTACCAGGCTGCACGCAGAGAATCGGTGATGCCATAGCCGCAGTTGATTGCAATACGCTCTGGCATGGCAGGAGCGTTAAACGTGGCAGATTGCTCTGGATGGTTTAAACTCGCGTACCTGGCTGTTTTGGACGTACGGGAGTTATCTCTATAGATGAAGAAGGAATCTGTCTGCGTGAAGTTCAGTCCTCCGAGATAGCGGCCAGCAACCTCGCCAATCAGACCTTGCGGGCCGATGACGCGAATTTTGCCATTGGGCATGCGAATGACCAGCCGCCAATCCGTGTCTGAGAGACGCACCACGGCATGGAGAGCAAGGTTTCCATCCACAGAATCGGGTTTCCAGGGCATCCAGCCCTGTTGACCAAGCGTCAGGCCATCTCCAATCAATGCTCCCTGGTAGAGAGTGCCATCGCTGAGTCGCGCCACCAGGGTTGGAGGAACCTCGCCTACCGAGAAGCGCTGTTCGATGACTGCAGAGAAGTCGCTTGTTTGTTTTGGTGGCTCAATAACAGTCGAGCCGGTGTCCCAGACTCGCTTCTCCAGATTATATCTGGTCACAACCAGTTTGCGTGCTCCGTTCTGAGAGACGATTGCAAACAGGAGAATAGAACGCAGTGATGAATCAATGTGATAAGGCAGAGCACCGATAATATCGACAACGTTGGTTATGCCTGGCACCTGGGTCCAGAAACTCTGCGCGTAATCGGCTGGCTGAGGAACTTCAGGGTCGAAGGCCGACCAGTAGAGCGCGCGATTTGCTTCGCCAATGCCAAACAGGTAGTAGAGATCGCGAAAAGAACCATGGGGATCACCATCGGGAGCCACGCGCGTTCTGGCCAGGCAGGCTGCGTTGAGCATGAGTGTGCAGACATCCTGCAAGTAGGTCGCGTAGTTAGCGGCGATCCCACGAGCTTGCTGAGGCGTGAGACTCGGGTAAGAGCGAGTTGCAGTCACCAGATCCTGGAACATGGGGGTCTGATGTGCTCGCAGGCCCGGCTGCATAAAGTTTTCTGGATAGTACAGAACCATCTGGCTGGCCCGCCAGGCAGCGAACGAGCCAATCCAGGGCCAGGCATCGTCAAAGTCGCCCTGAGACACCAGGGTCAGATCGGGATGAGTGGCCAAATCGCTGATGCGGACAGCCCAGAGCACCCCCTGGAGTGTTTCGATAGCCTGGCCAATGCGCGTTGTCAATTGCCCACCAGCAAGCGAGGCATCGATCTGAAAATTGCTGGTGAACCAGGAACTTTTCGAGTCGAGACTATTGCCGCCGTCGGGAAGTGCGAGAATCAGCGTATTCCGCAGATCTGGCAGGTTCGTGTCTTCGCAGTACGTGACGGATGCTACCAGTGTGCGGGCCACCTGCGCCTGCTGGTCGATGCGAGAGCGCAGCGTGGTCAGCCAGTCCTGGCGCGCCTCAAACGTGCCTTGCCACTGTGGTGGCTGATAGGGAGGGGGAGGCGGAAATTTCAGTGGATCAGGTTCTGTGATTTTAAAGAAAACGGGAGAGAGAGAGATTGCTCTCTCCTCCTCATCTTTGCGCCAGGCGGCAAACTGGCGTCGTTTCCAGACCTGCGTCAGAATCGCGTACACAACTTCCCACTCATCGGCGAGGAGCGTACCGCTGGAGTCGCTGAGTGTCCGAGCAATCAGGGCAAGATAGTTAAATTCGCTGTCAATCAGAGCCAGTTCCTCCAGGCGTGGAGCGATATTCTCTCCCTGGCTGCGTTGATCAGCCAGAGCGAGCAACTCGCTCGCGGGTATTCCCAGAATATACTCGACGATCTTGTTAAAGCCTGCCTGTTCAGTAGGCTGCTGTTCGCGCAGCGTTCTCAGATATGCCTTCAGTTCGACTATCCGCTGCTTACGAGTCTTCCACAGGGTATAGGCAGGATTGTCGTCTGGTGGGCCTTGCAAGTTGGTTTCTTCAATCAAGTCTGGATCAACCAGTGGCGCACGATAGCGCGCAGGCTTCTCGGGGTAGTCGGCCTGGAACCAGAGTGAGTACAGGTATTGCTTGCGCCAGGCCAGCAGTTTTGCCTCGATCGGAGGGAGAGGGATTGGCTTCACCTGGGTAGATGCCAGTCCAAATAGTACAGACAATTCCGCCTCGGTAATTTTCGCGGCTGGTACGAAGAGTTCGTTCAGATGGTCGAGTGAGATGCCCAGGCGATTGGCCAGTTCCTGGCGTGTCTTCGCGTCAGCGTGCAGGGACTGCTGAAGCTCATTATAAGAAGTGCCATTGCTCGCCAGAAGATCTCGATAGCTATGCTCCAGGTATGATGGTGTGATCAATGTGCTTGACAGAAAGGTGCGCAGGACTTCAATGCAGATGCGCACTTGCTGTACCTGCACTTCACTTGCCGAGCAATCTGTCACGAGTTGAGCAAAGGGTTGGCAGAAGGCTGCGTCCAGCCACGCCCTATCGATGGGTTTTCCCTGATTAAGCAGGTTCCGCGTGGCGAATGTGAGCAGTGCATCCAGGTAGGCATTGGGCCCGGCGATTGTATCGCATGGTTCGACCTGGTTCATGGGGAAGCCACGTGTGTCAGTGAGTTCACCCTGATCTTTGCTCAAAGCCAGGTCTGCTAACAGGCCAGTTACAAGGGTATTCATCACTCCATGCTGAGCCTGGGCGCTGGCGTACACGCGCTCTATTTCCGGTAGACCCGCCACTTCGCTGACTGACTGCGCGAAGGTATCGGGCGCGGCAGTGGCTATCGCGGTGACACTCGGATATCCTTTTCTGACCAGCGCATTGATAAACGAGTCTTTAGTTGAGAGCAGGTGCAGGTTGCTCGCGACCTTCTGCTCGTGCAGGGTTTTGTTGACCAGTAGACGATCCTTTTTGGCCTGCAATGATTCGTTTTCTCTCACTCCCATGTTTGAAATCTCCTTGTATTTGATCTGCACTACAACAATAGTGATATGTCAGTTTCATCATACCTGGGCACCCTGATTGAGATTACCCAGATTGTGCTGTGTCTGGATATGTGTAATCTGGGCAAAGTTGACGTTGAGACCCGCATTTGGTTGCGCGGTTTGATGCATCAAGTTCCCTGGTAGCGTCCCTGGTACGGGGTGGACTAAGCTCATGGAATGTCCCAATTCGTGCGTTCCGGTTCTTTCTAGCGTGCCATTCCCGGTAACTGATCTGCCTGTTCCCGCGTGCGGACCTACCACCGCGGGCACGTGGGGTATGGTTGCGCTTGAAATGTAAGCGACATTCTGGCCGAAAGGTGCCCTGCCGAGAACACCCAGTGCCCCCCCGGTGCCCGGTATCGTTCCAGGGGCGACAATTCTGATAACATGCTCCGATCTGCGGATGCGGGGCACTGCCGCGCCGGTCGTCCTTATTCTCAGCGTGCCGCGATAATCTACAGTGCCAGCCGGGTTTGCGCCAGCATAAGATCTCGCGAACTGCCTGGCCATTCTTCGGACGATATTTCTTCGCTGCATCTGTGTGACGAGGGTGCCGGTCTGATCGACGAGAATCCCTTCCAGGCGGATAGTAATGACTGGTCTTACCCTGCTTCCACGAGCCGGGAGTACTCTGACGTGCGCTCCCTGTCCGTCGTGATCGACAAATTTCATAGGATTATTTTTGACGAAAGTATACAAATCGAGACCATCGACTGTGCCGCCAGGATCAGGACTCATCCAACGAGCCAGCCATGGAGGCATATAGCGCGCTCCGAAGTAGTAGAGGCCGCTCTCCTCATCGCGCTCCTTGCCAGTAAAACGGAAGCGCTTGTGGGAGAAACTCCCAAAGCTCGTCTCGCCGAACGGCGTGTACTCCTCGCGGTTGATCCACGCGCCATCCAGGCTAACGACCACGTTGCTGCTGTCGAGTTGATCGGCCAACAGGTATTGCACAGGAGGAGCGGGGTCGTCTGGCAGGGGAGGGCCAACGCGGATCAGGGCGATACGCTGTGTGGTGTCCAGAATATGGAGCAGATTATTCTCTCTCATCTCAGGACCGCTTCCCAGGCGTTGTACTTCGAATATCCCATCAATCGTGATCGTAAATTCGTTCTGCCCCGCCTGGTTGCGCGTCAATTTCTTGACGCGCAGGCCAGCGCTATCATAGCTATAAGTATTCGCGAGCAAGGGCTGCTGGCTGCCTTCGGCCTGGGTCGTAAAGTGTATCATGCAGTTGCGGTGATCCCAGACGAAGCGTCGGGATGTGGCTTCACTGTCGAGATTGCCATTCTCATCGTAGTGATAGGCGAAGGTGTTCTCCCCCACCCGCAAAGTTGCCAGCCTGTTCGTATCTGGAAACAGATCCAAATTCCGTGTAAAGCTGTTGCCATCGGCCTGGTGGTCCAGGCGGATCAGATTATAAGCCGGGTCGTAGGTATACGTTTCGCTGTAGAGACGTGTCCCGGCTGGATTCTGGCAGCGTGGAGCGTCGTTCCAGGGGTCGGTCAGGGTGAAATTGCACTCGCGTCCAGTGGCGGTTAACAGGCGGTAGAGGG
Source organism: Ktedonobacteraceae bacterium (assembly GCA_036384215.1). Taxonomy (GTDB): domain Bacteria; phylum Chloroflexota; class Ktedonobacteria; order Ktedonobacterales; family Ktedonobacteraceae; genus Paraktedonobacter. The sequence goes on along the minus strand of DASVMX010000243.1, from coordinate 17,982 downwards.
GATCATAACGAAAAGCGCGATCAAGCTGGTCTGACTGCGGGGGCACGCCATCACCTGGAGTGCGGTCGTGCAGAACCAGGGGATTGCCTATCAGATCATAGTCGTAGCCATAATCTTGCAGCGGAGCCGCACCGGTAGGCTGATAGGTAAAGGGCGCGGGCAGCGTATACTCTTCGCTACGCATACGTACCAGGCGAAACGTTTGCTCGTCATAGGCGTAGCGGGTCATAATCCCGTTGCCATATGCTATCAATGTGCGCTGTCCTCTGGCATCGTAAGCGATATGCTCAATATACAGTTCACCACCGAATTTCACGCTTTTCAACGCTGCAGCCCGGTTATAAAGCGGGCGAAATTCCTTGCGCTGATCCAGCACATCCCGTGGATAGAGCATGGTCTTGATGCGGTTCAGAGCGTCATAGGTATAGGAACACTGGTAACTTTCGGGGTCAAGCAACGCAGCTCTTGCCGGCCCTGAAACCTCAGCGGGGAACTGGTTTGCCAGCATTGCGTTATCGTTGATCACCTGACGCTCTTTCTCCGTGACATTCATTTTAAAATCATAGAGGCTGAAGGTCAGCAACCCGGCTTCGTCAAAATGTTTGTACAGAGTACTCAGTAGATTGCGCTCAGCCGCTTCTTGCCGGGTAAGCCCTGAGTCGGGACTATCACCATAAATCAGGTACTCGCGAGAGGTCACCGGCAAGTTTTCCTGGTCACGCGCCCAGATCTGGCGCGAGCGCACAAGCTGGTCGTACGTATATAATTTCAGCGCGCCGCGGCTATCGCGCAGCTCGACTACCTGGCCATCAGCGTTCAACACCTGGCGCTTTATGCCACTGTCCAGTTGCTCAACGCGCCATTGCCGATTCGCCAGGTCGTATATATAGCGGAAGGCGGTCCGGCCCAGTTGATCTACGAGAGTGAGCAGATTACCGCGAATATCGTAGGTTGAAAGCGTGCTATACCAGTTCTCTGGCTGGCGGCCATTGCGGGTGACCGTTTTGACCTCCCGCCCCAGAGCGTCTCTAGTCGTGCTAGTAGGCGTATTCCAGTGATCTTCATAGCTGTGCGATCCCAGTGGGTCTGTGCGTCCCGCGTTGTCATTGGCATCGTAAACATATGTCTCCCATGGAGTCGGGATATAGATGCCAGGCCTGGTTATATCGACAGGAACTCCGTAGATAGTTTGTTCTTCTGAGCCATCAGGATGAACGGTCAGAATGAGCCGCCCTGGAGGATCATAGGCTAGCAACGTGCGCTGTCCCCGCTCTTGCTCTGTAGGCTGAGCATAATCCCAGCCCTGGGCAAAGAAGGGTTCAAACTTTTCCGCGATTCGCCCTTTATTGTCATAGATCTGCCAGCCGCTGATGACCGTACGAGGAGGCGAACCAGGCTCAGGAGCGTTCCCGATGGTTGTGCCGCCGGGCTGTGACTGATCGGCAGGCAGCACATTGTCGCCGGAGATAGGGTCACCAAAGCGGATTTCTTCTCCTTGCATGCGGGTCTGGAGCAACCTGCCAAAACTGTCTGAGTATTCTATTTTACTGATGGTCTGATCGCGCAGGGGAGGAGGAACGCTGGCGTCAGTGCTATAATATTCCCGGTGGATCGTGCGCACAGAAATCGGCTGCCCCCGCTCAATAAAAGCCATAAAATCGTAGATCCAGCGTGTGCTGGGGGTTTGCGGAGTATCGCCGACGTTCTGACCTTCTTTGCCCATGACTGCCTCGCTGGCCACGTGTCCGAGTGGTGTATATGTATAAAGAGTGCGATTGCCGTTGAAATCGGTGTACTCGTGTGGCAGCATGGTTCGATAGTTATAGTTGGTAGTAAGCACAAGTCCATTCGCGTCTGTGACCACACACGGCAAGAGATCAAAAGCATCATAGTCAATCGTGGTCCGATTTCCCATGGGGTCCAGCTGGGCTACTTGCATCCCGCGATGTCCCGCGCCTTCGGTCTGGAAGTCGTAGCAATAACGCCGGGTGGCTGTATAGTAGCCGGAGGCGGCGATCCCATTTGCCGCGCCAATCTGATAGTGATACCCGGCCAGAGGGGATACCTCCTCCCGGAACTCTGCGGGATACTCAGGGGTCCAGGGTGGTGGCACGTCGGGTACCAGGTAGGGCGGAATTGCCGGGCCATGCTCGCTCTGATATGCCTCGCGCAACAACTCAGCAGTCAGTACCAGTTCCTCAATACGTACAGGCGCTCCGTAGTTTCCAAGTTTCCCCAGGGGCAGACCAACGAAAGCCTCACCGTCGTAGAAATGAAGGGAGTGACTGAAGAGACTCTGCCTGGCCGGGTTGGTAATAATCTCTGTGTGCAGTTCCAGCAGGGTCATCGTACCATTGTTCTGAATTTCGTATTGAGTCTGACTGGTGATACGATTGACCATGAAATGCTCTGGATCGGGTGCTGGAGCATAGTGTACTGTAGAGAGAGTTGCCAGGTAAGGTTCACTGATGGGGCTTTTATGGCGATAATCTCGGCCACGCGGTACAGCAATCGTGGTTGTCTTTTGCTCCTGTCCATAAGCATCGTAATCGTCCAGGAACGTAACAATGGTATATGGATCGGTACCCCGTTCCCATGCCGTTGTACGTTGAGCGCAAGTATAAGGGAAATAGACGCCGGGAATCCGGGGGGTGCCCGGTCCAGGCTTGACCTCAAGGCGAACGCCGTGGCTATGCTCACTGACCTGGTAGGGACGGGTCGCAAAATTGCTCTCATCCAGCGCGTACAGCTCTGTACGCAGGATACGACCGCGCAGTGCGCGCAGTGCGTCACGTTCTCCTCGACTCTTCAATCCTGCCGGTAGAGGAGGGACGGGCAGAACATCAGGGTCTTCGCTCCAATACTCATTGGTAAAATCTGCTGTATAAGGGCGCCCGGCAAACTGCGTGCTAATCGGGCCAAGGTGAAACCAGGTACGCGTTTCGGTCGGAGGCGAGTAGTGTGGAGACGGACCCAGGTCCTTATAGTGCAGTGTATCGAGCTGATCCACGCGACCAAAACCGCGAAACTCGCGTTCGACCCCATCCCAGTAGCCATGGTGGTAGAAGTATTCGGTTGTCAGCGAACTTCCCGAGAATCGGTCAAAAGACACCACGCGAGAGATAACCTGAACCGGGAAAGGCAAAGAGGTTTTCCAGCGCGTAGCGCGGTTTTGCTCGTCTTCCAGATAATACTTGATGGAGGAGGCATACTCTATGTGAGTCTCTGCCCCGCTGTTGTTCACAATGCCGGAAAGCAGATAAGGTTTTACTCCACCAGTAAAATCCAGGAAGTGCATGGAGGGCTGCGTTCCGTTCGCGGGAGAACTCCAGAGCACTCCAGAAACGCCGTTGCCCAGTATATCGGTCAGGCGGAGCGCGTTGGCATCCGCGACGGATGGCGTCCCGCTAATCGAGACTTCTTCGCTCCAGGAATTGCCATTCTGATTAATCCAGAGTGAGACTTTATGATCGTCTACATAGACCAGATCGGCCACGCCATCGCCATCGACATCGCCCAGCAAGACATAGTGTGGATTATAACCATAAGGGAAGCGAGGGCTATTTTTCATAATAATGCGCGCTCCCCAATTGCCATGACCGAGGGAGGGCCAGTATTCTACGTGGCCATTCGCGATCAAGACGATATCCTGTAAATTGTCGCCGGTCATACAGCCCAGTTGCACGCGGGAGTCAGAAAAATTGACGTTGGGGAACTCGTCCAGCGCGCGACGAGCTACCTCGCGCACACTGTTCCAGCCCTGGATAGGATCATTGAAGAAACATTCCATTCTTGTGCCAGAGCGGATTGCATCGGTGATTCCATTGCCAGTCAAATCCACGAGGCGCACCTCTGGATCTTTCAAGTCGATGCTGGGAGTGACGCGATAGGGCTGGTAGAAACGCTGCCCCTCCAACTCCTGAGCGGTCAGAGGGTAGTAGCCGCCAAAGCGTTCGTTGCAGACCATCAGGTCGATGTGTCCGTCACCATTAGCATCGATCAATTGCGCGCCGGGGTCTTGCAGGCGAACGCCAGCAGGTATCACAGGCAACGAACGACGCGCATCCAACTTACCCGCGCCTAGATTGCGCCAGTACTGCGCATTCCCGTCCATAGAGAGAAAGCCCGGCAGCCCGTTTCCATCAATATCTACCAGTTCGTAGTCAGGATGTGCCAGCGAACCAGAAGGGCTATCCTTCCCTGTCAGAGGGATAAATCGTTGCTTTTCAGGCACAAAATCCGTATACCGAAATTGGACCGGGGGCAATTGCTCGGATTGCTCGCCAGCATAGCCTGTTGTACTGACCCTGGTAAGGAGGGCGTTTCCATTGAAAGGTGCCTGCTCATGATGCAGTGTGTAGCGCCGGATCAATTCTTTCTCGCCGGTCCCAATAAATACCTCAATCTCTTTACAGAGGCGCGTCGTGCGTATCTCAAAACCAGCCCGCCGACTAGAGAACGCGTCCTGCCGCGTCTCATAGTGAAAGCGAACGCTGACCAGGTACTGGAAATCAGGCTGATCGCCATAATCGATATAGCGAATAGCGGACAGGTAGATCTGCTGCCATGGGCATCTCTCATCCTGACTCTTGTCAATCTCATATTCGTAGGCTATGCGATTGCCGAATGGATCGTATGATGCAGCAAGGTGCCAGCTAAAAACACGGTGGCTATTGGTCGGATTGGCCAGAACAGCAGGGTCGCTGCCAGCCTGGCCGGGAGTGCCATATACCTGAGTCGTGCCATCCTTCAGACGCGCTTCCCAGTAATTATCAGACTGAGATGTATAATGAGCAATCTGAGCAAAGGCACTGTCCGTGCGTGGACGGAAAGTCGTGCTTTCTTTGTCAGCAAAAACAGGGACCAGGTCTTCGCTATTTGACATGAGAAAAACGTCCTGACTATCATCATAAATCGGAACGCCCTTCGCTGTTTTGCGGCTTACCTCAGGTACGCCAAGTCTCCAGCCCAGTCCAAAGGGTCCATTCCCGGCTCCTGTGCTGTAGAGCAGGCTTAAGGTTGGTTGCACATTGTTGCGTCCCGCAGGAGTGGTCAGAGGAATCGTCACATTGCCAGTACCAGTAAAAAGGTCCGGTGAAAACGTTTCACCCAGTCCCTGCAATGAACCGCCACCCTGCGGGAGCGATATGATTTGACCCGGGGAACTCAGTCGGTCACCCACAGCCAGACCTCCTTACATACTCAATTTCTTCTTCCAGAAAAGATCTTTCCTGGCTCTCCAATTCTGCTCTCAAGCGCTTTCACTCACCAGGCTCAATGGCTCCAGGTGAAGATGAAATCACTTTTTGAAAGAGCATTCCTCCATATTTCATATTCGCGCCAGTAGTATATAATTAGTATAATAAACATACATAATATGTTCATGCGCACATTCGGATGTTGGAGAAGCGTGGTCGTCAATTTTCTGCGGAGAGTTGTGGTCTTGACCCTGAGAAATGGAGGGAGTAACATTGGAGGAGAGCAGTCCTCCAACGAGGGAAAATACCATGCAAAAGAAGACACAAACCTACGCGAAGGAGTTTAAGCTGGAAGCAGTATTTTTCCATACGAAAAACGTTATGCGGTGCGCTTCGTTGCCTCAAACAGCCCAATATCCAACGGAAGAACAATCTCACCGTGCCTGGAGAGTTCTTGCTCAATGTGTTCGCCCAAACGCTGAAACAAAGCTTCGTGGTACTGGCCAGGCGAAATACCAGCACGAAGACATCTGAGCAGCGGCTCTCCTTCCCTCATCACCAGAATCTGTGTCAGTCGATGAAGCGCGACCTCTGTGAACCACCTGGAGAGTTGGTCAGCGCCATTTTCCATACTAAACACTGCTGTATTTTCCCAGGAAGGCAAACCCACTGCCTCCAGGAGCGCATTCAGTGGAGCAAAGGCGTTCTGGGAGATGGTGGTCGCATAAAAAAGGCCATCTGTCCGCAAAACGCGTTGAATCTCTGAGAAGGCGCGAAAAAGGTTCGGAACCTGGGGAAGATGAAAATGAGCAAGCAGCAGATCGAAGCAGGCATCCTCAAAGGGGAGGACCGGTGCATTGAGCAATTGAAAAGCAAATTGCCGATTGCAGTGGCCCAGATACCTTTGTGCTTCTTGGAGCTGCTCGAAGGAGCAATCAGCAAGCGTCATTGCCCAATCCAGCGGAAGCTTTTCCCGGTTGTCTTGCCAGAGCAAACCAGAACCGCACCCAAGCTCAAGCACCCGGCTCCGAGGTTTCTTTTTCAATTGGCGAAAGATCCACCCAGACCAGTCTACTGGCGGATTTCCCACGCGCTGAAGAAGCTGAAGGCGCATGCGGACACTGCACATTTCCCGATCCGGTTCATTCAATAAGCGCTGCGGATTCCTCGTATCAAATACGTTCATCTTTTCCGCCTCCCATCTTTGCCTTGTATGAGCTTGTACAACTCTTCACCTTTACGCCAGACAATCCCCTTTCTCACACGTATGATGTTTCACAAGGGTTCCCACATTCCCAGGGCGAAACCCTCCGGTCTGGGAACTCAGGCAAAAGGAGAACGTCTGTAATTTTTGTCACAGTCATCGCTGCATGGCCCGCTCTATACTGTTCTACTGGCCCTGCGCCATATCAGCGCGCGGGTCGCCAAGATCCTCCTGGAACAAGAGGCGTCGTCGCAGGAAGGCGGGTCGCCATATCATCTGACGCAGCAAGAAATGGCCGCGCTGGCCGGAACCGCCCGCGAGGTCGTGGGGCGAGCTCTCAAAGAACTGGAGATGGCGGGAGCCATTGAGATGCGCCAGGGGCGGGCCGTCGTCTTGAGCCGCGAGCGCCTCAGCCTGCTGGCTTCTGGAGCGTAGAGGAGGGAGCGTTTTCCGTAGATGCTATACTCGCTCTATGGAGCACCATACCATTGCCACCATTGGCCACTCAACCCATCCTATTGAGGAGTTTCTAGAGCTGCTGAGGATGCACGCGATCCAACTGCTGGTGGACGTGCGCACGATTCCCCGGTCGCGCGCGCATCCCCAGTTTGGCAGCGATCTGCTTCCCGATGCCCTTCAACGCGCTGGCATTGACTATCTGCATCTGGAAGCACTCGGTGGCCTGCGCCATCCGGCGAAAGATTCTCCGAACACGGGTTGGCGCAACGCCTCCTTTCGTGGGTACGCCGACTATATGGCGACCCCAGCCTTTCGCGCAGGCCTGGCCGAGCTTGAAGCACATGCTCGTCGCCAGCGCACTGCTATCATGTGCGCCGAAGCGTTGCCCTGGCGTTGTCACCGTTCTCTGATCGCCGATGCGCTCACCGTCGCGGGCTGGCGCGTCTCTCACATCATGGGCAAGCTCCTCAGGGAGCATACGTTGACCCCTTTCCTGCGGGTGGAGAGAGAAATGCTCAGGTATCCAGGGGAAGAGGGCACACGAGCATAAGACTACCCCTCAGCGAACAGAATGACTATTATATACACTATAAATAATGGAAACTGGATAACGTACCGGATCGCAGAAGCCTGGTCTCTCGACCAGCCATCTTTCGCGTGATACAAAGGCATGTGCATGAACGTCTTTCTTTGAGAAGAGGATGGGAACAAATGAAACATCCTTCCGGCAACGCTCTGACATCAGAAGCTGGAACAGATCATTCGCGACCCGCGCGCAGACCAGTGCTCCGATTGCGACCTCGTTCGCTGGGAGCAGGGATCGCAGCCGCCCTGGTGCTGATCCTGCTCATCGCGCTGGGCTCGCGTGGCTTTCACTGGTTTGATGCCGCTTTGATCGGCTACGCGGTGGCAACTGTTTTTGCCACCGCAGCAGTGACCTATAAGTATACCTTCTGGCTTGCGCGTCCTCCCACAGGCCGCTACTGGCGTAGGAGCTGGCAACTGTTCTTTTCCGCGGCCAATTTCCGCCGCTACACGGCGTTGATCCCGGCAGCTATCGGCGATTTGTTTGCGCAAACCTTTATTCGCAAGCGCGGCCTCTATCGCTGGCTCACGCACCAGTGCCTCTTCTGGGGCGTGCTGCTCTCGTGCCTGATTACGTTCCCGCTGACCTTTGGCTGGCTGCGCTTTACCCAGACAGCAGGCGGTTGGTATCAGATCTGGTTTTTCGGGTTCAGCCTGCTGGCGTTTCCCGCGGATTCGCTCTTTGGCTTTGTGGTGATCCACGCCCTGGACTTTACCGCGGCCATCCTCCTGGTTGGCCTGGTGCTGGCGTTTCACCGGCGCTTCCATGACCTGGCGCTGGTGGCGGTGCAACGCTTTCGCTTTGATATCCTGCCACTGGCCCTGCTGCTGGCCATCGTCGTAACCGGGCTGGCTCTGACGGCGGATAGCGCCTGGCTCGGCGGCGCCTATTACTGGTATATCTCACTGACCCACGAGACGGTGGTGGTCCTCTGGTTGATCTCGCTGCCCTTTGGCAAATTCTTCCATCTGATTGAGCGTCCGGCGACCGTGGGAATCGAGTTGTACTGGCGCACCGGCGAGGATACCACACAGCAGCACTGCGCCCGGTGCGGTGAGGAGTTTGCTCCCGCGCGCTTCATTCAAGACTTGAAACGCACGCTCTCCGAAGTGGGGGAGAACTATACGATCCGCAACGCCCCTGCTCAGCCGTTCGCTGTGCCCGCCCACGAACCGCCGGTCAATAGCACGCCAGAGACCGAACAGGCCATCCAGGCGCTCTGGTGGCAGGATCTCTGCCCCTCGTGCAAGCGTATCATGCGCGCACAGGCGAATCTGGCCGCGCTTGGGCGCGAAGGGAACCAATTTCTATAGATGAGAAGGAAAGAGAAGCATGAGTGTCGATAAAAGCATCTTCCGTCCAGGGCAACGCCAGGCGGAGACGTTTGATTATCATAAAGGGGTCCAACCACCGGGGTCCTGGCAATCGAATGAGCAGATTGATCAGTATGTCCCGACCCATTGTTGTTACTGTGGTGTGCAGTGTGGGATGTATCTCAAAGTTGCGCGTGGGAAGGTTGTTGGCGTCGAGCCGCGCACGGATTTTCCTCTCAATCACGGCATGCTCTGCCCCAAGGGGGCGACTGCGTACCAGACGGTCAACCATCCCGATCGTCTGACGTACCCGTTGATGCGCCGCCATGGCAAGCAGAGCCCGCTGGAACGTGCAAGCTGGGAGGAGGTTCTGGGCACCATCACCACCCGTTTTCGCTCGATCCAGGCGGAGCATGGCAAGGATAGCGTCGCTATGTATAGCGGCTCCTCGATGACCAACGAGAAATGCTATTTGATGGGCAAATTTGCCCGCGTGGCCCTGGGCACGCGCCACACGGATTATAACGGGCGGCTGTGTATGTCTTCGGCCACCGGAGCCAACGAGCGCTCCCTGGGCATTGATCGGGCGGCCAACCCGGTTAGCGATATGCTGCACGCTGATTGCATTTTTGTGATCGGGGCCAATGTCGGCGAGTGCTTCCCGATTATTACCAGTTACCTGTGGCAGGCGCGTGATCGCGGATGCAAGCTGATCGTCGCCGACCCGCGCCAGACGCCGATTGCACGCACCGCCGATGTCTTTCTGCCCCTGCGTTCTGGCACCGACTCCGCGCTGCTCAACGCGATGTTGCACGTGATTCTCAAAGAAGGATTGGTGGATGAGGACTTCATTCGCGAGCGCACCGTCGGATGGGAGGAGACAAAGGCGCTTGTAGAGCAGTATCCCCCGGAGCGCGTGGCAAAGGTGTGCGGGTTGAAACCCGAGGCCATTATCGAGGCCGCGCGCCTGTATGGCCGGGCCGGAGCAGCGCTGCTCTATACCGCGCGCGGGCTGGAGCATCAGAGTAAGGGCGTGGATAACGGGGTTGCCGCCGCAAACCTGGCGCTGGCCACGGGCAATTTCGGACGCCCCGGCGCGGGTTACGGTACGCTGACTGGTCAGGGCAATGGCCAGGGTGGACGCGAGATGGGGCAGAAAGCCTCGCAGCTTCCCGGCTGTCGCGAGATCGATGACCCCGCGGATCGTGCATATATCAGCTCGGTGTGGGGCATCAACGAGGCGGACCTTCCGCACGCTGGCTATCCCGCGACCTTGATGATCCCGGCGATGCTGCGCCAGGAGATCCGCGCCTGTTTTATGATCTGCTCCAATCCCATGGTCTCCTTGCCCGACCAACGCACAGTGGAACGGGCGTTGCGTGGGCTCGACTTCTTCGTCGTGACGGATTTCTTTCTGTCCGAGACGGCGGAACTGGCGGATATTGTCCTGCCGGGCAATGTCTGGGCCGAGGAGGAGGGGACGACGACCAGTCTGGAAGGCCGCGTCATCAAATACAACAAGGCCGTCGAACCTCCCGGAGAAGCCCGGTGCGATTGGGAAATTGTCTGCGATCTAGCACGCCGGCTGGGCAAAGGTCAGTACTTCGACTTTCACTCGACACGCGAAATTTTTGACGAGTTGCGCCTGTGTACCAGGGGGGCGAAATCGGACTACTGGGGCATCACCTATGAGAAGATCGAGGAGCAGAACGGCGTGTTCTGGCCCTGTCCCAGTGAGGAGCATCCTGGAACGCCGCGCCTGTATGAGCAGCGCTTCGGCTTCCCCGACGGCAAGGCACGTTTTCACCCCATCACCTATATTCCGCCTGCTGAGGAGCCAGATGAGGAGTATCCGCTCGTCCTCACCACCGGGCGCGTGATCTATCACTATCTCTCGGGCAACCAGACGCGGCGGGTCCCTTTCCTCAACGAGCAGGCACCCTATCCCTGGGTGGAAATGCACGAGCAAACAGCAGCGCGCCTGGGTATCCGGGACGGTGACTGGGTGACAGTGCGCACGAGGCGCGGAGAGATGACCGCTCCCGCTCTGGTAGTGCGTTCGATTCGCCCGGATACGCTGTTCATTCCCTATCACTATGGTCATACGCAGGCAGCAAACCAGTTGACCAACCCGGTCCTGGAACCAGGCTTCAAGATCCCGGAATACAAAGTCTGCGCAGCTGTTGCCATGCGCGCGGACCAGCCACCGGAGTGGGCCAGAGCAGAAGAAACCAAAGACCTCCTTGAGGCAGCCCGCCGCCGGCACGAGTTGTCGAGCGCGCAGGCACAGGCACAGCCGGGATTTCACTAAGGAAAGGAAGAGCGTATGGCCGAATTGATAAAGAAGATCTTTCTCGATCCTTCGCGCTGCATTGGCTGCCGTTCGTGCGTGGCAGCTTGCCGGGAGTGTGATACCCACAAGGGTGAGAGCATGATCTACATTGACTATATCGAACGCCAGCACACAGTAGCAACCTCGCCGACGTTGTGTATGCACTGCGAAGATCCCCTGGCTCCCTGCGCGCAGGTCTGTCCGGCGCAGGCCATCCTGGTCAGTCCCGATGGCGTCGTCCAGTCGGCGGATGAGACGCGCTGTATCTACTGCGAAAACTGCGGGTATGCCTGCCCGTTCGGCGTGCCCAAGTTTCAGCGGCCTGGCCACTACATGCAGAAGTGCAATCTCTGCTACGATCGCACCAGCCAGGGCAAAGAGCCGATGTGCGCGACGGTCTGTCCCACCCAGGCCCTTTTCTATGGCACCTATGAAGAGTGGATCGCGGCAGGGCGCGGGAAGCAGGGCGCAAAACCCGTGAACACGTTCTTCTTTGGCCGCCAGCGCGTGCAGACGCGCAACTACGTGGTGGTGGGCGAGCAACAGGACGAACTGGATCTGCTGTCACTGGTCTCAGAAGCGGATCTGGGCTGGCACGCGAACCTGCCGGCAGCGACTGCGGATCAGTGCGCTGACGCGTGGGTCGATGCTGAAACAGCGGGTCTTCCCCAGCGAGAAGCTCCTCCACAGCCCTGGACCCCACGTCAGCCGTTGGAGCCCACGCCGGTTTCTCCCGCAAACCCGGCACCCGCCGGCCTGGAAAAGCTTTCGCAGACAGTTGAAGGAGCGAAAAGATGAAACACCCTCTGCAGCCATCGTCAGAGGCGGCGCAACCAGGAAGCAAAGCAGCGTCGCACAGCGCGAGCCACGACGAGGAATGGCGACGTGAGTTTCCCTATCCCTGGGATGAAGATGAAGTCGTCACACGGCGCGATACCCTACGTTTCCTGCTGGCTGGTTCGGGCGCGCTTTTCCTGGCAACAGGCGCTCTGGCCATTCTCGGTGCCTTGCCCAAAGGGTCCAACGTGAAAGCTGTGGCGATTGCGAAAGAAGGGGAGTTGGCCGAGAACGAATGGAAAGTCTTCAACTATCCCGACGAGTATGCACAGGGGATTCTGATCAACCTGCCAGGCCATGGGTTAGTGGCCTACAGCGATGTCTGTACGCATCTCTCGTGCGCGGTGCTCTATCAGGGAGATGGCAAGCTGCATTGTCCCTGTCATGAGGGACTCTTTGACGCGGCCACTGGCAATGTGCTGGCCGGTCCACCGCTTCGCCCGCTCCCCTTGATCCAATTGGCCAGGGAAAACGGGATGATCTACGCCGTCAAGGAGATAGAACGATGAGCAGCAGTGAGATCAAAAGCAGCCCTGGCAAAGCCAATCCCGATGATCCAGCCGTGCAACGACCTCCACGCGGACCGCGTGGGCCTCTGCCCGGTCCGCATTTTCTGGGTTTAGAGGGGAGGATCGCCATTGTCCAGGCCCAGGTGTTTCTCCTGGCCGTGATTCTGATCGTGCAACTCTGGCTCGTGACCGACGCGCTCTATGAATTGCTTTCCGGGCAAACCGCCAACCTGGGTTGGCTGGCGCTGGTCAGTGGGATAGGGTTCGCCCTGGCCCTGGTCATCATCATCTGGCCACGCCGGCGTATCGAGAAGCCGTAATCCCACTCACAATCAAGCAAGCAGATCTGATAAAATCCTTAAGCGTATACTCATAATAGAAAAGGTTTCTTCGCGTCAAAGGAAAACAAGTGGAGAGGTGCGATGCGGTTACTATATCTATTCTTGTTGTTGGGATCTGAGCGCAAACGAGGCCAAATAATGGCCATTTTGCGCATCGCTTTTGGAGGAATATGGGTAGTGGCGGCCTGGTTGAAATGGCAACCAGCATTTCAAAACACATTCCTCAACCAGCTCACTCGTGCGAAAGAAGGCCAGCCCGTACTCATCCAGGCCTGGATTACCTGGTGGGCAAATCTTGTCAGTTTTAATCCACTGCTCTTTGCCCGCCTGGAAGCCTCCATCGAAACAACACTGGCAGTATGTCTGATTCTCGGTCTGTTCAGCAATCTGATCGATGCGATTGGCGTGCTTCTGGCTTTAGGGATCTGGAGCATCCCGGAAGGTTTTGGTGGACCATATCAAGCTGGACAAACCACCGACATTGGCACAGCCCTTCCCTATGCGCTCCTCTTTGGCATGCTCCTGATTACTTCCGCGGGCAGACGGTATAGTCTCGATCAATGGCTCACGCCACGACTCGGCCCTCTCGGCTTTCTTGCCTCTGGCCAGTGGAGATCTCCTGAAGCAGAGGAGAAAGGGGATCGGTATTGAAAAACCTATTTTGAATAGTTCTACCTAAGCCAGGCCCCAGAACCGGCACCGGCCCTGGCCTCTACCTCTGCCGCGAACGGGTCGACAGGATACACTTTGATGCCCGGCACACTGGCTCGTGTGGGATTCACCGGAAAAACGAGGCTTCCAGAGGTAGACACGATCATTCTCGCTACGGGATACTGTTTCCAGCCAGGCTACCTGGCGCCTATCTGTTGCTGGCCACAACGTTGCCCTTGACGACGATAAAATCATCAGGTATACTGGCGCCAGGTCCGTTGCGAATAGCAACGAAGAAAACGGAAGGAGGAAACCCATGGAACAGCCAGCATCGACAGGCGCCTTATTACGCGAGGTGGCACGTTTGCATACCCGGTTACAGCGCAGTTGCGTAGCGCATTGTGGAGGAACCACGAGCACCCAGTGTACTGTGCTCACAGAACTTGGGCGCAGTGGCCCGGTGACCCTGGCGGAACTGAGTCGTCGGATCGGCTTTGATAAAAGTTGGACCAGTCGCGCGGTTGAAAACCTGGTTCAGGAGGGGCTGGTCGAAAAAGTTCCCAGCGCACAGGATCGGCGGACCGTGCGTCTCTCGCTATCTCCTGCGGGTGAAGCACGTCTGGCAGACCTCAACCAGACGCTCAATTCCCTGGCAGAGCGGACATTTGAGCACATTCCCGGCGATCAACATACCTCTGTGCGCTCGGCCCTGGAATTATTGCAACAGGCGCTGCTCACACTTACGCAGGAAGCCTGGGTGTCCAGATCAGATGAAGGAGAATCGACATGCGGGTGCGACTAGCCAGCGAGGCCGATGCAGCGGCCATCGCTGCTATTTATAATCAGGGAATCGAAGATCGGGTGGGTACCTTTGAAACTGAACTGCGCACGGAGGCAATGGTTGCAGGCTGGTTTGATGGCACCCATCCCATTGTGGTCGTCGAACAGGAGGACGAGATTGTAGCTTATGCCTCCTCTTCTTCCTACCGGCCACGTGCTTGCTATGCCGGGATTGTCGAATTTTCGGTCTATGTGCGGCGCGACTGGCGAGGCAAAGGAGCGGGACGTGTGGCCCTGACCCGACTTATCCAGGAATGCGAGCAAGCTGGCTTTACAAAGCTCGTCTCGCGCGTGTTTGTCGAAAATGCCGCCAGCCGAGGATTGTTGCGTGCGCTTGGTTTCCGCGAAGTAGGAACATACGAAAAACACGGCCAACTTGATGGCGTCTGGCGCGATGTGGTGATTGTGGAGTATGTGCTCACCAACAATCTGGCTGCCATATCATAAGTGCAGGAACGAAGAGCAGAAGGTGCATCCTTTTTGCAGGCTGCGCGTCTATCTGAGCAAGAAGGCCATTGGCACTCACAAAGCATGGGCGGTTTTCTCTTCGCAGCGTTGCTTATGTGTCTCTTCCCAACCCGGCAGCGGAGGAAGCCAGGGCATAAGGACAACCTCTGCTTCACTGAAAGCCTCAAGTCAGATCAGAGCTTCACCGGGCTCCATTCTTTAGACAACATGAGCATCCCCCTTTTCTCCTATTTCCTCAGCAATAACAAGACAAGATACACCATGATGAGCTAATCTATGTCTCTGGATAAATTTATCCAGAAAGACACACATTGGATCAACTTGAAACATTCAAGAGCAAAGAGAAAGGATTACTCAATCATGCAAACCCCCTCATCTTTCTGGCAGTATTTGCAAGCGCATCGTCCAGTTCGCCTCATTCTGGAAGCGGTAGGTGTCTTCCTCGCGCTGATGACGCTCTTTCTGGGGCGCGGCTTTGGAACGCCTCTGAAAGCCTTTGCCCAGTCTGCTTGTCCCAAAGGAGAGCAGACCTATGTCGTCGTGGCAGGAGATAATTTGTCCACCATCGCCGAGCGTTACAACACCAGCTGGCAAACCCTGGCTTCGTCTAACCATCTGGCGAATGCGAATCTCATTTCTGTTGACGAGACAATCTGTATTCCTGCGAACGCGATGAGTTCACAGTCGCCCATGCAAACTGGGGCTAGCGGGGCGAGTAACCCCTATCCTTACGGGCAATGTACCTGGTGGGCGGATGAGCGCTATCACCAGTTGCACAGCGTCTATGTTCCCTGGACCAATATATCGTCGGATGCATGGCAGTGGACGGATCGCGCCCGCGCATTTGGTTGGCATGTTTCCAGCCAGCCCTCCGTTGGCGCGATTCTCAATCTTCAGCCGTGGGTCCAGGGGGCCTATGGTCTGGGCCATGTCGCGGTCGTAGAGCAGATCCTGAGCAATGGCGACGTTGTTGCTAGCAATATGAACTGGGGCTCTGACCCAGGCCAGGTAACTGATGTCACCTTCACGCCTGGCTCTGGAGTAACGTTTCTCACAATATAGTCAGCATTCGATCCAGAAGAGGGAGAGGGGATTGCCTCCCGCTGCATGGTAGCGGCTGGAAAAGAGTTCAACTCTTCCTCATCTCCACAACTCAAACCGCCTGGGAAGTCAGTTCCCAGGTGGTTTCGTTTTGCTCCCACATGCCCCCAAACTTGCAAGTGTCAGTTTAATTGTCAGTCTGGCTAGATTTCACACTAGCATAACAATTGTAGCCACACTAGCTGTTAATAAACCCTTCAGTGATTTCGGGCGCAAAGCATGAAAGCTCTTTTAATAAAGGCGAGACACCAGTTGCATCAATTTGAGATGAAAGGCGCGAAAGAACGAGAGTGAGGACATTCCATGGTACTTGCGTTGAGAGAAAGCGCCGGCTGAAATCAGGACCCAGAGCTTGACAGACCCATTGGATTGACCTGTGGGATGCCGCCCTGGTCTACAATGCGCTGGCTGATGGGCTGGGCGAGAGCCAGCAGGCGTTCGGATCGCTCTCTTCCCAGGTGTTGCCAGGGAGGCAAGGCCAGCAGATCGGTACGATTCTCTATCGCCTGGCGCACCTGTTCCCCGGTGGGTGTCAGAAGCCCATGCTCATCCAGCATGCCGCGCTGCTGCAAGCGTCTGGCTGCGGCATCCCACTCCTCGTCGCTCCAGCCGCGTACGGGTTGCATCGTCGCTCTGGACACCTCGCCTGTGCCAACGTAGGTAAGGTGAGCTTCGCAGCCATCGATCCCCTCTGCCAGCAGCGTCGCCATGTGTCCATCCCAGCGATGCTCGCGCAGGAGCGTAGTGGCGTGCCAGAGCACAAGATGCGGCTCCTTCGGCCAGGGCAGTTGTGAGTACCCTGCAAAGAGCGCTCGCCCATTAACGGAGCAGCCGCGTGTCGCCTCTTTTGCCAGGTCCGCCGCCTCTGCCATCTCAGCGGACGCAATCTGATCGCCGAGGAGACGGCGTAGTGCTGCATCGGCAGCCTGGAGACGCACCTCCAGTACCCGCTCCGGGCTGGCGATGCGCCATGCATCGGGGAGAGCGCGAGCAACCATATTGGGGTGGAAATGGTAAAAGGTAGCCGTGACGACAGCTGCAGAGGCAGGTCCAAGTGGTGCGGATCGTGAGGCAAAATAGCCCATCCAGTAGCCTTTTAACCCGAGATCAAGAAATGCCTGCCGCGCCTCCTGTGCAAAGAAAATCATGGCGTGATACGGCTCAAACATCAGCCGCGCGCGTCGTGACAGCGCGATATCCGTGTGTTGTATGTGAGAAGTCATGGCAAATCAGTGCCTCCTTACCAGGAAATAGACTTGAGAGATCACCTCAAATTGTTTTCCAGCTTTCCTCCCACGCGGGGGGAGAGCCTGATGCACAGGGATGACCTATGGGTCTTCCCTCTATTTTATCTCCGCACCTCCTCAACTAGCAAGGAAGAGCGGCGGCGAAGGTTTTTACCGACGAAAAGCTGAGCAAGAAAGATGATCGTAATTCTGGTTCCCAAAACGTCAGGCTAAGATCATTGAACAGAGAGGTAAAGCGGCATTATCTCGCAAAAATACTATTTCCATGCTAAATTGCATAATATTATGTAAACATCAGTTTATGCTGCTTATAACTTATAAAACATTTTATTTTTGACATGCCCCTATTATGTTTGTTATACTGGAAAGAACGAAGCGTCTAGCCCTCCTGATACTAGAGCTGGATACTTCGTTCATTTTAGTCAGGCCCTGTTCGAGGCCAGCTTGCGAGTTTTCTCTCAATCCCTTCTAGAGACCGCTTTTACCAGGATTTGAGGATATGAGCTACCTTCCCATGGGGAGTGAGTTCATAGCGAATGAAATCCGGGCTCAGTTGTTCACATTGTGTGGTCCGCTCGGCGGCCAGTACCATCTCGTGTGGGCGAACCTTTTGCCACATGGTGGCGATTGTCCCTGGTTCCTGTTGTTTATAGACAAACTGCGTGGCAAGTTTCGCTTCACGCGCCAGATGAGCAGCCTGTTTGAAGGTTGTTTTCGCGGATTGATCCTCCAGGTAGGGGTCTACCACCTCGAATAATTGTGGGGTTGCTCTCTTCCGGGATTCCGCGAGATATAAAAAGACGACTGGCTTGCCGTGGGCGTGACTGATTGCTGAACCGATCACCGAGTCATTGTCTTCATCATTGGCAACCAGCACTGCCAGTAATGCATTGGGT
>DASVMX010000242.1:0-1563 GCA_036384215.1 Ktedonobacteraceae bacterium | reverse complement strand
ATTTGCACCACGCGACACACGAGGAAGTGCAGGATATGCGCAAGATGGGTGGCCTGGCAAAGTTCATGCCGATATAGACAAGTCCAGGGAAGAAGAGTAAATTAAAGGGAACGCCAGCAAGATAACAGCCTGTGGGCATATTTTTGAGTGAGAAGGATAGTGTGTGATGAAAGCATCTTTTATCCATGTTGCGGATACGCATCTGGGCAACGAACAATACGGCGTACACGAGCGCTATAACGATTTCAGCCGCGCCTTCTGGGACATTATGAAAGAGGCAGTCGACCGGCAGGTGACTTTTGTGGCCATCGCGGGCGATCTGTTTCACAAGCGCGCCAGTGATGCTCGCACGCTCCTTCACGCGATGGAAGGCCTGAGGGTACTTAGAGACAAAAAGATCCCCGTCTTTGCCATCGAGGGCAACCACGACCGCAGCTACTATCGCGAAGGCGTCTCCTGGCTGCAATTCCTCTGCCACGAGCGCTACCTGGACCTGATCGATCCACGCATGGTGGATGGCGCGCCGCAGTTAGAGCGCTGGGACCATCAGAGCATGCGCGGCGCGTACGTGGATCTGCTGGACAGCAAGCTGCGCGTCTACGGCCTGAAATGGCAGGGCGCGGCCACAACCCGTTCGATGGAAGGTCTGATCAAAGCCCTGGAGACCTCGCACGAGGAAGAACAGGCCGCCGGAGTCGAGTACCGCCTGCTCATGATGCACACCGGCGTCGATGGCATTGTGCCGCGCCTGGCCGGACTGCCCACGCAGAGCCAGTTTGAGCCGCTCAAACAGTACATCGACTACCTCGCGCTCGGTCACGTTCACAAACCCTTCGAGCTAGGCGGCTGGATCTACAATCCCGGCTCCACGGAGACCTGCGGCGCGGAAGAAGCCGCCTGGGAGGACCGCGGCTATTATTATGTCGAGATCGACACCGAAAATCTCGAGCGCGCCAGTGACGAACAGTCTCCAGAGAAACCCCATCGCGCCATCCACCTGGTCAGCAAACGCCGCCCCTTCGTGCGTCACGATCTGCGCGTGGACGGGCTGAACGAGCCAGACGAGGTCTACGCCCTGCTGCGGGCCTACAGCCAGAGCGAAGGGCCGCGCCACCAGCAGGACACCTATCGCCCCCTCGTGCAAATCCAACTCATCGGCACCCTGGCCTTCGACGCCAGTTCGCTCGACTTCGCTCACATGGAAGAGATCGTGCAAGAGCACTTTGAGCCGCTTTTCGTGCGCATCGACAACAATACCAACGACCGCGACTACCTGCCCGAAAACAGCGAACTCGACGGGCGCGACCGCGCCACCTGGCACGAACTGGAACGCCACATCTTCGAAGACCTCGTTGGCCGCGACATCCGCTACCTCCCCGCCCGCGAACAATGGGGCAGCGTTCTCTCCCAACTCAAAGAAATGGCCCTCGACAAACAAGACCCCGCCCAGATCGCGCAGTTCCTGCGCGAGAAACGCGTGGAATTGCTGGAGAAGTAAAAGTGAGTTGCCCCACCCCTGGCAAAGAAAATGTTGGAGCCGAATGAGCGCACCGCGCTCATTCG
>DASVMX010000241.1:0-3255 GCA_036384215.1 Ktedonobacteraceae bacterium | reverse complement strand
AGCACCGTAGGTGCTGAGGAGACTCAGGTGCATGCTTTTGCCAGCGGCAAAGTAAACCAGAAAGTGGTACCGTGGCCGGGCTCACTCTTTTTCCCATATGCTGGCAAGGTTGCCTCTTTATCAAGCTCAACAGCTTTCCCTTGCCTCTTTTCATCATAGCATCAGAAAAAAGAGGGGCTTCTCCAACGCTCGCTGGGCTCGCACAGTTGAGAAAGCCTGAATAACCATGACGAACGATGAAATCGCCCTATGTAACGAGGTATGGGATACAATAGAGGAGTCTGATTTTGCAGGATTGCTTGTTCCGCCAATGCAGGCGGATCGGAAAGAGAGACGTATAAATGGAAACGCAAATCCTCGTACCGGAACAATTCAACGCCGCCAGCGCGTTTCTGGAGCGCAATCTCCAGGAAGGGCGCGGCTCGCAGACCGCTATTTATGCGCAGGGCCAGACCTGGAGCTACGCGCAGATCGCCGAGTTGGGAAATCGCGTGGGCAATGGGCTGCTCGACCTGGGCGTGGAACTGGAACAGCGCGTCGCTCTGCTGCTCCTGGACTCGCCGGAGTTCGCCGCCAGCTTCTTTGGTGCCATTAAAAGTGGGGCCGTGCCGATCCCAATCAATACCGCTCTGCGGCCCTCCGACTATCTCTACATCCTCAACGACAGCCGGGCGAAAGTGCTGCTGATCCACAACGAGATCTGGCAGACCGTGCGGGATACCCGGCCCCAACTGAAATATTTGCGCCACGTCGTCGTGGTCGGGCTGGAGGAAGACGAAAACGCGACGCTGCACGATTTCGCGCGCTGGGCCGGCAAGGCTTCGTCCCAGTTAGAGGCAGCAGAGACGAGCAAAGACGACAGCGCCTTCTGGCTCTATAGTTCTGGCAGCACCGGCTTCCCCAAGGGCTGCGTCCATCTACAGCATGACATGGTTTACAGCACCGAGCATTACGCCAAACCCATCCTCAATATCCGGCCTGACGACATTACCTTCTCCGCTGCCAAGCTCTATTTCGCCTATGGCCTGGGCAATAACCTCTATTTCCCCTTTAGCGTGGGTGCCAGCGCGGTCTACCATCCTGGCCGGCCCCTGGCCGAGGATATGTTTCAGGTTGTACAGCAGTATCGTCCGACCATCTTTTTCGGCGTGCCTACCCTTTACGCCAGCATGCTCGCTTTGCCGGAGGCGGAAAAACGCTTCGACTTCTCCTCGGTGCGCCTCTGCGTCTCCGCCGGAGAATCCTTGCCCGGCGATATCCTGCACCGCTGGCAGGATAAATTCCACGTTGACATCCTGGACGGCATTGGCAGCACGGAAATTCTGCACATCTTCATCAGCAATCGTCCCAACGAGATCCGTCCCGGCAGCACCGGCAAGCTTGTCCCTGGCTATGAAGCCCTGATTGCAGACGAGGAGGATCAGGCCGTCGCGCCGGGCGAGATCGGCAACCTCTTGATCCGTGGCGACAGCATCGCCGCATACTACTGGAACAAGCACGAAAAGACCAAAGAGACCATCCACGGCCCCTGGATTCGTACCGGCGACAAATATTACCAGGACTCAGATGGCTATTTCTGGTACGCGGGCCGCTCAGATGATATGCTGAAGGTCAGCGGCCAGTGGGTTTCACCAATTGAAGTCGAGGCCGCGCTGATTGCCCATCCCGCCGTGCTCGAATGCGCGGTCGTGGGTGCGCTGGACAAAGACGAGCTGCTCAAGCCCAAAGTCTATGTTGTACTCAACGAGGGCTACAGCGCAAGTGCGGAACTGGGTGACGAACTTAAAGCCTTCGTCAAAAACCGGCTCGCGCCCTTTAAGTATCCGCGCTGGGTCGTATTCGTCGCCGAACTGCCCAAAACCGCGACCGGCAAAATCCAGCGCTTCAAACTGCGCGCTAACGATTAATGAAAGGGGCATATGCAACAGGCATATCAGGCACTGCGCGTCATCTCGGAGGCGCAGACGGTCCATATCGTGCTGGCGGCCAGGCCCGGTGAATTGCTGCTGGCGGAATTATGTACTGCCTGTGAAGCGCTCGGCGCGCCTGGCAGCTCCGGCATTAAAGCCGTGGTACTGGACCTGGCAGCTCAGGCAGGTGGCCAGGGCGAGAGCCTGGCGACTGACGTGGCTGTGGAACGCGCCCGGAGTGCGCTGCGCGCCGTTCCACAGCCAGTGCTGGCAGTCGCTCGCGCCAGCCTCTCGTCAGCCGCCTGCACCCTTCTCGCGGACGCGGATTTCACGCTTGTCGCGCACGAGGCCGAACTCTGCTTGCCAGGCGCGCCTGAGAGCGGCGATAATAGAATAAGAGGAGCCGTCGCGGCACGCCTGGGTTATGCCACCTGGAACGCGCCCGCCGCGAGCCTCGACCTGGAACTGGAACGCATCCTGGACATGCTGCGGGCAAAAAGCGCGCTGGCTCTGCGCCACGCCAAAGCCAGCGCCCGCTTCGCCGCGTCTCCCAACGCCGGGCAGACGCAGTTGGAAACGCTGCGCCTGGTCAACCAGTTTTACCTGGACAACGTCACCGTCACGCGGGACGCTCGCGAAGGTCCGCAGGCCTTCCTGGAAAAGCGCCCGCCGCGCTGGCAAAATCGCTAAGACTACCTACAAGGAGAAATAGATCTTCCATGCCTGATAATCATCCCTGGAAAGTGCTCTCATATCAGCAAATCATCGACTCGCCCTACCTCAAAATCCGGCGCGAGGAGGTCGAAGTTCCCAACGGACCGATCATCCCCGATTACTATATCGTCGAGAACCGCGGCTGGGCGGGCGTCGTCCCATTGACAGAGGATGGGCGTTTTCTGATCAATAAGCAGTACAAACACGGCATTGGCCTGGAAGTGCTCGAATTTCCCGCGGGCGGCATCGATCCCCACGAAACTGATCCGCTGGAGACCGCCCGACGCGAACTCATGGAAGAGACCGGCTACAGCGTTGCCGACGACCAGATCGAGTTTCTGGCTCATATGTACGCCAACCCCACGGGCGCGCGCACAGAAATCTGGTGGTATCTTGCCCGCAACGTGCGCCAGACCGGTCAGCCCAAAGACGATCCCGTCGAAGTCATCGAAACCAGGCTGGTCACGCCCCTCGAACTGCTTCACCTCCTGCACAGCGGACAGTTCGCCGTCCAGGGTCAGATCAGCGCCGCCTACATGGCTCTCGAACGCCTCGGCCTGCTCGTCCTCGCCCCCGAACTGCAAAAATAACTGTTGTATGAAACGAGGAGGAGTGGGAACGAAGATGGCGC
>DASVMX010000240.1:0-2786 GCA_036384215.1 Ktedonobacteraceae bacterium | reverse complement strand
GGCGGGGGGAAAACGCGTTTTGTCCTGATTTTGCAAAATCAGGGATGACTCATATTTAGTGCGATCCTTGTTATATTGCGCTGTTACTATTGATGGGCCATCAATTGATTGCTTCTATCGATGGTGAAAATGCCGCCTTGCAAGCCGTCGCGGCGGGTCAGGAAGGCATTGTGATCCAGTGTAACCCGCGCCTCGGTCCCGCGGCTTTCCAGGCCATCAACGACTACGCGAATGGCAAGACCGTTCCAACATGGGTTGTCTCCCAGGAGAGAGGTTGCTGTACAAGAAACTGGTATACGAGAGCCCGTAGCCAAAATGGCGCCTTATAGCACACTACCGGCAGACCGCCTTATAGATTTGAACCGAATGTGACCCGTGCCAGACCATTCCTCTCTCCGCATTTTCAAAAGTCAGTGTAACTATTTTGGTACTCATCATTAGACGGGTGATACAATAATCAAATATCACTGGGAATAGAGATGATGCTTTTTTTGCTGCAAAGAAGCAGACAAAAAACCCAGGAAAAACGTTTATTCATAAAAAATGAGCGGGAGATAAGAAATGACAGACAGGCAGCTATCCCTGGAGGATGTCGCGCGTTACCCACGCCCCGGTACAGACGCCCCAAGCGATGTCCAGTTTACCCCTGACAGCCAGCAGATCACTTATCTGCTGGGAGAGGCAGGCTCGCTGGTCCAGGAGCTGTGGAGCTATAATTTGGGTAACCGGGAACGGCGCCAGGTGACTGAACTGGCCACTGGAGCGGTGAGTTCCGCCGGGCCGCATTCCATCGACGAGGAGCTACGACGGGAGCGCAGCAGGCAACGCCAGCAGGGCGTAACCTGCTATCAGTTCGTCCAGGCCACGGAGGGCGCCCCTCTCCTCCTGCTGATCCCCTTTGATGGACAACTGTATCTCGCGCGCGGAGAAGAAGACCTGGCTCCCCTGCCAGGAAGCGAGGGAGCCGTCGACGCGCAACTCAGCCCCGATGGGTCACACGTGGCTTTCATACGCGAGGGCGAGCTCTACGTTGTCACAACGGATGGATCAGGACAGCCACATGTGCTGACCAGCGGCGCGGAAGACGGCGTGACCAATGGCCTGGCGGAATACGTCGCCCAGGAGGAGATGGACCGCTCTGCCGGTTACTGGTGGAGCCCCGATGGAACGCGCCTGGCTTTTGTACGCGCCGATAGTCGCCATATCCCCATCTATCCTATTGTACACGCGGAAACAGAGCCGGTATACATTGAGAACCATCGCTACCCCTTCACTGGAGCCCGTAATACCATTGTGCAGCTGGGCATCGTGCCCGTGGATGGGGGTCCAGAGCAAACTACCTGGATGGATCTGGGGGCAAACAATGATATTTACCTGGCGCGAGTGGCCTGGCGCCCCGATGGTGTGCTAACCGCGCTGATTCAGGAGCGCGACCAACGCACACAGCGGCTCGTGGCTTTCGATGCAACGAGCGGGGTCGCGACTAACCTGATCGAGGAGCAGAGCGAACCCTGGCTCAATCTTCACAATAATCTGCGTTTCCTGCGCTCGGGCGAGTTCATCTGGTCAAATGAGCGCACAGGCTTTTGCCACCTCTCTCTTCACGACCCTGCCGGTCGCGAGATCCGCGCGCTGACCGAGGGAACATGGATGGTGACCAGGGTAGTGGCGGTAGACGAGGAACAGCGCCTTGTCTATTTCCACGGCACCTGCGATGGACCGATGCAACGCCATCTGTACGCTGTTTCCCTCGATGGCGGACCACTGCGGCGCCTGACACAGGAGCCTGGCTGGCACGAAACGATTATCTCGCCAGATAGCCGTTTCTTCGTAGATACCTGGCAGAATGTCGAACAGCCTCCGCGCCTGACGCTGTGTCACCTCCCAAATGGAGATACGCAGGAGTTGCTGTTCGAGCGCACAGGGATCGCACCCGCCGCGCTCGGACTCTGTGTCCCGGAACTCACCAGCTTCCGCACCCACGATGGTGTCCTGCTCTACGCCGCCATCTACGCCTCGGAGCAAACACGTGCCGCGGGCCAACCACATCCGCTGGTGGTCTCGGTCTATGGCGGCCCGGGCGCGCAATCCGTCACCGACACCTGGTCCCTCACCATAGATCTACGCGCGCAGTATCTGGCTCAGCAGGGCTTTGTGGTGTTAAAGGTGGACAACCGCGGCAGCGCGAACCGCGGCCTGGCCTTCGAGGGCGCAATTGCCCACGCGCTGGGACATATCGAGGTCGATGATCAGTTGGAAGGCGTGCGCTTCCTGGCCAATCGCCCGTATGTGGAAACCAGGCGAGCAGGTATCTACGGCTGGAGCTACGGCGGCTACATGGTTTGCCGGGCGCTGCTCCAGGCACCTGAGGTCTTCGTAGCAGGCATCTCTGGCGCTCCGGTCACCTTCTGGGAAGGCTACGATACCCATTATACCGAGCGTTACATGGGCTTGCCAGCCACGAACGCGGCGGGCTACCAGACCAGTTCGGTACTGCCCACTGCCGGGGAACTGGCAAGCAAGCTCCTGCTGGTCCATGGCATGGTGGACGAAAATGTCCATGCTCGCCATACTATGCGCCTGGTCGAAGCCCTGACCGCGGCAGCCCGAAACTACGAATTGATGATCTTCCCGCAAGCGCGGCATATGCCACGCCAGCCCACCCATCTCGCCTACCAGGAACGCCGCCTCGTGGAATTCTTGCGCTACCACCTGGAACGTCCCTGATAGTTTGTTACTCAGCGGTTGAAAGATTTTTGCGGAGGGATCGCTGCGCGATCCCTCCG
>DASVMX010000239.1:0-13073 GCA_036384215.1 Ktedonobacteraceae bacterium | reverse complement strand
GACGGGGCTTCCTTTCCGAGCGGGCGAAGAAAGCTGCGATCAAGCAACTTGCCCGCTCGGAACAAGGAGCCAGTCCCCGCAAAAAACCGTTTCTCTTGCTTTTTGCGAGCCGCCGCAGGCGGCGAGAGTGGACTTTTACATAGCCTTGTGAAATGAGCAGGCCATTATAGTAGAGGTAAATGTATGGTAAGATAAGAGAAAATTACTTTACAGGGCCGCGAGGAGTAAAACGCATGCTGATCGACTTCCACACCCATATCTTTCCGCCGGAGATCTGCCAGCAGCGCGAGCGTTTTTGCACGCGCGATCCCTGGTTCGCCGAATTATACAGCAATCCAAAGGCACACATGGCCAGCGCGGATGATTTGCTGGCGGAGATGGAGAGGTCAGGTGTGGATGCTGCGGTGACGTTTTCGTTTGGCTGGAGCGATCCTGGTTTGATCCGCGAGACCAACAGCTACGTGCTGGATGCGATGCAACGCTTTCCGGGGCGTGTCTACGGCCTGGCAGTGCTCCAGCCCACCGCGGGGGAGCAGGCGGTTTACGAGCTTGAGCGCTGCGCCCAGGCTGGCATGGTCGGTCTGGGCGAACTGATGCCCCACGGCCAGGGCTACAGACTGAACAATATTGACCTTCTCACACCCATTCTCCAGGTAGCAGAGCGCTATAACCTCTTCGTGCTCTCCCATTGCAGTGAGCCAGTCGGACACCTCTACCCGGGCAAAGGCGATATCGCTCTCGCCGATGTCATCGCGTTCCTCGCCGCTTTTCCCACTGTACGCTTGATCGCGGCTCACTGGGGAGGAGGTTTACCTTTCTACACATTGATGCCAGAAATCCAGCGTCTGCTCGCCGGGCGCGTCTGGTACGACACCGCCGCCACGCTCTATCTCTACCGCCCGGAGATCTTCGCCATCGTCGCTCAACTGGTCGGGCCTGAACAGATCCTCTTTGGCAGCGACTACGGCCTGCTCCGCCAGCGCCGCGTTATCGAACACATCGAGCACGCGGGCCTGGACCAACACGCGCAATCCTTGATTCTAGGCGAAAACGCGCGACGCTTACTGGGAATCAACAAGGAATAACAGAGATAAAAAGGACGATAGCTCCACAAAGAAATGGCAACTACTCAGCCTCCACAGGCGTCCAGCACACTGAAAAATGGAGCAAGACACCCGAAAATGCTTGTGTAAAAAATGCTACACAAGCTATAAGCAAACATTCGCAAATAACAAGCAAGCTGTGATATAGCCAAAAAGTCATATAACTGAGTAAAGAAGGCTTATTTAGAGGTATTCAATGTTATAATTTGTATTCGGCAAGTAAAAAAAGAGCAAGACAAATTTGGATCTGCCGGAATAAAAAAGTTAGCGCCAGCTAGCTTGATTGCACGTTCAAGGATGGATATACAGGGGGATATGTTGGTTGTGTTGATTTCAGGAAGGAAACATCCATGGCGCAGCAACGTGAGGCAACCACGGATCGCCTGGTAGGCATTATAACAAGTATTAAATTGGAGCGCAAAAGTGGTCAATTATGGGTCAGACGTGGCAAGGGATTTACCTCAGAAGAAGGCGTGCTCACCTTTATCCAGGGGCAGGTAACCCGAGCCAGGGTGGGCAGGCGAAGCGGCGCGGACGCGTTAAACTGGCTGAGCACCTGGGGGCAGGCATATTATATCTTCACATCGCCCGGCACTCATGAAGAGCTGCCGCTGTCCTTCGCCGCGCTGCCATTCTCCGCGCCCGGTAGCAATCCGACCAATCCCGTCCTGCGGGCTACACAGGTACATACGGACCGGCTGGAGACGGAACCGCTAGCAGCAGGCTCGCATCACGAGGTCCCACGCATCTGCGTGGAATTCAGCGAGGCCACAACGCGCATGAAACGCTCAGGCCTGCCACGCGCGCACCGGCGCCTCTACCTACTGATTGACGGGCATCGCTCGATCTCCGAGATGGTGCCACTGATCGGCAGAAAGCCCGAAGAGATACGAAGTATGCTCCACGATCTGGAATGGTTGGGGATTATTCAAATGAATGATATCTTGTCCTGAAGGCAGGTAGCAGTAAGCACAAACATAGGCCGATGGTCAGGAGAAAGAGGGCTCATTATGCATATAATAGCGATAAATCGGCCCTCCACGGCTCTTATGTTTTTTCAGGCATGACCTCAGCCTCTTTAGCTCTCATATGCGCTCCTACGAGGTATGTCTGTTGGATTAAATACAAATGTGGAATATATGCGAGTAAAGGTGGATATGAGGAGGAAAATGCATTGACAGAGCGGGTCTATGTCCTGATGCGCGATCAGGCCTTGCGTGAAATCATCCAGGCTCAGAGGGACGAACGTGTGGCTATGCTGGATGGCGCGGATTTGAGCAGAACCAATCTCCACAAAACGGATTTAAGCGGCGGCAATATACGCGAGGCTAATCTCTGCGACGCCAACCTGAGTGGCGCGTCCCTCTGTGGAGCGTATCTGCGCAAAGCTAATCTTAGCGGTTCTAACCTCAGCGGCGCCAATCTCAGCGCGGCCATTCTCAGCGGGGTTAACCTGATCGGGGCGAACTTGCTGGGCGCCTGCATGCGCTCCAGTGATCTGCGCGCTACCGACCTCTGCGGCGTTAATTTGAGCGGCGCGGATCTCAGCCAGGCTAATATGGTTGAGGCAGATCTGATCAATGCTGACCTGAGCAAAGCTGATCTGGTTGGGGCGGATCTCAGCCAGGCCAATCTCAGCGGTGCGAATCTCAGCGGCGCGGATCTCAGTGGCGCGAACCTGGAAAAAGCTGTCCTGAGCGGCGCGGACCTCAGCCGCTCGGACCTCAGCCGCGCGCGGCTGGTCGGCGCGAATCTCAGCCAGGCTAACCTCAATAAGGCTAATCTGGGAGCGGCTAATCTGGCTCTGGCCAATTTAAGCAAGGCTAACCTCAGTGGCGCCTACATGTATGCCGCGCATATGCGCGGTATTAACCTGGTTGAAGCCAATCTGAGTCAGGCTAATTTGAGCTCAACCATCCTGGTACGCGCCTATCTTTTCCGTGCCTACCTGAATAAGACGAATCTGAGCAAAGCAGATCTGAGTATGGCTAATCTGCTGCGCGCGGACCTGAGCGAGGCCAACCTGGGTAAAGCCAATCTCACTCAGGCTAACCTCACTCAGGCTAACCTCAGCAACGCCTACCTGCGCGCCGCTATCTGTTGCCAGGCTGTGCTGCGGGAAGCTAATCTGGAAGGAGCTGTCCTGACAAATGCCCTTTTCCTCGCGGCCAATATGCAGCACATCCAGGCCGGCCCAGATGAATTTCTAGATGTAGATGTTGGCGCCCTACAGGGCGTGATTATCGATGCCACTACCGCGCGCCGCTCGGGTATATTTTCTCTGCCAGCGGAGACCGAGTTGAAACAACGTGGTTCGGTCAGAATGGCTCTGGATCACAATATAACGCAACAGGGCTCAATCAAAAATCTTTCACACAACGGAGACTAGCAGAAAAAGACCGTCAAATCACAATTGTATTGTTTACGTGGTAAAAAGGGGGTACGTTCTATGATTCACTGGGAGATGCTCGGCGTTTTCATCTGCGTCTTTACCGTGGTCTCTATCCTGGCCTTCAAGGCCGCGCACTGGCGGGCAGGCGATCTGCACCGCTTGCAGGAATGGGGGCTGGCCGGCAGGCGCTTTGGCACTATCGCCTCGTGGTTTTTGCTGGGCGGCGATATCTATACCGCCTATTCGTTTATCGCGGTGCCCGGGCTGGTCTTTGCCTCTGGCGCACCTGGCTTCTTCGCGATTCCCTACCTGATCATAGCCTATCCACTGGCCTTCGTCGTGCTCCCCAGATTCTGGAGCGTGGCCAGGCGCCGCGGCTATATCACGCCGGCTGACTTTGTGCGCGACCGCTTTGGCAAGGGCCTGGCCCTGGTTGTGGCCCTGACTGGTATCCTGGCTACAATGCCCTATATCGCGCTCCAGATCCTGGGTATCGAGGTTTCGCTCGCGCAAATGGGTGTTCCCATCGAGCTTTCACTGATAGTCGCCTTCGCTGTCCTGGCCCTGTATACCTATACCAGTGGCCTGCGCGCCCCGGCCATGGTCGCGATGGCCAAGGATCTCTGCATCTGGCTGGTAGTCCTGGTAGCGATCATCTTTATTCCTCTCAAACTGGGCGGCTTCGGCAAGATCTTTGAGGCTGTTCACCTCAAAGCGCTGCAACATCCAGCGACCTTCCATATGTTCTTGCAGCCTGACGACTACAGTTCTTATGCCAGCCTCGCGTTTGGTTCGGCCCTGGCTCTGTTCCTCTATCCACACGTCCTGACCGGCGTGTTGAGCACGAATAGTCGCAAGGTGATCAGACGCAACGCGATGCTGCTGCCCCTCTATACGCTCCTGTTAGGCATGATCGCTCTCCTGGGATACGCGGCTATCGCGGCAGGCATTGGACCTTCGGGCGCGTATCAGACAAATAGTGCTCTACCTGGGCTGTTCGCGAAAATGTTTCCCGGCTGGTTCGCGGGCTTCGCCTTCGCGGCCATTGCGCTCGGCGCGCTGGCGCCCGCGGCTATTATGTCAATCGCAGCCGCGAATCTCTTTACGCGCAATATCTATCGCGAGTTTTTCCATCCCAACTGCACTGAACGCGAAGAGTCGAAAATGGCGCGCACTGTCTCCCTGGTAGTCAAGCTGGGCGCGCTGGCCTTTATTCTCTTTTTCCCGACCACCCTGGCAATTAATCTGCAACTGCTGAGCAATATCTGGATCGTCCAGACCCTGCCGGTGGTCTTCCTGGGGCTCTTTACAAGCTGGTTCCACCGCCGCGCGCTGCTCATTGGGCTGGTGAGCGGGCTGCTTGTTGGCACATGGGCGCTGGTCTCGCAGAATTTTCTTTCGTCGGTGGTCGTGCTCTCATTTGGCTGGTTCCACCTGCCCCTGTACGCGGCTATCGTGGCGCTGGCCCTGAACCTACTGCTCTGTACCGCGCTTACGCCGATCTGCCGCTGGCTGCGCGTCAGCTATGGCGAGGACCAGACCACGCCCGCGGACTTCGAGAGCCGCCCGCTCACGGACGCGCAGGTGGAGATGCTGGAGGCTCAGTTGAGCAAACCGGCAGCCGCAGAAAAAACAGTCAAGGAATCCTATCGCGCGTAACTGCGCGAACTCAACGGCGCCTCCGGCGCAGGATGCCTGCCAGACCCAGCAAGAGCATCGAGATGAAGTAGCAAAAGCCGATCAGCCAGACCAGCGGATTGAGGTTGGCCAGGCGCGCGAAAAGCGAGTCGTTCTCTTCGCTGTTCAGCGAATTGCCCAGCGAAGATGAGCCTGAAGTCGCGCTCCCTCCCGCCACGGGCGTCGCGGTCGAGCCTTTCGTCGGGCCTGACGTGGGAGAAGACGCGGCTGTGGCTGTAACGCCAGGCGTCGGTGATGCGGGCGTTGGCGTTGGGCGTACCGGCGTCGGTGTCGGGCGTACTGGCGTTGGCGTCGGATTTGTTGGAACCACAGGCGTGTTCTGATTGCCCGCGCTGGCCGGAGTCGATGCAGCGGTAATTGTAATAGCCAGAGCTACCTGGTGGCCGCTGACGGTCTCGCGAGCCAGAAGCTGGTGTGAACCAGCCGTCCATCCCTGTCCCTGGCCCAACCAGAGTTTTACCACGAAACGCCCGGAGGCGTCAGTCTGGATCGAAGCCGCTTTGCCACGCTGGTCAAGCAGGGGCAGGCGACCATCCAGCAGAAACACAACCAGGTTGGCTGGACGAAAACCCTCGCCCTGGAGCTGCACCTCAGCCCCGGACGGGAACGACGTTTTACCCGCCAGCGTCAGACGCGGGCCGTCAGCAGGCACCCGCGTCCCGCTCGGAGTAACCGCAGAAATGTTTACGGATGAACTGGGGAAATTTCCACCCATCTGTAAACCAGGCAGCATCATACTGAGAGCTGTGGCCAGGAGCAGCAAAAAGGTCACGCCAAATAGCAGCACCGAGCCAAGCGTCCAGAGTAAAAACTCGATATGACCGGGGCGTAACAGCCACCAGCGCGCGCGGTCCAGCGGATTAAAAGTCCGCCTGTGGCGCCGACGCCGGGGAGAATGAGAGGCGACCAGGCGCGCGGCCAGTGAACTGGTAGAACCCGGCTCAGCCGTCCAGGAAGACGCGTCCACCGCCATCTCACGGCTCATCGCCGGTACAGGTACCAGGGCCCTGGCAGCAGCAGGCTCAGCTTCCGGCATAGTATCGATCTCGTCAACATGAAAAAAGGGAACAGGAGGAGTCGTTTCAGAGAGAACCAGCGCAAGATATGGTATAGCAAGCTCATTCAGGCGCAAAGAGAGTGACCCTGGCGGCAGCGGCGTCTCCGGCAGGTCAGGCGTAACAGCCTGCACCACGCCCAGCGAGCGTTGTATAGCACGCGTCTGGCCAGGCGGCTGGGGCACAGTGTCAATCTCATCGATGTGTTCCTGGCGTCCTGCCGGGCGCTGATTGCGCGGAGGTGCCGTTGGCGTCTCAGAGATAATCAATGAGAGCGCGGATAGACTGCTCGCGGCCTCGTAGCTGGACGACTCATGTGGCCAGCCGCTGCCCTGTTGCATCGATTCTGAGGATAAGCCGGAAGCGGTGCTCACCTGGCTCCGGCGCGGTATTACGCCAGGTCTGCTGCGAGCTCGCTGGGCGGAAGCGCGCGCGGGAATGGGAGTAATCGGGTTGACCTGCCTGAAACCAGGCTGGCGAGCAGACTGCGTTCCTTGCTTTCCATCCCGGCTGCCGCCCGCGCGTGCTTGCTCTGATCCCCAAACAGCGGAGACAGACGCGTCGCCCACAGGCTCATGAGCAGCAAAACCGCAGGAGGAGCAAATATTTGAACCACCTGCCAGCGGTCGACTGCACAGTGGACAACGATCTGGATACGAAGTATCGGTCAGCCACGCATCTGTCTGCATATCTATCTGTCTTTCGCTAGAAAGTTGAAGCGCGTATCAGGCCAGAGCGCCAGCGAAACAACGGGGAAAGGCGCGCCAAACGATGCCACCCTGACCATACCTCGTGTTCCCGCTCAAGCGCCTGTCCATATCTCCCCCTAATAAACGGGGTAAGCACAGGTTTTCTCGGAGGAAGCAAGCAATAAATAAGAAATTGCGGATAAATCCGCAGAGAGCGAAAAAATTTCCACTTTTCCGGGCAAGACACTTCAGACCCGGAAAACGCTCGACCGGCCCAGGAAAATGTTTGAGCGCGCACATTCAGCCACGCAGGGTAGGAATTGTAGATTGGCATAGTTATTGCACAAAACTGTGATAAGGGGGGATAATCGGGACTTTTTCCGATTTTCAGGTAGGGATTTGCCTGGGTCCCCGGTTACCACATACTAGTGGAAAGTGTAGAAGCGGTAAAAGGAGAAGGAAACTGATGGTAGCCATTACCAAAAGGGCATACAACAGCATTGACAACACTCGAACTCTGCGAGATGCGTTCTACGAAGATGATGATCTTTTTCGCGAGGGTGATTATTTTGACGACGAGGACGACGAGAGCAAAGAGGAACGGGAGAGTACCGACGAGAGCGTGGTTGATAATGCCATTCGCCAGTATCTTGGAGAAATCGGACGTTTCCCGCTCTTAACGGCTGAGCAAGAGATGACTCTGGCCAGGCGCGTGGCCCGGGGCGAGTTGGAGGCCCAGCAGCGCCTGGTTGAAGCCAACCTGCGTCTGGTGGTCAGCATTGCCAAGCGCTATAACAATCATGGGATTCACCTGCTCGACCTGGTACAGGAAGGCAACCTGGGCCTGATCCGGGCCGCGCAGAAATTTGATCCTGGCCGCGGCTTCCGTTTCAGCACCTACGCGACCTGGTGGATACGCCAGGCCATCAGCCGCGCTGTGGCCGAACATACGCGGACTATCCACATCCCTGTGCACGTCGTCGAACTGATCTATAAAATTAAGCGCATCACGCGCCACCTCTACCAGGAACTCGGACGCGACCCGCTCGCGGAAGAGATTGCCCGCGTGGCCAACCTCACCAAGGAGCGCGTGGTTGAGCTTCAGAGCATGGCTGAGGCTCCAATCTCGCTCGACGCTCCGCTGATCGACGACGAGCTCTATCACCTTGCCGACACCCTGGAAGATCCACGGGCCACCGCGCCCGCCGAAGCCGTCACCCACCAGGCACTGCACGATCAAATCGTCTGCTCACTGGAAGCGCTCAACATACGCGAACGACAGGTTATTGAAATGCGCTACGGTCTCCACGACGGCCACTGTCACACCCTGGAAGAACTGAGCGCGCTCTTCAAACTCACACGCGAACGCATCCGCCAGATCGAAGTCAAAGCCCTGCGCACCCTGCGTCACCCCATCCAGGTTCACCTGCTGCGCGACTTCGCCTGACAAGCGTCCGAAAATGGGAAGAAAGCAGGGCAGGAGAAGCAGAGGTGCCCCGCTTTCTTCCATTTTCGGACGCTTGTTATCATTGTTGCCATCTCCGCGGCGGCGTGCTATAACAGTGCCAGAAGGCTATTTCTCAATTCCATAAAAAACGCGGCGGGGCCGCGGGGAGACTTTGATGCAGATTCGCATGCGTTATTTTGCTTCGTTGCGTGAGATCACCGGGCAGCGCGAGGAGGCTTTGAGTATAGCGGAGGGGACGACAGTGGCGGGAGTGCGCGCGCTGCTGCTGGAACGCTATCCAGTTCTGGAACACGCGCTGGCGCGGGCGGTGGCCGCGCTTAACCACCAGTATGTGACAGAGGAAACGCTCCTGAAAGAGGGCGACGAGATGGTGTTTATTCCCCCGGTTGGTGGGGGACGCGAACAATAAGGTTTGTAAGAGAAGGCAAGCACATGATGGAACCCGTGATTACGATTACCGATCAGCCGCTGGACCGCGCGGCGCTGGTCGCGGCTGTGACCCACGCGAGTGTGGGTGGCATTGTCGTCTTTGAAGGTGTGGTGCGCGATAACGCGCGCGGCAAACAGGTGCGCTACCTGGAATATGATGTCTATCCAGAGATGGCCCGGGAGAAGATCCGTGAAATCATCGCCGAAGCTGGACGACGCTGGGGCGTCGAGCGTGTCGCGGTCGCCCATCGCGTAGGCCGACTGGAAATCGGCGAGGCCAGCGTAATCATCGTCGTAGCAGCTCCCCACCGCGGCGAAGCATTTGACGCCTGTCGCTACATCATTGATACGCTGAAAACCAGCGTGCCGATCTGGAAAAAAGAGGTCGCAACCAGCGGCGAAGAATGGGTCGAGGGCTAACAACACATTGGTACTCAAAAGCTCTCGATTGTTCGTAAAAATATGCAAAAGTCATATAGGTAAAATGGCGATGGATTCGTAATCTTGCGCTTCTCCTGCTATACTAAGGTGGGGAAAGCTGGCAATAACCACCCTGTAGCAAACCGGAAACCGGCCCTTTCTATAAGCAGGCGCGGCAGGATCTCATTCTCGATTCCGGCGCTTTTGCCAGGATTCCAGCAAGAGATACATATTCAGCGTCAAAAAAAGCGATGAATGCTTATCTATCACAAATAAGGTTGGGATGATTCCTATTTATTGAGGAGTACATGTATGCAAAAACGTCTCAGATTTGGTCTCGTCATCGGAGTGGTAGTGGTGGTTCTGGCTATTGGCGGTTTTTTTGGCGGTCGCGCGTTTATACGCGCCGACAGCAACCTTCCCGGCTCTAACTGTACAGCTAACGGAGCATATGTGACTGTGGCCATTTCAAACGCAAAAATTGAGAGCAGCCTGGCCAGCTTCAGCCCTGGTGATTGCTACGGTTTCATTATCACCAATAATGATAAACAGGCCCATGACTTTTTAATCGAACAACCAGGCAGCAATACGGTGCTGGCCGCGGCCACGAATATTGCTGCGGGCGGGCAAGCAACCGTTGACTATCAATTCGCCCCGGCGAACAGCGAGACCCCGGTAAACCTGGTCTATAGCGCGGCTGGAGATCCAACGCCGCTGGGGACCGAGCAACTTTTCCTGGCTCAGTAGGATTGCAAAACCAGGGTGTCTCACACGTAATCAAAAAGAGATCGAGCAGCACTCGATCTCTTTTTGATTACGGCTCCTGCGCGGGCAAGATACGAAAATACTCCAGCGTCTCGCGCATCCACGGTGTCTGCTGGATCTGCTCTAACGCCAGCGTGGTGGGCAAAGGCGGGCGAATATGCTCCTGCTCGGCTTCCAGGCGCGAGCAGGATTTATGGAACACGTCACAGACCGCGTAATAATCGCTCAACCCTGGCATGACAATCGGCGAAGTGGCGTCAGCAATCTCCTGGCGACCATCGGGAAATGTAATCACCCTGCGCGAACCACGCGCGGGATTGGGACAGTGCCGGCACATGGTCGTCAACTGGAAAGTTCTCCAGCTCGGCAAAAAACGCGATATCAGCAGGAGATGGTGCATGTGGGTAAAAATATCAGCCTTAAAATCATAATCAATGCCATTGATCACTATCGTAAAGCCTGCCTCCTGCGCCTCCAATAGCCCTTGAATAGCCTCAAATGGCGTCTGATTGGTAAACAATTGGACCTCATCCAGGCAAATCAGATCGATTGTCGCGGGCGTGAAACCGCTGTCAGCGAGCTGGGCACACAGGTTATGGAGGCTATTGGAGAGCAGAACCAGAGCTTCGGTCTTGCGCCCAGGAAACGCCCTGCTGAGAATATAGCCCTGGCCGTGCCTCTCTCCTTGCTGGCGCCCGTCGCCAATGCCATTCTGCGGCATCAGAAACAGCACACGCTGGCCCTGCTGCTGGTGCTGCCAGGCAAAGAGCTGCATGTTCTTGGTTTTTTCCGTCTGCATACTCTCCGCGTGCAAAAAAAGCAGAGGTGCAAGCCCCTGAGCTTTGATTTCAAGATATGCCTGATTCATCGCCCGCTGCAAATCCGCTGGCGCGGGCGTCACAAGCTGATCCAGGGCGTC
The DNA here is from genome assembly GCA_036384215.1 of Ktedonobacteraceae bacterium. Classification (GTDB taxonomy): domain Bacteria; phylum Chloroflexota; class Ktedonobacteria; order Ktedonobacterales; family Ktedonobacteraceae; genus Paraktedonobacter. The sequence goes on along the minus strand of DASVMX010000239.1, from coordinate 2,135 downwards.
GCTCTGTTCGTGAAAAAGGTAGAGTGGATGTTTTGGAATCGCGAGACTATATGGATCGTGATGTTCCCAGGATTGTTCTAGCAAAAGATCTGACACGTCTACGGCATCCTTCCAGAAAAATAGGCACAACAACAGGAACACCAGCCAGTGCTACAGTAAGTTGTTGAAGTTTGCGGCTTCTATTCTAACATAGAAGTGCTAAACTGCAAATGGAAAATTTTTGATCCGTCAGATAAAGGCCAGGCCTTTATCTGACGAGTGGTTGTTTCTCCTTACGAAGCGCGCCCATCACTTTCTGGTTCAGGTTGAGGTGGGTGGGGCAAGGAAGTTCTGCTCCCGGTTCTTTTTTGCGGTTGTGCCCGATGGGAGCGAACATCTCATCGATGGGCCTTGAACGGATCAATCCAGGGGACCTCACGACGGTTACTGGGTCCGAAACGGAACAGGCCGAGATTGCGCTCCCTGCGCACGGTCTTTTCCAGAGGGTGCAACCATCAGCACGAGAACTGAGAAAGAGCCTCTTTTGTGGTGTTTTGTGATTCTGAGAATAGGCTAAACCAGCCTGACAGGCCGAAAAAGAGACGAAAAACTTACAGCTATCCTCACGGCTACTTCGCCGATGGCTGCCCAGGCGGTGTAATGGCCCCCAGTTGTGTCAAGATCCCTATGATGTCCATAAGGATCTGGCTCTCTACTAGCTGGCCCTCTACCACCCGGTCAAAGACCATGCCCGTCACCGTGATCTGCTTGCCCGTCGCAGGCACCCCCAAGAAGGCACCGCGATGGGTGCCACGCCAGGTAAAGCGACTAGCGACGATCTCTCCTTCGGCCACCATTTCATCGACGAGCCACTCGAGATCGGGAAAGGCGGCGCGGGTCATGAAAATGACGGCTTTGAGACCCTCGCGGCCAGGCTGCTGGCCAGGGAAGGGATCACGTTCGGTAAAGTCGAGAGCCACGACCTCGTCAGCAATGGCTGGATCGCCAGTATTAATGAATTCTACGAACCGCGTGAGCATCGCTTTGTTCTGTTCAAGGGACATGGACGTACTCCTCTCTTTTCAGAAAACAATGGTGTATCATGATTATGGAACAAGTATACTGGATGCATGGTGCATTGTCAATATCAGTAAACATATCTGTTTACTGAAATTTCGAGAGAGTGCAAAAGGAAGAAGTGGCATGCCACGCAAGTACCAATTACAGCGACGTGCTCAGCTTCAGGAGGAAACTCGGCAGCGGATTGTCGAGGCCGCGGTCCATCTCCACCAGACGGTGGGAGGAGCCAAAGCCACCATCAGTGCTATTGCGGAGCTGGCAGGCGTCGAGCGGCTAACAGTCTATCGTCATTTTCCGGATGAGCGGTCTCTCGCCACTGCCTGTGTCGGCCACTATCAGGCGACAAACCCCCCTCCTGACCCAGGCCCGTGGCAGAACATCGAGGATGCCGAGCAGCGGCTGCGCAAAGCACTCCACGAGATTTATGCCTATCACCGTCGCACGGAGCAAATGTCCATTCATGCGCTGCGCGACATCGAGGAGGTGCCGGTTCTGCGCGAAGTGCTTGCACCTTCCTTCGCATATTGGGAACAGGTCCGGGATCTGTTGGCCTCGGTATGGGGAACCCCGAACGCCCCATATTCAGGACGGATTCGTGCTGCTGTTGGGCATGCCATCAGCTTTCAAACTTGGCGCTCGCTTGTGCGTGAGCAAGGGCTGGAGGATGGGGAGGCCATTGAACTGATGGCAAGTATGCTTCGCTGCCTTTAGGCTCTCGAGTTCGAAACGGATCGGAAGACGCTTCAAGCTGTTGAAAGGAAAAGCCCGGCACGCTGGCCCTGGCGCTGTGCAGTGAGCTGCTGTCTCCTGGCTCCTGCTGGCCGGACGGGCCTTCAATCAGGCTGGCGAGCAGGACACGCCGATACAGCGGCAGATATTCGCGCACATCCGTATAGATAATCTCGCGCAGCTCGGTGGCGTGTGCCAGGCTGGCGGCCAGGGCGCGGTAGGAGGTGAGCGTAAGCAGGGTGCGGGCACCGGAATCGCGGAGCTGGGCGGAGATTTCTTCTGCGGTGGAGAGAGGGCTGCCGAGCACCACGATGGCCCCGGCTTTGAGGGTGCCGTAAAAGGCAATC
>DASVMX010000238.1:0-2308 GCA_036384215.1 Ktedonobacteraceae bacterium | reverse complement strand
GCTCTCTTAATCAGGTTTATCTCTTCCACTTTGAACAACAGCACCCCGCCAACATAGACGGCAACCGCCAGGCCTCCGGCTACGATTACCGTCAAAATCTGGCCGAGGAGATGATCAAGCGAGAAAAACGAGATGTGACCAAGCAACGCCATAACCCCCCAGGCCACAACGCCCATAGCCCCGGCTGACACGCAGATTTTCAGAATGGCCGGGATGGTCTGGCGAATATGCAGCGAACCCATAGCCCTTCTGAGCAAAATCAGCAGGATTACCCCGTGCATCGAATTCTGCACCGTGTTAGCAAAAGCCAGCGCGGCTATGCCAATTGTTCGATAGAAAGGCAGCGCCACCAGCAGATAGAAGCCGATACACACAATACCAACCACTACAGGTGTCAGCGTATTCTTGCGAGCGTAGAAGGCCGCGATCAACAACTGGTCAACTGCGACAAACGGCAACTGGTACACATAGTTTTGCAGGGCTATGGCGCTCAGGCCTGCGTCTGCGAGCCCGCTACCTGTCTGGCGATGTGCGAAGAGCAGGTCTACAATTGGCAAACGTAACACCCACATGCCAACCATCGCGGGGATCATTAGCAACAAACCAACACGGAAGCCTAGCAAAAGAGTGGCTTTGAAACGCTCATTGTTGCCTTCGCGCGCGTGCTCGGTGAGCGTTGGCAACACAGCAAAACCAAGCGCCATTGCTACCAGGCCAACTGGAAATTGCAAAAGGACTGTGCCATTGGACTGAGCAACGGTATTGGCTGGACCCCCACTCCCTGCCTGCGTCCAGAGGCTAACATCCAGAAAAACCAGAGCAGTTGAAAAAACATAGCTAACCAGGATAGGAAAGTAGAGTTTGATAATGTGGCGCAGCGCCGGGTGCTTGAGATCCAGCACAAACATATAATAGAAACGCTTGCGACGAATACCTGGAAACAACAACGCAATCTCGCCCAGAGCTCCGAGCAAAACACCCGCAGGCAATGCCATCCTGCCTATATAGGACGAACCCAAAATGGCCAGACCAATCGCCCCCAGAATAATGCCCACGTGATAAGCCGCTGTCGCGAAAGCAGGCCAGCCAAACTCTTTCAAAGCAAAAAGAGCTGACAGGAGTACGGCAAACGGCCCCAGAGCTACCAGGGAGAAAAAGATAACTTGCGAGTACTGAAGTGTCAGCAATTTATCGGCCTGGCTCTTGTAGCCCTGGACCAGGAAATCGACAAACCAGGGGGCGACTAGCAAGTAGCCAATGCTCGCGACAAGAGCAAGCAAAAGAATCAGGTTGACTACAGTAAAGACAACACGCCTCATCTCCTCACGCTTCTCTGGAGCCGCATAGTCATTAAAGGTCGGCACAAGCGCGCCACTAACGGAACCGTTGATCAGGAGTTGATAAAAGCTATTCGCAGGTGTCAGTGCAGCATTAAAAGGGCCGGCGAAGCCTTTCCCCAACCACGTTACAACCACCTGGCGTACCATGCCCATCAAGCTGCTGCCCAGGTTGCCGATGGAGACGAGTGCAGCAGACCTGACGACGTGGCGGCGCTCGGTAGCATGAGCGGTCTGCGCTGTCTCTACAGCGGTCTCGGCGACCTGCTCGGTGCTCTCTACCTTAGCTTCGGCGGCTTCTGTCATGAAATGGACCAGTTCAACGGAGCTAATCAGTTCCCCTGGCTCTGGCTCGGTAGAGGCGGCTCCACGCGCGACCAGTTCCACGGCCCCGATCAACTCGCCGGGCACTGGCTCGATGGAGACCGCGCCGCGTGGGGCCATTTCGGCTTCCCCGGCGCTCTCCTCAAATCCAGGTTCCTCTGCCGTGCCACCTTCTAGCGTCTTTTGTTCATCCTCCACTGTGAGATCAACCGCGAGTGTTGTCTCCTCTTCCCTCCTGTCATCCAATGGCTTATCTGCTTCTTTAGGCATTGAAATTGTTCTCCTGAAGATACATATATCTTTCCTTTTTTAACGAAGAGAGGGCGATGAATCTCACAAAAGTGGTTCAAGGTCATGGATTGCCCGGATCAGTGGGATTTCTCTGGCAGTTGTTTGATGGCCGCGATCAGTTCGGTGGTTGAATGGCCCGGCAGGTAGGGAATCAGGCGAATGAGGCCGCCGTAAGCCAGAACAGACGAGGCTTCGGGCAGGCGCGTCAGATCAGGTGTGCCAGCTTGCGCGCCAGTATAGTCGCCGCCTTTGACGTAGATGGCGGGCCGTAGCGCTTCGACGATGGCGTTGGCGGTCTTCTCTGGGAAGATCGTTACGTAGTCTATGCAGGCCAGGGCGGCAAGGATTTCGGCGCG
>DASVMX010000237.1:0-14076 GCA_036384215.1 Ktedonobacteraceae bacterium | reverse complement strand
AAAAAAAACGCACGCGATCGGCTGATGGCCTGGGCAAGCACCCAGCCTGGCTGGGCCATCGGATTTCTGGATGAGGTGTGGTGGAGCCGGTTCGCTCTTCCTCGCTTGTATACCTGGCAAGATTCTGAGCAGCCAGTCCGGATATGAAAGCCGAGAATGATGGCACTGATGCGCCAACCGCTTCGGTCGCCGAGTTTAATCAGCAGATTGTGCAGCACCAGATCAAGGTCTTTCTGCTCAATATCCAGACGATTTCCAATGCAACCCGGAGTTTGCAGTCCACCCTCGCGCAGTCTGGCATTCCGGTGGTCGAGATTTCCGAGACCGTTCGCCCGGTCAATGCGACGTTTGAGCAGTGGCAACTGAGCCAGTTGCAGGCGTTGCAGAAGGCGTTAGCACAGGCTGCCCCCAACGCCTGAGTGGAAAAGAGGAGACCACCCATGTCGCAGCGTTTACAAGACGCGAGTCAGGAGCAACGAGGGGTATCCAGGGAAGCGCAAGCATCCTGGGCGTTGGGAGAGGTCGTGGCCGTCCAGCACGCGAGCGTGCGCCGAGGGGGACGCACGATCTGGCAGGATGCCACCTTTACCATGAAGAGGGGCGAGTTTGTCACGATGATTGGTCCCAACGGGGCCGGGAAAAGTACCCTGCTGCGAGCCATCCTTGGACTCATGCCACTTGCGGAAGGGGATATCCGGGTGCTTGGCCGACTCCCACGGCGCGGCAATCCAGCGCTGGGCTACGTGCCTCAGCGCCGTACCCTTGACGCGCATCTGCGGGTGCGAGCACGCGATTTCGTCAGCCTGGGCATCGATGGACAAAAGTGGGGGCTGCCACTGCCATGTATCTCCAGGCAGCACCAACGGTTTCTAGTCCAGGAGGCGCTGAACGCTGTGGAGGCCCAGGGATATGCCGAACGAGCCATCGGCAGCCTCTCTGGTGGAGAACAACAACGGCTGTTGCTGGCGCAGGCGCTGCTCGGCGATCCCACCGTGCTGTTGCTCGATGAGCCGCTGGCCAGCCTGGACCTGCGCAGCCAACAGGCCATCGCCCAACTCACGGCGCAGGTTGCCCATGAACGCCAACTCGCTGTCCTTCTCGTGACCCATGATGTCAATCCCTTCTTACCCTCGACAGATCGCCTGCTGATGATTGCCAGGGGGCAGGTGACCATTGGCCTTCCCGACGACCTGATTACCAGCGAGCGCCTGTCCCAGATGTACGACGCACCAGTCGAAGTTCTGCGCGATAGTCAGGGGCGGGTGCTGGTCTTTGGTCTGCAACAGACCGCATAGTGTTGTTTTCGGTGCCATTGCGCCCTTGGAGAACGGCGACGGGTCAAGAGCGAGTTGCTCTCGGTCGTCGGGCTCCTGCTGTTTGGAGGAGATGATCATGTTTCTTGCTGCTCTCTGGCTTGCTCTTGCCAGTCTCCCTGCTCTGTCCTGGAATCTGTTCGCCGACGCGCAAACGCTGCTCAGCTATCCGTTTATGCAGAACGCATTTCTCGCGGGGAGTATGGTGGCACTGGTCGCGGGCATTGTGGGGTATTTTGTGGTGTTGCGCAGTCTGTCGTTTGCCACGCATGCCCTCTCGCATATTGGCTTTGCCGGGGCGACTGGCGCTCTAGTGCTCTCGCTCAGCCCGGTGTATGGGATGCTGGCTCTCACACTGAGCAGTTCAACCCTGATCGGGCTGCTGGGCAAACGCCTGTATGGACGCGATGTCGTGATTGGCACGGTTCTGGCCTGGACGCTGGGGCTGGGTGTGCTTTTTCTCTCGCTCTATGTCGGGTATGCCACCGAAGCCTACTCTATTCTCTTCGGGCAGATTCTGGGGATTGGCCAGCAAGATGTCCAACTCGCTCTCTGGGCGGGAGGCGCGGCCCTGCTGGCGATGGCGCTCATCTACCGTCCGCTGCTCTTTGCCTCACTGGATGAGGAGATTGCTGAGGCCAAAGGCGTGCCGGTTCATCTGCTCAGTGTGTTGTTTCTGCTCATTGTGGGATGTGCGGTGGCTGCTGCGGCTCAGGTGATGGGCGTGCTTTTGATTTTCGCATTGCTGGTCACGCCTGCTGCGGTGGCAGAACGCTTGACGACTCGTCCTCCGTTGGCGATTGCGCTTTCGGTGGCGTTCTCCTTGCTCTTTACCTGGGGAGGACTGGCCGTCGCTTTTTATACGCCCTACCCGGTCAGCTTTTTTATCACCAGTTTGGCCTTTGGCACCTATGTGGTGGTGCGCGTGGTTCCCATCATCGGCTTCCTGGTTGCACGTGTACGCAGACGCCTGGCTCCTTCTCCAGTGACCACCGAGCAGATGTCCCTGGTCGCTTTTCCCAAACGAGGGGTGCGCTAAGGCCGCGCGTGTCTGGCTTCACCATATGAGAGACAAGGCGAACGTCAAGCGGATGATGCAAACTCGCGCAAGAGGAGAGGTGCCTCTGACGCGAGCTTGCATCATCTGCATCTCTTATTGAACCGCGACTGGCCCATGGTTATCGCAGTGATCGCCGTGGGGATGATGCAGCATGCCCTCATAGAGATAATCCTGATGATCGCCGTGAGGAACAAGCGGGTGTCCACAGCCCTGGTGTCCGCATGCACAGGAGACGGGAGCGCACTCGGCGGGATTGTGTGCATTCACTTCCAGCATATGTTCATCATAATGTCCCTCGTGCGACGCATGGAGGTGGCCATCATGCAGATAGTCGGTATGGCCGTTATGAGAAAGCGCGACGTGCCCACAGTGCTCCCCATGGATGTGGGAATGCTGCTCATGAGTGCTATGGCTCATCAAAAACTCCTCTCCAAGGATAGAATGATCGATTTCCTTTCCCGAGTATACGGTACAAATCAGCCGAAATCAACTATACATTCATTAACGAGATGATGTATCACTAAAATAGTGTAAATAACACATCAAATAGTTGAGACCAGGTTTCTTTTGGACAAGCGACATCCTTGAGGTGTGCAGGTGATGAGAGAGAGAAAGCTACTACAGACCAACGGGCAGCGCTGAAAAAGTGTGGCTTCTCACGGGAGGACGAAGCATGGTACTGATAGCTCGTATCAGTACCATGCCAGAAGATCGCGATGGGTTTAGCAGTCCCGAAGTTCCGGGCTCTGATTTAAAAGCTGGCTGCGGGGAGAAATAAACTCCTCATAGGTTCCATCAAGCTGATCCGGGCGGAAAAGCGCGACGCGGTGGCAGTTTTGAAAGGCCAGTTTCACCCCATAGTGTTGCTCTAAGGCATGGCGCATGGAGTCGCTGGCCAGCACGCGCAAGAGCTGCCCACGCGCGTACTCGCTGGGCGGAGGTGTCTGGTTGTCTACAAACGGCGCGTTGCCAGACCGCAGGTGGTGCGCTAAATCCTCGATAAGCTGCCAGGCATAGGGCAGCGATTCCTGAATACAGGCCAAAAACTCTTCCTCACGAACAGCGCCGGTTTGCGCTTTTTCGAGCAAGGCGGGAGAAACGTCCAGAGACATAGCTTATGCTCCTTTCGGGTCAGGGCCGATGGTGGCCTTACGCTCAACAGAAACAACAGGAACGATCTACCACAAAGCCTCCTCACGGGGGCCAGTAATGGGCAAGAGAACTGAGGCGTGCAGGTATGCCTGATACTCCTGCGGCTGAAAGTCCGGATCGATCTGAAGGGTCACATCTGCTCCAAGCTGGGCATTGGCCCAGGAGAGCGCATTTTTGCGATGGAAGGCGATCGCCTGCTGGTAGAAGGTGGCCCAATCTTTCTCACAGGCGTCTGCGGTGGCTTTGATCGCCTCCAGCGCCAGCCTCTGCTCCTCCTCCAGATGGGTCAGAGGTTGGATCTGGCCCTTTTCCATCGCCCGCACATACCCGGATCGCCCGACCCAGGTGAGCAAATCGTTTCCGGTGTGCTCGCGCAAAAAGGCCAGATCCTCCTCGTTTTCGACTTTATTCCCGATCACACAGAGGCGCACGCCGTAGCCCTGCGCATAGGCTTTATATTGCTGGTAGACACCCAGCGCCCGCACGGTCGGCTCAACCACGATACACGTGAGATCAAAGCGCGTAAAGAGGCCGGAGGCAAAGGAATCTGCTCCTGCTGTCATATCCACCACGAGATACTCGTCCGGGCCATCCACGCAGTGATTGAGCCATAATTCCACCGCGCCGACTTTGGAGTGATAACATTTGAGTCCGAGATCGTCTTCACTGAACGGGCCGGTCACCAGGAGTTTGACTCCGTCCACCGAGCGCGCAAAATAGTCAGCGAGGGGATTGCTTTCCACAACCCGCAGCAGCCGCGAGCCGCGTCCTGGTGGCGTCGTTTTGATCATCTCCTCGGCAGATGCAATGCGGGGATTCGTCCCGCGCAGATACTGCTTGATGCGTCCCATTTCTCCACCCAGCGGGGGGAGAGCGGCGGCTTCCTGCGCGGTGAGCCCCAGAGCTTCTCCCAGGTGCTGATTGATATCGGCATCGATGGCCAGGACCGTGTGGTGCTGCGCGCCGAGAAAGCGACTGAAGAGCGAGGCGAGGGTGGTCTTGCCACTACCTCCTTTGCCGACAAAAGCAATACGTGTCATATAAAGAAATACCCTTCCATTGTGCGTCGTATGATGCGGAGAGCTCTTCTTCTTGTTGCGTGCTTCTTTGCCGCCTTTGGCGGTTCTCTGCACGAACACGGGTGTTGCCCTCTCTTATTGAGATAGTGTATCATAAAATCGGCCAAAAAGCGAGCCTTTTGGTAAGACAGTGTCTCATTGACAGGTGATTGGCTGTCATGGTATCCTCTTTAAGGAGACATCGTCTCAATAGAAGCGGAAATGCTTTCCACGTTCGGCATGGACCTGTGCTCGTCGTCTCGGCAGAACAAAAGGAGAGGTGGATGGACTCGCCGGAATTCACCGGACCAGATACGCAGACGATCCTGGCGGCGCTCACCCGCGCAGGCTTGAAACGCACACGCCCACGCGAAGTGATTGCGGCGTCTGTCGCGCGCAAAGGGGAGGACAACGCCGACTTTACGATTGAGGACCTCTGGCACGAGGTGCGCCTGATCCAACCAGACATGGCCCGCGTGACCACGTTTCGTGTCGTCGAACTCCTGGTCCGCCTCGGCATCGTTGATCGGCTCACCTTTCCTGATGGGGCGATTCGCTACCATGTGGGAAAAGGTCCGACACGGCAATACCTGACGTGCGAACACTGCCATAAAGTTGTCGAGTTGCACCTGGGCTTTGTCCCCCCCTTGCTCGACACGATCATGCAGATGTCCGGTTTTGTGCGCGCGTCGTATCCCGTTGAGATTGCTGGTCGATGCCCCGATTGTCAGGAGCAATGAATGCCTCCTCTACCATCCGTTTTGAGCGAGCGGAACCAGAGCGGGTTCCTGCCATCTCGCTTTCCTCTTGAATATATGATACACTGTCTCATTAGAAAGTGGCAGCACGCACCGGCTGCCTCGCCCTGCCAGCGCTTGTGGTTTGCGCAAGGGAACCCCATCGTCGTGGCGGGAGGAGGGAAAGGAAGAATCAATGGTGATTGCAGAACACATTCGTGCGGCCTTTGCGGAGACCAGCCAGCGTCAGACGCGACCACGCCAACTCATCGCCGACCATTTAATAGAACTGGCGGAGTCAGGAACGGATTTTACGATTGACGATCTCTGGCAGACATTGCGGCAGACCGAGCCACAAATGGGCCGAGCGACGGTCTATCGTGCAGTCGAGATGCTCGTGCAGGTCGGCTTGCTCAACCGCATTGAGTTTGCTGATGGCACCCATCATTACCGCGTGTGTGGAGGAGGGCACCACCATCATCTGACGTGTACGCAGTGCCGGCTCGTGGTTGACATCGAACTCTGTCTTCCCGAGGAGCAGCTTCGGGCGCTGGGCATGCAAACGGGGTTTGCGCTTGAAGGGCATACGTTGACCTTGTTTGGTCTGTGTTCGTCCTGTCGTCAGGAGATGCCATCAGAGCACAACGCGGAGGAACAAACGCCTACGTGACGACGTGTGCCTTCTGCGCGAGAGCAGGAAGAGCAACCGGATGATGACTTGTTTTATATGCTGCCAATAGTTGCCGGAGCGGAGGCCAAAGATATGGAAAAACCTGACCATTCTTCCGGATACTATCAGGATGAAAGGATGTGCACGCGTCGCTCCAGGCCCGTTCATTTGCTTTTCCTGAGTGTTCTGCTGGGCGCAGCCAGCCTGTTTGCCTGGCTCTGGTTGGTGCTGTTTCCTTTCTGCTTTTTTTTCGCCGATCATCTGGCTGCCTTGTACAGGCCGCCTCTGCTGGTGATCGTGCTCAGTAACCTGGCGCTTCTTGGAGGACTTGCGACTGGGGGCCTCTGGTTTCGTCAGGTATGGGCGTTTCGTCTGGGCCTGACGCTGGTGATCTGTGCACTGGCGCTCGATCTCCTCTGGCTGGTGCTTTCCTTCTCCTGGGATCTTTTTGAACTGGGGCCAGCGCTGCTGTTGGCGCTGAATGGGGTCCTCCTCTCGCTGTTCCTCGAACCAGCCGTGGCGAGAGCAATGGTGGTGAAACAGCACGACCGTTGAGCAGGCATCCTCTCGGCTGATCTTCCTTTGCCCTCACTTGTCCCATGCAACCCAACCGCCTAGTAAGTGAGATACTGTCTCAACATTATTGACACAGCATCTCATTACTGATATTATTGAGATGATATATCGATAAAGTGATGTGCATGCATAATCTCTCGACGGTTTGCGGACTCTGCTCTTGCGCGACTGTGCAAGTGGAGCCGGTATTTTTTCAAGGAGGAACACATCATGTTCTCTCGGACCTTTTCCTGGCCCCGCGCGGCGTGTGGCCTGATACTCCTCATCAGCGTGCTGCTCACGGCCTGTGGCACCACCTTTCAATCCCCCTCAGCCAGTGGGAAGAGCAGCGGTCCCATTCAGGTCGTGGCGGCAGAAAATTTTTGGGGCAGTATCGCCGCTCAGGTAGGTGGCAGCCACGTCCATGTGACCAGCATTATTGTGGACCCCAATGCTGGTCCCCATAGCTACGAAACGACCAATCCAGACGCGCGCCTGGTGGCGCAGGCGCAGTATGTGATTATCAATGGAGCGGGCTATGATCCCTGGGCGGGCAAACTCTTGCAAGCCAACCCGGTGAGTGGGCGCAAAGAGCTCAACGTGGGGGATTTCAATGGCAAGCACGAGGGAGATAATCCCCACATGTGGTACAACCCCGATTACGTGACCGCCGTCGTCAACAAAATCAGGACTGATTTGAAGGCCCTTGATCCCACCGATGCCAGCGCGTTTGATCAGTCGGCACAGGCGTTTCTGACCACGGGGCTCAAGCAGTATCACGATCTGATCGCTGCCATCAAGGCGAAATACAGTGGCACGCCAGTGGGGGCGACCGAGAGCATCTTCTCGTATCTCGCGCCTGCTCTGGGCTTGAACCTGATCACGCCGTATTCCTACCTGAAAGCGGTCTCCGAGGGGGAAGATATCTCAGCGGCGGACCAGGCCACGGTGGAACAGCAGATTCGCCAGAAGCAGATCAAGATCCTGGTCTATAACTCCCAGAATACGCCCAACAACATTCAGGCATTGATCACCCTGGCGAAGAACAACCAGATCCCGGTGGAGACGATCACAGAAACCCTGACTCCGGCGACGGCGTCGTATCAGGACTGGCAGTCGGCGCAATTGCAAGGCATCGAGTCCGCGCTGGGTCAGGCCACCGGCAAGTAAACAGCAGTGTGGGTGACCAGCATTTGCTGGCCACCTCGGTCAGAAGGGATGACACAATGATGACTGATTCAGCATCGACCCTTTCGTCCTCGCCTCCCTCGACGCGCCTTGAGCCAGTCATTCAGAAAATGGTCGAGGAAGACCGGTATTGCGTGGAGATCCTGCGCCAGACCTATGCAGTTCGCATGGCCATCGCCAAACTGGAAGCACTGCTGGTGGAACAGCACCTTCAGAGATGCGTTCCTCACGCTCGCACTCGTGGTCAGATCGAAGACGTCATCGCGGAACTCGTGCACCTCTACGCCCTTGACCGCGACCAGGAAGCCCCTTTCCTCACGTGTGGGCAAGAGCAATAATATGGCCATACCAGCAGGTGTCTGCTGGTATGGCCGTTGGCGTGGATGGGAACATGCCTAACTTCCTGTTGCGGTGTGGTCAGGTTCCCGTTCTGCGACTCGATGCCCAATGGCCCGCACTGCATCATCGATCTGTGCTCGCGAAACCTCCTGCGGGGCGTAGTGGAGCCGAAGTTGTTTGATCGCCACGGTGGTTTCCACGATTTCGACCCCCGCAAGCGTGTGCAGTTGGTTGACAATTTTGGTCATACAGCCCTGGCACCCGATGGAGGGAACCTGAAGGATATATTCTTCCATGCTACCTGTCTTCTCCTTTATGCTATGAAGAAGAGTGTTTTCTTCTCCTGATTCTAGTATACTCCGCTTCCCACCCTTTACCATGTGGGTAAAAACAGAAATGACTTATGCCTGGCGCAGCCGTAATGCGTTCGTGACGACCAGAACGGAGGAGCACGCCATCGCTGCCGCGGCAAACACTGGCGCCTGGGCCAGCAAGAACGGCACCAGGGGCGACAAAATCGCCAATGGGATCAGCACCAGATTGTATCCGAAGGCCCAGGCCACCACCAAAACGGAGATGGTCGCGACCAGGGGCACCAGCCAGGGATTGGAGACGGTGGCCGTATGCGCGTCCAACAAGCCCAGGCGCACAATCAATTGCCATACCGTCTTGGTTCTCCTTTTCACGAAAGAGTATCGTAGACCCCGCCCCCCTGGATGTGGCTGGATTGCCGCTACTATAGCGAATGGATTCCTCGCCGTCCATTGGCACAAGTCCCTAGCTCTCGCCTGACTTTTTTTCGGGTCACGTCCTGGTCTCTCAGATGGCAAACGGTCGAGACGCGCCTCTGCCGTGCATCTCTCAGCGAAGGTTGTTTCCGTCTCCTTATATGTTAAGATTTTGGTAAGCCCTCTTAAACAAGGGCACTGAGCAGGGTTGAGCCTGCGAAAGCAAACACTGCCGGGGAAAGGCTATCGTCTCCACACGGCTCGACCGATAGAAAAAGATCGTCCTTCCTCTGGCAGTCCCCCCTGGGCACATCGACGATTAGAGGGTCGTTGCTTCGAGCACTCGGTATATAAGGACCCGATCCACCCAGGAAGATTTCTGGCAAAGGAGACAAGACGATGTGGTACGTTGGTTTGGACTGGGCAGATACCCATCACGACGTAGATGTCCTCAATGACGCTGGCAAACCTGTAGGAGCACGGCGCTTTTCCCACAGTCATGCTGGCTTGAACGAGCTGAAGCAGTTTTTGTGGAGTTTTACCTCGCGGCCAGAAGAACTGACCTGTGTGCTGGAAACCACTCACGGCTTGCTCATCACTTTTTTGTTGGAGGCGGGCATTCCCGTCTATCCGGTCAATCCGAAAACGATCAATGGCCTGCGGAAAGTAGCGGGAGCCAAGACGGATCGGATTGATGCGCACTTGTTGGCGAAGATCGGCTACTTCAATCTGGCGGAACTGCGCCGCTTGGAACCAGATAGCCCCACCGTGCAAGAATTGAAAACGTTGACTCGCGATCAGGATGCGCTGGTGCAGATGCAAACGCGGTTGGTGAACCAGTTGACGGCTTGCCTCAAGGAATACTACCCGGTGGCCTTGCAGTTGTTCTGCAAGTTGCAGCAGTCCTCCACACTGCGATTTTTGCAAGCGTATCCGACGCCACAAGCAGCGCAGAGCGCCTCGGTTGAAGAGATTATCGCGACCTTGCATCTGGGAAAGTTTCCTCATCCCGACCAGGCCGCTGCACGGGTGGTTGAGGAACTGCATCATCCGCAGTTGGTCGCCAGTGCAATCACAGTGCGGACGAAATCGCGCTTGATGCTCTCGCTGGTCAAACAACTCCTGGTCGTGATTGAGGACCTCGCTGCTTATGAAAAGGAGATCCGTACCCTTTTTTTGACCCATAAAGACCACGAGATCTGGCGTTCCCTTCCGCGTGCGGGCAAGCGTCTGGCTCCGCGTCTGCTTGCCGAATGGGGCGATGATCGCTCGCGCTATGCTGATGCCACCAGCGTTGCCGAACTGGCTGGCACGGCTCCGGTGCCCTACCAGAGCGGCAATTATGCCAGGGCGCACAAACGCTTTGCCTGTGTCAAACCCTGGCGCAACGACCTGTACCAGTTTGCCTGGCAATCGACCTTGAGTGAACCGTGGGCCGCTTCGTACTACCAGCGCAAACTGGCAGAAGGCAAAACGCACAGCATGGCTCTGCGTGCTCTGGCAAACATCTGGGTGCGGATTATGTACCGGATGTGGAGCAGCGAGACCTGCTATCAAGCCGAAACCTTTGAAGCCGCTCGACTCGCCCATGCTAAGCGGGTCGCCTGACGCCCTTGCTCTTGCTGGCGACTGGGCAGGCGGGCAAAAAGCAGCGTTCCTGCGCTCTTTTTTGCCGATGGCGGAGCATACCTTTTTTTCACCACGCCTCGCGGCGTGGTACACTCGCTCATGCTTTGCCAGAGCTTTCTGCGTGCTCACTCGTTTCTCTTTCCTTTCCCAGCGAGTTTTTAAGGCTTGACATAGAGGGTCTTTTTCCTTTGGCCATGATAACGTGTAGGAACTTCACTGTATGAACCATCTATGTTCTTCCGGGAAAGAATAGGGACTTGTCCGAATGGACGAGTCTTCTGCGCTTCCGCTATACTGTTGGTACTCTTCTGTACAAGCCATGGAAGAGGTACGACGCGTTGATGGCTTCCCTCCAAGGAAAGAAGAACGATGAAACCGTTAGTTATTTTGCTGTACGATGGGGTTGTTTTTGAGAGCAGAATCTACCACCGCCGAATGTTCCCCATGAAAAACCTTTCGAGCGTTTCATAGAAAGGCATAATTGTTCATAATGGCAGTACAGGTTTTGAATACTAAAGGAGCAGCTAAACGCCTCGGTTGTTCTATTACCTGGATTCACAAGCTCGTCGCTGCTGGCCGCCTCAAAGCCTATGTCTACAATAGTGAGGGCTTCCTTGTGGAGCACCAGAAAGATCAAAAGCGGCAAGGCCAGGGTTTGTATTTTTTCCTGGAGGATCTCTGTGCCTACCAATTAGGGGCAAAGCAGCAAAAAGCTGTATTGCCTATACGAATAGAGGAATAAGAGATCACACGCTTCTTGTAACAAGCTGGGCGTTGTGGTCGTAGAGAATGAGAAGTAAGATCAGCCAATCTGTGGAGAGGAAAAACAGAAGGAAGAGAGTAGACGATGCTGAGCAAAAGTGAGCGAGGGTGTATCCGGCGAGCTTGCTCTGTCCAGAAAAAGAGTATCCGCCACATCGCATGAGAAGAGGGCTACTCGCAGGATACCGTGGAGCGCGCTCTTTTCGATGCTCCATCTAAGGCGTACCACCTCTCACGTCCGCATCTTCGCCTGTTCTTGGTCCATTTCACGCACATATTGTTACTCCCCAAGAAAAGAAAACAAGCGCCAGCCCTCCTTTCTCACTTCGCAGGCTCTCGAATGTCAGGCCAAGGTCGTTTAGCGTGCGCTGGAAATGTATCATACACTCCACCCCTCTGGCGCGTGAGGTCTCCTTCGCGTCGCCATTAACGCCGTGGATGCCTACCCTCTGGTCGTCCCTCACGTTGTCCCTCGACCACTGCGCGCTTGTGCATAAGGCACTGGTCTGTTGGCCCAAAATTTCGTGCAAGGAGCCCAGATCGCCTCCGGCTTGCACATAGCGCGCCGCAAAACTCTTGCGCAAGAGAGAAGCGGTGATTTGCTTTCCCGCCAAGCACGCTCGTTTCCTGAGCCGACCGAAGAGGAGCGTGATACCACTCTTGGTGAGAGGCTGCCCTGTTTGAGAGAAGAACAGGTGATCCGCGCTGTCACCCGCAGGTTCTCCACCTGCGAGTACCTTCAGGCGGTAGTCATCCAGGTACGTGAGTAGATGACGCCATCCGTCATTCCCCAGCGTGAGCCGTCGCCCCTCGACGCCTTTTCCCCGCACCACCAGTTCCCGCTGTTCTCGCTTCACATCGCCTAGCCGTAAGCGGCACACCTCGGTGGCCTGCATGCCGGTCTCAAAGAGGACCCACAAGATGGCGCGATTGCGCGCCGCTGCTCGCTCGGCTCGCCCATCGTTTGGCTGTTGAGACTGACAGGCTTGCAAAAGGCGTGACCAGTCATCTGGTTCCAGCAGAGGATACGCCTGGGGTTCCACTGCTGGAAGCGGGAGGTGGGCAAAAGGCGTGACTGGCAACTTCTGTTGCTGCACGGCCCAGTGGCAAAAGGCCCGCACGGAACGCGCATACGATTGCACCGTGCTCGCCGATCGCAACGCGCCAGTTGCCCTGGGCTGCTGGCGCAGAAACCCTAACCAGTGCTCCACGTGTGCTGGCATGAGTTGGTCCAGTTGCACGCAGTGCTGCTCGGTAAGCAGGTAGCGCTGCCACGACCCCAGCGCGTGCTGATGCCACTCCAGCGTTTTGGGGCGACGGTGCCGGGCGTGCTGAGACGCCAGATACTCCAGGATGGCATGGGCGATCGTCATGGACGAAGCGGAGGAGCGAGCACGTTGGCGGCTCATGGTCCTACCGGGTGGCTGAGGCTGCCCATGGCCAGGATTCGTGGTGCATGGAGCAGCGCCACTCCTCGGAGCCAGTGGACTGCCTGGAGCCTCCTTTTCTGGCATCGGGGAAGTCAGCCATGATAGGGCTTCCCCATGCTGCTGGAATGGAAGACCTGGAGACGAGTTTGCCAAAGCCTCAGAGGAGATGCCAGGGTCGTTTGCCTTGAGCTCAGGCGTTCGAGGCATGACAGGATCAGGGCCGCCGGTCAGGGCGGCATCTTGTTGCCCTTGGTGCTCCACGGTCCCACCTAGAGCAGGACTCGATTGGGTAAGACAGCAGTGGAGACAAAACGAGCGAAGGCGCATCGGCACCGCTTCTTCTGCCTCCTGTGAGGCGCGTGCCGCTATGGCAAAGAGCGCTTGTTGCAGGTCTTGCACATGCTCCAAGAGCCGCAGGGGAGAGAGCATGTGCGCCATGCGCACGACCTCGCGTTCCTGAGCGGCCGAGAGGACGTGGGAGAGCAGCAGACGCTGGAGGGGCGTTTTCGCTGCATCATAGATCCGTCGCACCGTTTTGCCATCAGACTGCTTCGCCTGGAGTTTCATGGAGGGTTGAAAACAGTTCACGTACAGCCGCAACGCCTGGTACACTTCGCCCAGTTGTGCGTAGACCTCTTCCCCCTCGAAGCGCGCATGACCTACCACATGACGAACAACCGTTCCATTTTTCTGTTCTACAAAGCATTGATCATTCTTGAGATTGGGGCGTCCGCGGGTGAAGGTGAGCCCAGCCTCTTCGCACGAGGAAAGCCACGCTTCATTCAGAAATTCGCTGCCATTGTCGCAATCTAGTCCCAGGATGGGAAACGGAAAGAGCGTGCGCGCCGTGTGGAAAGCCGAGAGGACCGCCTCGGCATGTTTGGAGCGCAGGGGCAAGCACTCGGTCCATCCAGTGGCAATGTCGGTCAGGGTCAAGGTGTAGAGGAACCGTCCCTGGGCTTCTGACCCACAATGTGCCACCAGATCCACTTCCAGAAAACCGGGGCGGGTCTCATTCCACTGTGCGAACGCGCGCAGCGGAATCTGCTGCTTGAGCCAGGTGCCAGCCCGTGTGGTGGAGATCCCACCCAATCCTCGGCGGCGTTGCGCTTGCAAGAGGCGATCAGCGGTGGCGGCGCTCATGGTCAGCAGTTGGCTGCGGCACGCATCGCTGACCGGGAACTGATGATCCCGTTCCAATGCTTCGATCAGCGTGGGCAGAAAAGGGATCAGCCGCTTGGGGCAAATCCGATTGGCAGCATGCCAGGCCAGGAACAATGCATGCTGGACCTCGGGACTGTATCGGCGTGGACGTTGGCGCTTGGGAGGGCGTCGGCCTGCTGGGGGATGGTTGAGGAGCCGCAGGGCATACCGGCGTGCATAGCCGGTGGTCGCCACCAGTTCGTCCAGCAACGCCGCTTTGAGGGAACCTGACGCCTCCTGATAGCGCGGGGC
>DASVMX010000236.1:0-2757 GCA_036384215.1 Ktedonobacteraceae bacterium | reverse complement strand
CTTCTGCCCCGGCCTTTGCCTCCTGGCTCACCTATCCTTACAATTGCCAGACCTTGAGGTTGCTATAGGCGACCTCGGTGGTGGCCGCGGCGCCGCCTTCGGAGCCACCTTCGGCAAAGAAGCCGATGGCGCCAGCGGAGGTATAGGTGCTGTCGGTAATGGGTCCGGCGAACTTCTGCCCGTTGGCGTAGAAAGTAAAGGTGTTGTCCTGGACTACTATGGCAATGGTGTTGGTCTGACCAAGCCCGTGATGGAAGGACGGGATCTGTGCAGAACCGGGATAGCCCGCGATGCCGTGCGAGCAGTCGTTGCCATTGCAGGAGGAAAATTGATACAGGCCGCTCGCGTAGATTTCCAGGATATAGTACTGGGTGCCTGAAACTGAGCGGAAAACCAGGCCGCCGCCGGCGAAGTGCTGTCCCGCCCTGGAGAAGGTCATCTGGACCTGCAACGCGAAATTGCCGAAGCTGGTGGCTGATCCCAGGCATGGACCGCCGTAGTTGGCAGGCATAACCATGTGGTAGGCGCCGCCCGTAAACCCGCAGGAGGAGCCAACGGTGGCGTCGCTGGTCTCGGTCCAGTTGTGGCCCTGGCTGTTGTCGGCGAGAGGATCGTTTAGCGCGAGCGTGCCGCCGTAGGGATTGGTGGCGTACGCGGTGCCGGTAGCGTTAGCCTGCGCCTGGGAGGTCGCGCTGGCCTGGGCGGTGGCGCTGGCCTGGGCGTCAGCCGTAGTCTGCGCGCTAACTGTACCCTGCGCACTGGCCGTGGCTGTATTCTGCGCGTTCTGACCGGCATTGACGAGCGCCGTTTGCGTGGCCGCAAGGTTGCCTGAACTGGTAGCCGTGGCTCCGGGGTTGCCGCCGTTGCCGCCACCCGGTAGGCCGCTATTGAGCGCATAGACCAGGATGCCGCCGCCCAGGACAAGCAGGAGAGCGATCACAATCAGGGTGACGAGCAGGCCGTTAGAGTTGCGCTGGGGACGCATGGGCGGCTGGCCGGAGGGAAACGAGGGCATGGGACCGACCGCGGGCGCGGCGGTGATGCCCTGGTTGAAAGAGCTAACCGGCGCGTCGTTAAATGCTGCCAGCCGCGGCTGCGAGGGCGACGAGGCAGTATAGGACTGGTTATATGCCACCATGGGCTGGCTGAAAGAAGAGGGCGTCTGTGGACCAGGCACGGGCGAGACGGGTATATTTCCAGCCTGCCAGCGTGTAGCCACGGTCGGGTTGTTGAAATCTACCTGGGAAGGGTTGGGGACGCCAGTGGTCGGCGCGCTGGTAATAGAGAACGAGGGGCTGGCAGGGCCGCCGGTCTCGGCTCCGCTGAAGTAAGTTTGAGCATCACTGGTCGGCAACGCGCTCTGGCTGGCCAGAGAAGCAGAACTTCTCTGCGGAGGAATAGCCAGCACGGAAAGTTTCAGGCGCACAATATTGGGAGTTGCTCCAGCCATTGTACTGCTGGCGTTGCTCAACTCAAGCACCTGGCCATCGCGCGCCCCTGGCGGAACCGACACTGTAAGCTTTGAGCCATCGGGCAGTGTCAGTTCGCGGTTGGAGCCGGTACGCGCCTCAGCCTCGCTGATGGCCAGCGTGGTGTAGAGGTCGGAACTGCTGGATGTAGCCGGGCTGGCCTGAGTAGCGTATGGATTCGTCAGCGGAACCTGGGCCGCGAAGGCTCCGCGCACAGCCTTCTGAAAAGCCTGGGCAAAAGCTATGATCGTTGGGAAGCGAGCTTCAGGCTGCTTGGCTAGCCCGCGCAGGAGCACCGAGTCAAAAGCTGGCGACAGACCAGGAACAATGCTACTCGGCGTTTGAGGCGGCGTATGCACGTGGGCATACATCATCTGCATAGGGTTGCCCTTAAACGGCTGGCCGCCGGTCACCAGTTCATAGGCCATAATCGCCAGAGCGTACTGATCGCTCGCCGGCAGAGGCGTGCCCGCCCACTGTTCGGGAGACATGTAGCCGGGAGTGCCGCGAATGCTCTGGCTGGCCCCGGAGGTCATCGTACTGAGACGCGCGATCCCAAAGTCGCTGATCAGAATATCAGGGCGATTGGGATGCTCTTTGTTGGCGCGAATCAGGAAATTGGAGGGTTTGACATCCTGGTGAATCAACTGGTGATCGTGGGTGTACTGGAGAGCACTGGCGGCCTGGGTGATGATGCTCTCCACATCTGCCAGCGACAGCGGATTATTCTGGCCGCGCTGCTCCAACCAGGTCGCCAGAGAACCTTCCTGGCGATAGGGCATCACCAGGTAGGTCAGAACAAGCCCATCTTGCTTTTGCTCGCCATAATCATAGAGGGGCAGGATATGCGGGTGGTCGAGCATCGCAATGGCTTTCGCCTCGCGCTCAAAAAGCCGCGCGGCGTCAGAGGTGCTGCCCTCGCCTGCATAGGCCGCGGCCTCGCTGCGAATGACTTTCATCGCCACCTGGCGGCTAATGCTTGAATCCTCCGCCAGATAGATTTCCCCCATACCACCCCTGGCGATCAGCTTGAGGAGACGATAGCGGCCAAGCTGTTGTTCTCCTGGAACCATAAGGGTTACCTCACTTTGCGTTCGTTGCCTTGTAGAGTAGCAATATTATTCCCAGGCATACTATTATTTTGGGCTGTCAAAAATGTTCCGATTTTCCAGTCAGCCCGATAATACCAATTGTCATAATACACAACGATAAACGCGCCGTAAAGTGAGTATATTCTCTTTTTTCGTGGTAATCTGAATCCTCGTGGCTGTAGCATTCGCACTGTAAG
>DASVMX010000235.1:0-5190 GCA_036384215.1 Ktedonobacteraceae bacterium | reverse complement strand
ATCGTCTGAGCCAGCTCCTGGGAGGAGGCTGTTTTCAAGAGATAGCCCCGCGCGCCACTTTTGATGGCCTGGAGTACCTGCTGGTCCTGGCGGTGCATGGTCAACATCACCACCGCGACCTCTGGAAACTCGTGTGTGATCTGTTGTGTGACGGTGATGCCATCAATGCCTGGCATACTGATATCCATCAACACCACGTTCGGGCGGAGCTGGCGCACCTTCTGGATAGCCTCGAAGCCATTAACAGCCTCGTCCACCACGCGCAGATCGGCCTCCAGGGAGAGCAACTGGCGCAGGCCTTCACGCATCAACGCGTGATCATCCACCAGGAGCAGGCTGATCGTCGCCGTCTCCCGGCGTATCCCATGAACACTCCGCGCATCCCCTTCCCGCTGGAGCGTCACGCTCTGCTCCTCCCGCGCCTGAAGCTGGCCTGGGCGTTCCGCGTAAGGGCGAATCTCCATCGCGACTCGCGCGCACGATCTGTTATCTTGTGGGTATAATGGTTGTTGTGGCACTGACGACTCCAACCGCTCAACTGACACGCGCTCATCGATTTGTAGATCGATAGCAGGTGTGGTTTAATGAAAACGATCCTACCAGTAGTATGAGCAACCTGACAAAGTTAAACATCACTCGCATGGGGGATTTTTCGTTTTATATTGAAAAAGTTGGATGAAGCAAGCTCTTCATCCGGGAGCATATATGAATACACTGGCACAAACACAGATGCTTGCTGATATATATCAAGAGGTTGAGCAGCGTTTTGCGTCATTTGATGACCCGGCGCACGGCTGGGAACATGTGAGGCGCGTCTATGAGATGGCGCAGCGCATGGCCGCGGAGGAGGGCGCGGACAGCCTGATCGTCGGCAGCGCGGCGCTCTTGCACGACATCGGGCGCCTGATTCGCCGCAAAGGCACGCCCCATGCCCTGTTATCTGTCGAGGAGTCGCGCGAAATCCTGAAACGCTACCCTCTGGAGTCAGAGCAGGTCGAAGCCATTTTACACGCAATCGAGGCACACAGCTTTAGCCAGGGCATTGAGCCGCGCACCCTGGAAGCGCGTGTGGTGCGCGACGCCGACCGCCTGGACAGCCTGGGCGCAATCGGCATTTTGCGCTGGGCCATCAGCGGCACAATCAAGCGCAAAAAGCAGACCAGAAGCTATCATCCCGAAGATCCTTTCGGGGAGTATCACGAGCTGGACGACCGCCGCTACATACTCGATCACTTCTTCACCAAGCTGCTCAAACTGGAAGATGGCATGTACACCACCACCGGTCGCGCCCTTGCTCGACAGCGCACCGCCTACATGCGCGAATATCTACAGGAATTTAAAGCTGAACTGGGATTATGACTCCATGGTAGATTTAAGATGCT
This sequence comes from Ktedonobacteraceae bacterium, assembly GCA_036384215.1. Lineage (GTDB taxonomy): Bacteria > Chloroflexota > Ktedonobacteria > Ktedonobacterales > Ktedonobacteraceae > Paraktedonobacter. The sequence goes on along the minus strand of DASVMX010000235.1, from coordinate 3,808 downwards.
GTCGGTGTGAGAGCTGTTTTTAATTCGGCCAGTTGTCTGGCGTGCTGCTGGTCGTGTTGGGGCAGGACATTGACCAGTTGATAGAATTTGAGCTGGCCCCAGTGGGGATGGCGGAAAGGGCGCTCCCAGGCAGTCACGGGCAGGGAGCTAAGGTATTCAAAGATCTCTTCGCGGCGCGCGGCCATTCCTCCCAGTACCACGTCGAGCGAGGTTGGTGGCTGGCCCTCGCGGGTCTGGCGCGGGGTCTCTTCGTCCAGGGCTTCGACCAGCGGGTTGTCCTCTTCCTGCACCTGGCGCATCTGCTCCAAAGCCAGGCCATCAGCTATGTAGACGTGGTACGCGAGCATCAGCGCGGACCAGTCGTCCGGCGTGGGGGTAAGCGCCAGTTCATGCTGGTTAAATTTCGCCAGCTGGCTGATTATCTCAAGGCGCGCGGCCACCAGTTTCTGGCGGACCTTTTCAAACGGGTTTTCCAGAGTTGCCATGCTCATCCTCCTCCTGCGTGGGTCGCGCCGGGCACCAGCGCCGGCGTACTGCGCGAACCAGTAAACTGGCCAGTTCGCGTATCTGTATGATCCTCACCGGGCCTCGTTGCCGGTGTTAGCCTCGTCAACTAAACCTGTGCACTGGCTATTTAATGAACGCCAAAGCGCGTAAAGAGCGTCGCTCCATTCACGAAGATCTCTAACAAATAGACCTTAGCTCTCTTTTTTAACGAGCTGGCCGTAGAGCCGCTCCAGCTCTTCCTGGTTGTTGAAGTGCAGGACCAGCGTGCCCTTGCCCTTCGCGTTGTACTTCAGGTCCACCTTCACCGTTAGCGCGTCGCGGAACTGCGTCTCCAGGTCTTCGATATCCGCCGAGCGACGCACGGGGGTTGGCGTAGCCAGGATAGCCTCGGCGGCCCTGTCGCTTTCGCTGGCCTTGATGCGCGCGGCCAGTTCTTCGGCCTGGCGCACGCTCAAGCGCTGAGAAATGATATTGCCCATAGCCAGGACCTGGTTTGACTCGCTGGCGATGCCCAGGAGAGCGCGGGCGTGTCCCTCGGTGAAGTTGGGATATTCGTGGGGATTAATCAGGGCTTCGCGAATTTTTGGCGCGAGTTGCAAGAGGCGCAGCGAATTGGTGATGGTTGTGCGGTCCTTGCCCACCTGTTTGGCCACCTGCTCCTGGGTCAGACCAAACTCCGAGGTCAGCGCCTGGTAGGCCAGGGCCTCTTCGATCGCGTTGAGGTCTTCGCGCTGGATATTCTCAATCAGAGCCAGCTCAAGCTTTTCCAGCGGCGTCACCTCTTTGAGCACCACCGGTACCTCAAGCAGTCCGGCCAGGCGCGAAGCGCGCCAGCGGCGTTCTCCGGCGATGATCTGATACATAACTGCATTGGTGGCCTCGCCATCCCCGGAGCCTCCACTGAACCAATCGTCATTCGCGGGCGCGGGCCTGGGCGTTCCCACCCCCGTGGCGTCATCCAGGCGTGTCACCACCAGGGGCTGGAGCAGACCGTGCTCCGAGATCGAAGCGCTCAGTTCAAGCAAGCGGGCATCATCGTCGCGGAAGATCTTGCGCGGCTGGCGTGGATTGGGAATAATGCTATCCAACCGCACTTTCAAGATAACCTGTTCATCAATCCGCGTTGGCTGTTGAGAAGAGATCACATCAGAGGCCCCGGAGATCAGAGCGTCCAGGCCGCGCCCCAGGCCGAATTTTGGCTTAGCCACGAGCTATTACCTCCTCTGCCAGCGTGCGATACGAAATCGCGCCTGGGGATGCTGCGTCATAATCAAGGATCGACTGGCCAAAGCTGGGGGCTTCGCTCAAGCGCACATTGCGATTAATGATCGTCTGAAAGACCTCTTGAGGGAAGTGATCGCGCACCTCGCGCACAATCTCGCCAGCCAGGCGGGTACGTGGATCAAACATCGTCAACACCACGCCAGCGATATAGAGCTGGGGGTTCAGCTTATTTTTCACAATCTGGATCGTATTCAGCAGATGGGTCAGCCCTTCCAGGGCCAGGTATTCACACTGAATGGGAATCACCAGGCCATCGGCAGCGACCAGCGCGTTGATAGTCAGCAAGCCAAGAGACGGAGGACAGTCGATAATAATATAATCGCAACGCTCGCGAATCGGCTCAATTGCCTGCTTCAAACGATGCTCACGCGCCAGGGCGCCGACCAGCTCCACCTCTGCCGCTGCCAGATCAACAGTACAGGGAGCCACCACCAGTTCGCGCCGGCTCGACGGCACAATCACATCAAAGATTGAAAGAGCATCTTGCTCCTGAACGAGCAGATCGTAGATCGTGTGGGATTTGATATTCCTGGCAACCCCAATTCCGCTGGTGGCATTGGCCTGAGGGTCCATATCAATCAGCAACACTTTACGCCCGGCAGCCGCGAGATAGGTTGCCAAATTAATTGCTGTGGTTGTTTTACCCACGCCACCTTTCTGGTTGATAATGGCGTATACTTTTGACACAGGCCGCTTCCTATACCTTTCATCTGGCCCTATGCCCTCCGCGGACCAGGCCAGGCTATGTAACAGCGCGGTCCATCGATTGTTCTCCGAGACACCGCGTTTGTCAGGTTAACTCGTGCTTGAGAACATTGTAACACATGCTTCTTGCAAAAAGCATAGCGCTCCCATGGGCTCTCGCACGGATACAATACAGTATATTCTCCTCATTGACAAGACAGGCATACACCTCAATCCAGCACTGATAGAAATCAATGGAGGTTAGCAATAAATCTATAGTTAGAGGTATAGCAGCCTGGTCTACATAAAAAGGAGGCGTACAATTTGTACACCTCCTTTTGCTGCATATCAGCGGCAGCTCTTTCAGTTCTCCTTTCTATACTTAGCCTTCACTCGCTCAGCCCACTCCCGCGACCGACGTAACCACTCGTCAAAGCTAATCTCCTTATTGGTATACGCCCGGAAGATGTATACAATGTCGTGGCCAGCGACACGCTCAGACGGCGTTTCTGGCACAGCGCCCATGTCAGCGATTGATATGGTTTCATCGGGACAAGGCTCGGTTTCATCCATGCTGACCACCTCCCAATAACGCTACTGGCGGCCCATCATACGGCCCATACCAGCACGTCCCCAGCCATAAATGCAGCGGGTCAGGCGCTTCTGATTGACTAGTGAAGAGAAAGTAAGCGCACAATTCGCGGTCGCCCGCTAATTCTTCCCGCAGCACCCGACGCATATAGTCGCGGCGCTTTTCACCTTTAAAGGTGGTGAAGCACACGATAACCGACTTAATACCAAAGTGCTGCTGGTACTTCTCCGCACGCATGTAGGCAATCCAAGCACGTATCTTTTCGCGGAAGCCTTCACCATATTCGGTGTCGCAGTCATGCTCTAGCAGGAACCGTTTATGGCGTTCCCCGCCGTCCGGCTGGATAGCACAGAAGTGAAAGAAACCATCGGGGATTAGCCGCAACGTCTGGCCGCGCCAGGTCACATCGCAGGGCCGCTCTTTGAGCTTACGTTCGTGGATGAATTCATCCAAGTAATAGAGCGGATTGGCCGCTTGCAGCCGTGCGGCGCTGATGTAGATGTCGTTCGCCTCTAGCGTGTGCTGAATAAAGATTGGCTGCCTGTTGATCTCCTTACTACCCCGAAATGAGTCGGGGATGTCGGCGCCACGTTCTTTCAGGTAGTTGGCGCTTTTGTTGCTGAGTGTGTAGTAGTAGGGCGAATTGTAGAACTTGGTTGACTTCTTATCGCGCTCGACTAGGCCATGCTTATGCAGGGTGCGCAGCCTGGTTTTTATCATCTCGACTGAGTTCGGACTATA
>DASVMX010000234.1:0-4854 GCA_036384215.1 Ktedonobacteraceae bacterium | reverse complement strand
CTGCACCCCGTAAGAAACTACCAAAGTAGGGCTAGCAGTATGAGAGTGTATAATAGGAGAAGAAAAAACGACAGAGGTAGCCTACTCCATGAACATTGTGAAACAGAGCGCGCAGGCCTTTGATGAATATCGGGGGCTGCTCTTTGGGATTGCTTATCGGATGCTGAGCAGCGCGACAGACGCCGAGGACATTGTTCAGGAGGCTTTTGTACGCTGGCTCCAGGCAGGAGATGAAGAGGTGCAATCGCCCAAAGCTTACCTTTCAAAGATTGTTGTCCGGCTCTGCATCAACCAGGCGGAATCAGCCAGGGCTCGGCGCGAGGTCTATGTCGGTTCCTGGTTGCCGGAGCCGATCCCGACCGGCCAGCATCCTGATATGATCGAGGGCGCTCTGCTGGGCGAGACGCTCTCTTTCGCCTTTCTGACGCTGCTGGAACAACTGGGGCCGCTGGAACGAGCCGTTTTCTTGCTGCGCGAGGCCTTCGAGTACGATTACCCCGAAATAGCCGAGATGGTTGGCAAAGGCGAGGCCAATTGCCGCCAGATTCTGCACCGCGCTCACCAGCACCTGGATCAGCAGCGCCCGCGCTTCTCCGCGTCGCACGAGCAGCAGGCACAATTGACAGAGCAATTTATGCGCGCCAGTGCTGACGGTGACATGCAAGGGCTGCTTAATCTGCTTGCTGATGATATTGTCTTCATCGGCGATGGTGGCGGCAAAGCACCCATTGCCCTCAAGCCCGTGCAAGGACCCGACAAAGTGGCACGCGGAACCATGGGCGGTATGCGCTTCTTCGCTTCCATGCAGACTCGCCTGGCGGAGGTCAACGGCCAGCCCGCGCTGGTTGGCTACCTGAACGGCCAGCCCGGCGGCGTACTCTTCTGCGACATTGAGAACGGCCGCATCAGCCGCATCTACGCGGTCGTCAACCCCGACAAACTTCACAAACTCACCTGGGTATGAGGCAAGCTGATAAAAAAAGCGGACCGTAGTTCCGATCTGGAACGCGGTCCTTCTTTTTTGCTGGTGGCCCATGCTAGCGCGACTTCGGCAGTTTGCTCATGGTGCGCAGGCAGCGTGTGCAGATATTGACTGTGCGCGCGATACCGTTGACTTCGACGCGGCGGCGGTGCACATTCAGCACAAAGCGGCGACGCGTACGACGCTGTGAGAAGCTTACATTGTTACCATGCATTGGCTTGCGCTCACACACTTCACAACGACCTGACATTTGAACGTTCCTCCCAATTCTAATGAAAGAGCGCGATCACTCGCCCCTCTCTAATCTCTGGTTCCCTTACTTGACTAACCAGGGTACCTATGATATGTTCTTTCCAATCTGTTTCTATCTCAGATAGCTATCATCTTAGAAAAAATGCCACCGCCGGGCCTCACCTAAGCAATAGGGAACCTGAGCGAGCATGCCTTGCGAGTATAACATGCTTTGGCTTGCTTTGGCAAGAGCGAAAGAGAAGACCTACGTATGTCAAAGACACCTGCCATTCAACCCCAGCAGGGTGCTCGCCCTCTGGGCAAGATAGAAGTACTGCCAAACGCGATCCATAGCATCGCTGTACGAGCGATTACCGAGTGCTATGGCGTCGTAGGTATCACGGCTCCGCGCCTGCACAATGGGCGCGCTGTGCTTCTGCCCCCGGAACAGGTAAATCAGGGGGTGCAAGTTCGTCTTATGAATGAGCAGATCATTATCGAGGTCTACGTCGCGCTGGAATATGGTCTGCGCATCACTGAAATCGCTCATAACATTATGAGCAGTGTGAAATTCTCGGTCGAGAAGATGTTGAGCACACCTGTCTCGCAGGTGAATGTCAATGTCCAGGGTCTGGGAGATGTCACGGAACAGACAACTACTTAGGAAAAACACAGCGGCAGTCCCGAGGAGGCTGCCCGTGGGAGCCAACATGCAGGATCAAACATCACGCCCCCCTTTACGTACAACTCGCTCTCGTCCCAGGCGCATCAGCGTCTTTGATGGGCAGGACTTCAAAAAAGCCCTTCTGTCCGGCGCTGCCTGGCTGGAGGAACATCGCGAGCAGATCAACGCGCTTAACGTCTTTCCCGTGCCGGATGGAGACACTGGCTCAAATATGTCCAAAACCATGCAGGCGGCGGTGAAAGGGATTGTGGATAGCGATGAGACCGCGGCTGGTGTGATCTCAGCGAAACTGGCCCACGGGGCACTGCTGGGCGCGCGCGGCAATTCCGGGGTGATTCTCTCGCAGATTTTACGCGGGCTGGCATTGGGACTCGACAAGAAGACGACGTTTACGGCCCCGGACCTGGCCGCGGCGATGCAGGAGGCCCAGCGCCTGGCCTATCGCGCGGTGATTAAACCGGTGGAAGGTACGATTCTGACGGTTGTGCGCGAAACCGCCGAGGCGGCAAAAGCCAGCGCGGAACGTGGCGACGACCTGGTGGCCCTGCTCCAGGAGATGGTTAACGCGGCCAGGCTCTCCGTGGCGCGTACCCCCGAGCTTCTGCCCACGCTCAAACAGGCGGGCGTGGTCGATTCAGGCGGCCAGGGCTTCTGCACGGTGCTGGAAGGCGTCTGGCGCTATGTGCGCGGCGAGAGCGAGGTCAGCAGTTCCATGCCAGTCACGCCCCAGCCGCGCGCGGAGATCAAAAAAGGCATGGTCACGGTTGAAGAGGAATTTGGCTACGAGGTCGTCTTCCTGCTGCGCGGCGCAAAGCTGGACATAGAAGGCATTCGCCAGAGCATCATCGGCATGGGCGGCGTCTCCACCGTGGTCGCGGGCGATGAAAAGATGCTCAAGGTCCATACCCACACCGAATGGCCGGGCAAGATCCTCGATTATGGCGTCAGCCTCGGCAGTCTGCTGGACATCAATATCGAGAATTTGCAGGAGCAGAGTCTGACCTACGCGGCAGAGAGCGCCGCCGAGCACGCCCAGGAGGCTGAACAGCTCGCTATCGCCACTGTAACAGTGGTCGCGGGCGACGGCTTTGTTGAAGTCTTCAAAGGCCTGGGCGTCAACGCCATCGTTTCCGGCGGGCAGACCATGAATCCCAGCACCGAAGAGATCCTCGCGGCAGTCAACGATGTTCCCTCGCAGAAAGTTATCCTTCTCCCCAACAACAGCAACGTCACCCTTAGCGCGCGCCAGGTCATCAACCTGACGGAAAAAGAGGTGTACATTGTACCGACCGACACCATGCCGCAGGGGATTGCCGCGCTGATCGGCTTTAACTACTCAGCCGATTTTGAGACCAACTGCAAAGTCATGACCGGCGCAGCCAAAAGCATCCAGACGGCGGAGATCACCACCGCCGTGCGTTCGGTCCAGCTCGGCCCGGTCCGCGTGCGCGAGGGAGATTATATTGGCATCGTCAACGGCCACCTGGCCATCGCCGAACAGGATATGGAGCACGTGCTTGACGAAACCCTGAAACGCATGAAGATTGAGAAACTGGAAATTATTACGCTCTACTTCGGCGAGGGCGTCAGCGAGCAGCAGGCCGAAGACCTGGCCCGGCGCATCAAGGGCCAGTATTCGCAGCTCGAAATCCAGGTGGTCAACGGTGGGCAGGCCCATTACGCCTATATTATCTCAGCAGAATAAGCCCGCTGAAAAGCGCCCGTTATTTTAATAGCACGCCAGCGTTTTCTTTTTAGAGGTGGCGCTGGTGGGTAATCATACAGCGGGAGTACAGAGGGATTGCCACTCTCTGCCGGGGCAGATGAAGCGACGTGGCTCCTTATTCCGAGCGGGCAAGCTGCTTGATCGCAGCTTTCATTCGCCCGCTCGGAATAAGGAACCAGTCCCCGAAAGATTTTTTCCCTCTGCATCACCGTAAGCGGTGCAGAGGGAAAAAAGAAGCTGTTATTATCCATTTTTTTCCGCAAGCCAGGAGGAAAAGCAACACAATGGTCGTTCGTATTGTCACTGATAGTACTGCTGATTTACCAACGGAGGTAGCCAGCTCACTCGGCATCACGGTGGTGCCACTGACAGTTTTCTTTGGCGACGAAGCCTACCTGGATGGGGTAGAGCTAGGTAATGCCGAATTTTACGTGAAAATGGCTGCCAGCAAGGAGCTGCCGCGCACCTCTCAGCCGTCGCCAGCGTCCTTCCAGCAGGCTTTTCAGCGCCTGATCGACGAGGGGGCCGACGCTATCCTCTCGCTTCACCTCTCTTCAAAACTCAGCGGCACCTATCAGTCTGCCTGCACCGCGCGCGACTCGCTGCCGGAGAGCGCGCGCAAAGTGCCAATCGAAATCATCGATTCGCTCATCATCAGCGATGGTCTGGGCTATGTTGTTCAGCAAGCGGCCAGTATGGCACGCGAAAACAAGAGCCTGGAAGAGATTAAAGCTGCGAGCGAAGACACGCTGAGCCGGTCCAAAATTCTGGCCGTGCTGGACACGCTGGAATACGTCAGGCGTGGCGGGCGCATCGGCGGCGCCAGCGCCATGCTCGGCAATATGTTGAGCTTTAAGCCAATCATCGCCCTCACTGGCGGCGAAGTCGTGCCAATCGAACGCCCGCGTACACGCGCCAAAGCTTATGCTCGGGTCGCGCAACTCTTGAGCGAGCAAGGCGCCATCGAGCACGTCGCCATCGTCCAGACCAGCGATGAAGTCGGCCAGCAGCTTGCCGAGGTCATCCAGAGCGTCTTCAGCGACAAATTGCAGCACTACGACCTCGGCGCTGTCATAGGCGCGCACACAGGTCCCGGCACCGCCGCAATCGCCTTTGTGACCGCGAAAGCTAACCAGTAAAAGAGAGGGATAACAAGATGGGAGAGCAAGCAGCTTTGATTTTGTTCCACAAAATCAAAGCTGCTTGCTCTCCCATCTTGTTATCCCTCTC
>DASVMX010000233.1:0-27337 GCA_036384215.1 Ktedonobacteraceae bacterium | reverse complement strand
CGGGGCGCACGGCGCCCCGCTCACAAAACCCCTTGAGAAAAAGGGGGGTGGGGCGCTTTGACAAACTTTTGCAAAGTTTGGGATGACTGATACTACATTTACGATTATTGACGAAAAAACAGGCTTAATTTGACGCCCATGGACGCCGCACAGCGGCTTCTCAGTTATGCTGGCGCAGGTATTGGAGGAATTGCTGTTGTTCGGCTGATGTGGGCGGGCGAAAGGTTTTGCCATCGTTGACCAGCACGCTCTGGAAGCCGTCGATGTCGACGAGCATGTCCGGGTGGCCGTTGTGATTGATATCGATAAAGCTCAGGGTGACAACGGCCAGGTCCGGGTCTGTGCCAGGTACATTGGCGGTTGGTAGGATAAACGCGTGGCTGGGGTCGCCCGCGGGAAAGTCCACGATAGTGATGGTGCCGTGCAGATTGAGGGCCACGAAATGGCTGGGATGCTGCTGGCTGTCGCCGATGCCGACAAAAGCGTCGACCTGGTAGGTGCGCGGATAGCCGTAGCGCAAGGTATTCAGTTCGTTGTGACCCCAGATCATGGCCTGGCCGATCCCGGCCCAAAGCAGGACAGCCAGCATCAGACCCATGCCCACGAAAAACAGGGGGTGCAGGAGTGGTTTGACAGGCTCAAGGGGGATGGTTGCGCGTGGAGACGGCACGGCTGTCGCGCGACGCGGTGGTTTGCTGGGAGCACGACGCGGTGGCTGTGCTTTTTCTTCCTCTTCTACTTTTCCTTTCTCGTCATCGTCCAGATCGGGGATATCCGGTGGCGCGGGCTTCACACTGGTGTGCGGATCGGAACTCGGTCGCTCCAGGCGGGTAGTGGTCGGATCTGGCGTTAGTTGCATGGTATCAATGGGCCGGTGGCGCAGCGAGCTGCGAGGTGAGCTTTTGCGCTCGCTAGACAGAACGGGCATAGCCTGGTCCTCCTCTGGCAAACTACAAAAAAAACACAACAACACGAAATACTCTGGAGCAACCAGGAAATATCCAGAGAGGCCACGCGCCAGAAACCTCGATCTCCGTCTGACGCTGGCCTTCCTCGTTAGATTAGACACGGCCAGACCGGGTTGCAGGTGTCAGATTGAAGAGGCCAGCGAGGGATCACAACGGATCTGGCCTCCGTTGTGATCCCCGCCTCAGTTCACTGCTATCAGTTCAGAGCTAATGACAGCGAGAAGTGTCATGTGGGTGCCTAGCATCTGTCGTTGTCTTGTTCAACGTGGGTGTTTATGCTTTCCATAGCTGGCTAATTACTCGTGAAAAACTGTATACAGTATACAGTACATACAGCAAGGAGAGCTTTACATGTCAACAACCTTTTCCCAGGCGAGCAAACGAAGGAGATGGTTGGTATTTATCGTCAGCCTGGCGATAACGATCTCGGCTCTGGTGCCGGCGATTGTGCTGCCGCTGCAGGCGGCTCACGCGGACGCGGCGAGTACGCAGGCATATAGCTGGAACAGCGTCGTCACCGGCGGCGGTGGCGGCTTTGTGCCAAATATCATCTTTAACCAGAAGCAGAAAGACCTGATCTATGCTCGTACGGACATAGGGGGGGCCTATCGCTGGAATCCCAGCACGAGCACGTGGACACAATTGCTCAACTGGGTGACGCCGACGAACTGGAATATGTCGGGTGTGGAGAGCCTGGCCACCGATCCGGTGAATCCCAACCGCCTGTACATCGCGGCTGGCACGTACACCAATTCGTGGACCAGTCAGAACGGGGTGATTCTGCGTTCAACCGACCAGGGTAACACCTTCTCGATCACACAAATGCCCTTTAAGATGGGCGGCAATATGCCAGGGCGCGGCATGGGAGAGCGCCTGGCCATAGATCCCAACAACGATGCCATTCTTTACTTCGGCGCGCGTAGCGGCAATGGATTGTGGAAGAGCACCGATTTTGGTGTGACCTGGAGCAAGGTCAGCAACTTCCCGGATACCGGCCCCTTTGTGGAAAAGGCCGGCGATGCCTACCAGGGCGATCCGCTGGGCGTTGCATGGGTGACGTTTGATCCCTCCACTGGCACGGCGGGTAGTGCTACGAAGACAATCTACGTTGGGGTAGGTGACAACAGAAGCGGCGCGAATAACATCTACCGCAGCATCGATGGAGGCGCGACCTGGGCGGCCATTCCGGGCGAGCCCACCTGTAGCGTCAGCGGTACCACTGTGACCTGCGCAGGCGGCGCAACCTGGGATACTGGCAGCAACGCCACCACCGGCTACCTGCCGCACCAGGGCAAGCTTGACTCGGCGGGCACGCTCTACGTGACTTACAGCGACTGGGATGGTCCTTACAACGGTGGTCACGGCGATGTCTGGAAATACGTGCCGAGCACTAACACCTGGACGAAAATTAGCCCGGTGCCCGGCTCCGATTCCTCGAATGACTACTTCGGCTATGGCGGCCTGGGCGTGGACATGCAGCATCCGGGCACCATCGTGGTCGCGAGCGTCAATTCATGGTGGCCTGACGCGAAACTGTATCGCACCACTGACGGCGGCACGACCTGGAAACCCATCTGGGAATTTTCCAGTTACCCCAGCCGTAACCTCTACTACACCATAGATGTCTCAAGCGCCCCCTGGCTCAACTTCGGCAACACCAATCCTGTTGATCCCGTGCCCGCGGTCAAGCTGGGCTGGATGATCGAAGGTATGAACATTGATCCTTTTAACTCGGACCGCATGTTCTATGGAACTGGCGCGACGATTTACGGTACGAGCAACCTGACCGCGTGGGACACCTACCAGAGCGGCGGGAAGGTCGCTCTCAAGAGCATGGCGAAGGGTATTGAGGAGGCGGCGGTAAGCGATCTGATCAGTCCGCCGGGGAGTTCCGAGGCGCATCTGTACAGCACGCTGGGCGACATCGGCGGTTTCCGCCACGACAGTCTGACCAGCGCGCCGTCCGTGATGTACTCGCTTCCCTATGCCGGTTCGTATGCCGCGATTGACTACGCCGAGGGCAATCCCAGCTTCATGGTGCGCGTGGGCTACGGCAATCCGAGCGCAAGCCCGGTTGTGACCAGCACCGCCTTTAGCTATGATGGCGGTTCCACCTGGTTCGCCGGCAATAAGGACATCTCCGGGGTTTCCTCCAATGGCGGCACAGTCGCGGCTGCGGCGGATGCCAGCCGGGTGCTCTGGGCGCCAGTCAACGCGGCCATTTCGTATTCGACCGACAACGGCAACTCCTGGACCGCGTCCGCGAATATCCCGCAAAACTCGGTAGTGGCCTCGGATCGTGTCAACGCCAGGAAGTTCTACGGCTACGGGCAGGGCAAGTTCTGGGTCAGCACCGATAGCGGCGTCACATTTACAGCCAGCGCCGCGACGGGTCTGCCTATCGCGGGCGACAAAGTTGTGATCAAGGCCATGCCTGGCCACGAAGGCGACATCTGGCTCGCCGGTGGCAGCACAGGCAATCCCGATGGTATCTGGCACTCGACCGACAGCGGCGCCACCTGGACCAGGCTGGCGAACGTGACAGACGCGAATTCGATTGGCTTTGGCATGGCGGCTCCTGGCAAGAGCTACATGGCGCTGTACACCACCGCTACGATCAGCGGCACGCAGGGCATCTTCCGTTCGGACGACGGGGGCGCGACCTGGATTCTCATCAACGATAGCGCGCACCAGTATGCTTCGACCTGTTGCATCACCGGCGACCCGCGCATCTACGGGCGTGTCTACGTCGGCACCAACGGCCTCGGCATCGTCTACGGCGACATCTCCGGCTCGGTCATAGTCACACCAACCCCAAGCGTAGGGACCACGCCGACGCCCTCGCCAACGGTAGGGAAAACGCCGACGCCTTCGCCAACCGTAGGGACCACGCCGACTGTCGGGACAACTCCCACGGCCACGCCCACGCAGACCAGTGGGACGGCCTGTCAGGTCCACTACGCCATCACAAATCAGTGGCAGGGTGGCTTTGGCGCGACCATCACCATCACCAACACCGGCACCACGGCAATTAACGGCTGGACCCTCAGATTCAGCTTTGCCAACGGGCAGACCATCACGCAGATCTGGAGTGGCACGTATACTCAGACTGGCAGTGCAGTCAGCATTACCAACCTGTCGTACAACGGCTCAATCGCTCCCGGTGCCGTGATCAGTTCCGCCCCAGGCTTTAACGGCACCTGGAACGGCACCAATTCCGCTCCGACGGCCTTTACACTGAACGGTACCGCCTGTAGCGTCGTCTAGTGTCCCGTCAAGCTTCGTTTGAAGGGTAGGAAAGTGGGGAGTGCAGAGGAGCGCCAGCCCCTCTGCGTCTCTTCTCTCTCCGCTGCCGCAGGCAGCGCATTCCTCAAACGAAGTTTGACAAAGCACCAGGCTTCTTCGCAGAGCCTTTTGAGGTGGAAGGCATCCACAGATAAGACAATGGCATGTACTTGTCAAAGTACCCCATTGTCTTATCTTTTCTACCAATGCGGCATTGGTGGATGTTGCCCGCGGCGCAGGTGTGTTTTGAAAATGCTGTCTTCCTGACTGCCAAGTGACTGCTATGTGTTCTGTTCGCTGGCGCGCTGGCGCTTTACACTTGGCATGAGGTAGAAAGCGGTTTTTCTATCTGGCTGGTGGAAGAGCTAATGGTACCCGGTCAACGAGAGGGCTGTGCTCGGTTGTCGTCTGTCGCAGATGAAAAGGTGCCAGTAGAGAGGATACACCACCTGAGAAAAGGAGAACGGCAAGCGCGTTTTCCTTAGTGTACCCGAAGGAGGGTAGAATGCGCTGGATTTCAGTGCGCAAACCGGGAAGTTTCCCCCTGCAAGGGAAGATTCGCGGTTTGATTTTACTTACAAGCCTGGCGCTGGTCATCGTCAGCGGCTTGTTTATTGGGGTGCGGGCCACCCATGCAGCCTCGTCATACTGCCAGGTGACCTATACTGTCACCAATCAATGGCAGGGCGGTTTTGGGGCCAATCTTACTATCCAGAACACCAGCGGTTCAACGTGGTCAAGCTGGAGCCTGGCCTTTACTTTCCCGGCGAGCGGTCAGGCCGTCACGCAGCTCTGGAACGGCAACTACACGCAGTCCGGTCAGAATGTGACGATTACCAACCTGAGCTACAATGGAACGGTAGCTACCGGGACTTCGGTGAGTTCTCCGCCGGGCTTCAATGGCGCCTGGACGACCAGTAATCCTGTGCCGGCCAGCTTCACCATTAACGGCAATGCCTGCAATGGCGGAGGCGCGACGCCCACCGTGGGCACCACGCCGACTTCCACGCCAACCAGCGGTACCACGCCAACCGCGACCCCGACGCGTGGCACCACGCCGACCGCGACTCCCACGAGCGGCACCACGCCAACCGTGACCCCCACGGGCACGACGGTGACGGGCAACCACGTGGCGAATCCGTATGCTGGCGCGACCGGCTTCATCAATCCGTTCTGGGCCTCTGAGGTCAGGGCGGGCGCGGCCAGCGTGGGCGGCACGCTTGGGGCGACCGAGGCCAAAGTCGCGAATTACTCGACTGCTGTCTGGCTGGACAGCATTGCGGCGGTCAATGGTACCAACGGCTATCCTACGAACCTGGCTGGTTATCTGGATGCCGCGGAGACACAGGCTGCCAGCAGCTCTCAGCCAATCGTCGTCACCATCGTCATTTACGACCTGCCTAACCGCGACTGTTCGGCTCTGGCATCTAACGGTGAATTGCTCGTCGCGAACAATGGCCTGGTGAACTACGAGACCCTGTATATCGATCCGATTGTGGCTGTGTTGAAACAGGCGAAGTACAGCAATCTGCGCGTCTCCGCGATTATCGAGCCTGACTCGCTGCCAAACCTGATCACCAACCTGAGCTTCGCAAAATGCTCGGAGGCCAACTCCTCTGGCGCGTATGTGCAGGGCGTCCAGTACGCGCTGAACCACTTGCACGCGATTTCGAACGTGTATAACTACGTCGATGTCGCGCACGATGGCTGGCTCGGCTGGAACACCAACTTCCAGCCTGCTGTGACCCTGATCGCCAACACGATCAAGGGCACGACCGCTGGCGCGAATAGCATCGATGGCTTCATCAGCAATACCGCGAACTACACGCCGGTGCAGGAGCCGTACATGACGGCCAACCAGTCAATCAGCGGCAACCCGGTACGTTCCGCCACGTTCTACCAGTGGAACACATACATCGATGAGTATACGTACGACATCGACTTGAAGAGCGCCTTTGTCGCGGCTGGCCTCAACAGCAGTCTTGGGATGCTCATTGATACCTCGCGCAATGGCTGGGGTGGTTCTGGTCGCCCGACTGGCGCGAGCACGTCGACGGACCTGAACACCTTCGTCAACGCGAGCCGGATCGACAAGCGTATCGGTCGCGGCAACTGGTGCAACCAGCCCGGTGGCATCGGCGCGCGCCCGCAGGCCAATCCGCTGACCGGTATTGCCGCGTTCGTGTGGATCAAGCCTCCCGGTGAGTCCGATGGTTCCAGCTCGCTCATCCCGACTGGTCCTCAGAACCCCGGTGGTAAAGGTTTCGACCGCATGTGCGACCCGACCTATGGTGGTAACTCATTGAACAACAACCTGCCGACAGGGGCTATTGCCAACGCGCCGGTTTCCGGCATGTGGTTCCAGGCCGCCTTCGACATCCTGGTGAACAACGCCTTCCCGGCGCTGTAAACCAGCAGAACAGGTACTCACTCCCCCGGTGAGCGCCTGTACCTGAACAGACGACACCACGCTCGCGCTGCTCGCTATAACCGGGAAACCGGTTGTAGCGAGCAGCGCGATATCATCAGGCGCAAATTCCACCCCTCTCCTGGCGCGCGCGAACTTCTCAGCCACAGCCGCGCGGCATTGTGGGCGAGTAGATCTTTGCTGGAAGCGTGTTGAAATAAACAAACTCTCCTCGCTTGTTCTTGCTAATGTCTCTTACGAGATAGCGCGAGGAAGGCCTCATCTATAAAATAGAGATACAGGGAAAGAAGAGAATATGACAGTCGCAGAACTAATTAATACACAGCGCGCGACGCGCCAGTATAGTGAGAAGGCAGTTTCCGAAGAGGATTTGCGTACGATTTTGAACGCGGGCCGGCGTGCGCAGAGTTCGAAAAATGGCCAGCCCTGGTATTTTATTGTGGTGCGCGAGCGCGCGCAGCTCCAGCGTCTGGCCGAGAGCGGGCTGTATTCGGCTCACCTGGCTCACGCTGCTTTTGCCGTTGCGCTGGCCACCTCCAATACAGGCGGCTCCGCTGACTTTGACCTGGGACAGGCGGCGGCCTACCTGCAACTGGCCGCGTTGGACCTGGGCATCGGCTCCTGCGTTACCTGGATGCACCACGAGGAAAAAGCCAGGGAAGTGCTTAACCTGCCTGCCGACCAGCAAGCAAACATCGTCCTCTCCTTTGGCTATCCACAGCCCCAGGAAAATCCACATCCCCTCAAAAAAGGCGGGCGCAAGTCCCTCGATGAGGTCGTGCGCTGGGAGCGCTGGTCGTAGGTTTAAAATGTAAAACGTGTAAAGCGCGCCTTTTTGCTATCACGTTTTTTTCCGTGAATGTAGTGACGCGGTAGAGCCACATGATCCGTTGGGATAGGTCCCCGTCTGTTTTCGCCCAACAACTTCGTTTGATGCCTATGAGCTGATAGCAAGCATCAGCTTGCTCCTCACGTAATAATTTCATCCATTCTTCGGCTGATGGGTATTCGTCAAACGTGAAGGCGCGTCACTACATTCACGAGAGATTGGTTGTAAAATAAGATTGGCGGAAATAAAATGGGTGGCTCTGGATGAAACCAGAGGAATAGATAGGTGATCAGTTAGACACGGAAAGGTTACGGCTATGTCGCATCATTTGAGTGGTCCAAACCTCCGGTTGCCGGAGGGTGATGCGCGCCTGGACCTCACGGATGTTTTCGCTTTCCAGGCCAGCACACCAGGGCGCACTGTTTTGGCTATGAATGTGAACCCCTTTGCTCCTGCACAGGCAGAGGCCTTTCACCCTGGCGCTGTTTACCAGCTTAACATTGACACCAATCATGACGCGGCAGCGGATATCACCTTTAGCTTTGTCTTTTCCCAACCGTGGGAAGAGGAGCAGAGCGCCACGATCTACTACGCGACTGGCGAGGAGGCCCGCAACCATGGGGCAGGTGGACAGAAGATCCTCAACCAGGCTCAGGTCTGTTTTGATTCTACAGTCCGAACGGTTCAAACCGACGATCTGCGCTTCTTTGCGGGTTTGCGCAGCGATCCATTCTTCGCGGATCTGGATGGAATCGTCAACCATTTCAAGTGGACCGGAGTTGATAGTATGGCGGACGCAAATGTCTTTGGGCTTGTGCTGGAGGTGCCTGATGAACTGCTCGGCGCCAATCCAGTCATTGGCGTGTGGGCGCGCGTCAGCCTGTACCGCGCCGGCCAGTTGATCTCCGTGGACCGTGGAGCGCACCCATCGTTAACGGCCTACTTTAATCCCGAAGAGGCCAGAGACGAATACAATGCCCGCGAGCCAGCGGACGACATTGCCAATTACCTGGAGCCATGGGCCAGGGTGCTCCAGCGCCTGGGAGGCTACACCTACGAGGAAGCAACACAGACCCTGACTCTTGTGCTGCCCGACATCCTGCGCTTTGATCGCAGCCAGCCAGCGAAATACCCAAATGGGCGAACTTTGAGGGATGATGTCACCAGCGCCCGGCTTGTAATGATTTCCGGGGGCCGGATTACCAGCGATCATATCCCCCCCCACAGGGATCTTCTGCATGAATTTCCCTACCTGGGCGCCCCCCATGTTATACCTATCTTACAACAAGCGCCATAGAGGACCGATTTATCGTGTCCTGCTCCGATTTATCGTGGGCCTGTCGCCTGGTTGTCATTGTGCTATTGCGGTGAAATTTGGGTGCGACTCAGATTGTTGCAAACGGGACTCCTGAGCATACCGGACGCGCCGGTCCGGTGCTGCATCGGCAGCAGCGTCAAGAGAGCCGAGTTCTCCTCTATGCTTAGCTTTTATGTATAGCTGCGCTACGCAAAAGGCGGGTATGAGCACATGCCCATACCCGCCCGGTACATGCTGGAGGTCTGACGCTACGCGCTCAGACGGTGGCGCAGGCGACGCCGTTGAGGGCGAAGGCGGTGGGATTGGGATTGCTGGTGGTCCAGGTGCCGTTGAAGCCAGGGCCAGTGGAGGAGCCAGCAGCGATGATGTCGTTGTAGCCGACATCGCGCGCGGTGACCTGCTGACCGGATTGCGACCAGGTGGCGTTCCAGCCGGCGGTGACTTTCTGATCGCTAGCGAATGTAAAGGTCAGGGTCCAGCCCTGGATGGGGGCTGAACTGATGTTATTGATCGTGATATTGACCGTAAAGGCGCCAGTCCACGAAGAAGCGCCATAGTGGACGCTACAGTAGTGGCCGGGAATGGGCGTGGCAGTAGGCGTGGGTGTGACGCCATTGGCCAGATCGGTCAGATGCTGCTTATAGCCCGCGCCATAGGCGGTGGGCGTACCGTTATAATCGGTGATTAGCGAAGGGAAGTTGCCGCAGTTGTAGACATTCCAGGCCCAGGCGAGATAGCCGATGTTGTGCTGGTCAAGCCAGGTCATGGCCATGTCGATAAAGCTGTGGGCGCAGTCGTTTTCGCCGATCTCCCCGGCGATTACCGGCACCTGGGCGGCCACCGGCTGAACGTTTACCACCCAGCAGTTGGCATAGTTGCAGGCGTTGAAGTTGTAGAGATGGAACGAGGCGACCAGGTTATTGAGGGCATCGCTCGGTTTGTTGGCCAGCCAGCCCGAAAGGTCGTTGGCGTAGGCCAGGCCGCCGAGCATGAGCACGTTGGTCGCTCCCGTGGCGCGCACGGTGTTGACCAGGGTTTGCATACCGGCGGCGGCGAAGGCCACATCGGCGCAGGGACTGACGCTGGCGGCGGTGCTCCCGTTTTTCCAGCAGGACCAGGCATTGGGGTTATTGCCGGTGTTGCCGGTGAATGGCTCGTTAAACAGGTCGAAGATCACCGCCGAGTTGCTCTTGAAGGTATTGGCCACGGAGGTCCAGAAGGCCGGTGCGTGGTCGAGATCGGGCATAGCCAGTTGCTTATTGGCCTGCGTGGTGCCTGGAGCTGCCCAGTGGAGATCCAGGATAACGATAAAGTTATTCGAGGTCAAAAGGTTGACATAACTGACAATGGTTTGCTGATAGGTTGTGGAAGTGTAGGAGGCTGCGGGATAGCCATTGATACCCAGCCAGCAGTCCTCATTGAGTGGAATGCGCACGGACTGGAATTTCCAGGCCTGGAAGGTCGCGATGGTCGCGGCGTTGAAGGCGCTATCCAGCGCGGAGCCTGTGCGGCCAGCGCTATCGGGATTAGTGCCGTCGTCGAAGACCGTGTTATCGCCAGCGGCATCGCACATGTACTCGCTGCCAGCGCGGTCAACCCCCGGCGGGCGCACAGCCTGGCCCGCGCTATTGAGCAGAAGGTTGCCGGAGACGTGCAGGCCGCTATTGGAGATCGTCGCGGCATGGACCTTAACCGGCGCGTTCAACGCCAGGCCAGCCAGTACCACGCTGAGCGTGACCAGCATAAGCGGTATCACCAGAAGGTATTTTTTCTTCACAAAATGCTCCTTATACAATCGTGGTTGGTTGACCATTCAGGGTGAACGAGGTGGGATTGGTATTGCTGCCGCTCCAGGAAGCGTTGAAGCCGGGGCTGACGGAGGCGCCGGGAGCGATTGAACCGTTATACGGCAGGTTGGTGATGGTAACCGCGCTGCCGCTCTGTGTGTACAAGCCATTCCAGAGCTGCGTTATCGTTTGTCCGTTGGGGAAGTTGAATTTCAGCGACCAGCCGTTAATGGTAGTAGTGCCGGTGTTGGTAATGGTGATTGTGGCACCGAAGCCGCCGGACCACTGGCTGCTGATAGCGTAATGAACGCTGGCGCTGGTGACGGAGGGCGTGGCCGTGGGTGTAGTGCCCGGCGTGGCGGTCGGGGTCTTGCCCGGCGTGGGTGTAGCTGTGGGCGTGTTGCCTGGCGTAGGCGTTTTCGTTGGCGTGGCTGTGGGTGTGCTGGTTGGTGTCGGCGTAGGCGTGCCTGCTCCCCCTGGCTCCTGGCCAAAGACCAGCGTGCCATTGTGGTAGACAGGGATGAACTGGGTGACGGCCTGTGTGGCAGTGATGCCCTGGCGGCTGTAATCGTTGGTGGCGTCCCAGTGGAACTTAAAGTCGCTGGCAATAGCCACGTTCAAACCGAATTGCAGATCGCGCGTGGTCCAGATGGGATAGGCCGACCAGTCGAACTCGACATAATAGACAGTGCTTGAGCCATTCCAGGCAAAGGGACCGTTGACGGCGGTGGGACCGGCAGGCGTGGCGTTAGTGGCGTTCTGGTCGTAGTAGATGGCCACGGAGACATTGCTGATCGACTGGCCAATCGCGATGAGTTCGCTGATGTTGAAGAAGTAGCGTACCTTTAAGCCTGTCGCATACTGCGGCGGTTGCGTGGTGTCGGCGTGCAGTCTGAGGGTGATCTGCGAGCCCTGGGTGCTCTCCTGGTTGAGCGTAGCTTCGACGAAGTAGGGATTGATCGGCGTCTCAGCCGTGGTAAAGCTGGCGTTGGGGGTCTGACCGCTGCCGTAGTAGAAGTAGTGCCCGGCCAGGGCGCCGACGAAGGCCGCGCTATAGTCTATGGCGACCTCATTATAGACAAAATCGGTGGTCAGGTCGTTATGGGCGTCTTTGGTATCGGGACCACCGACGAGCGCGCCCCAGCAGGTATGACGGTGCGTGGTGGGATCGTTCATGCTGTCGGTAAACGAGCCGTGCGAGGCGCGGTGATGCGGATGCTGGGCGCCGGTGGGCGAGAAGCCGACCATGTAGCTGCGGTTGAGGGGATTGCTGCCCAGGATATAGTTCATCTGTCCCAGCGCCCAGTCAGAGAAGCGCGTATCCCCGGTATTTTTGCGATAGACCAGCGCACAGAGTTGAGCAGCGGTGTTGTAGCGGCAGGAGCCCCAGGTATTGATGACCGCGAAGTCCGCGGGCGTCCAGGCCAGGAAGTTGGTATCAGTGGTATCCACGTGCGGCACGTGCGACCAGTATTCCAGGTTCCAGCGCGCGATATAAGTGTATTTGGCGTCATTGGTAAGCTGGGCCAGTTTGATAAACATTCCGCCCCAGACCGAGTCCCAGCTATGGACCCAGATATTTTGCCAGTTATCGCCTGTCGAGGTCATGATCCTCTTGAGATAGCCAGTATAGTGGCCGGTCGAGTCAATGGCGGTGATATCAGTGAGGTACGACTGCGTGCCGGTCGCGATGGAGAGCCAGACCGCGGCCCAGGAAAGATCGTCCTCGTCGCCGCTGGAGCCGTAGAAGCCGCCGGAGTAGCCCAGACCTCTATTCGCCACAGCGAAGATGTAGAGCGCCTTCGCGTAATCCAGGCATTTCGCGGCATAGGTAGCATCGCTGGCCTTCGTATTGAGGTACATAATAGCCAGAGCCGCCGCGGCCTCCGCACAGCAGTCCGAAGCGGGTGTTTCAGAGGTCGCGAAGTAGGCCGGGCGATCAAGTTTTTCCACTTCGGGGGGAGCCCACATGGTATGATCGACCGAACCCTCGCCGACCTGGTAGCAGAAAGCCACCACGGCGCCGCTGCTATTGCGGAAGATCGAGCGCATCAAGTAATCGCAGCCCCAGCGCAGAATAGCCAGCATATGGGCATCCTGGCCCGCGGAGACAAAAGCCTGGTTAAATTCGTAGAAACCCCAGCCGAGCGTAGAGATAGCATAGCCCTGCGGCATACCGAATTTCACATGATCGCCCGCGTCATGGAAGCCGCCGCTCACGTCCACTGTACCTTTCCCGCCTGGATCAAGCACGCTCTTGTTGGCCGCGATAAACGCCGCCGACATATTCGTGCCGACATTGGTGCTGCCTTTATTAATCAGCGGAACCGCCGCGTCCGAGACATCGCAATTGCCGCGCCAGTCGAGCAGACCGCCTGAGACTGCTGGCCCCGACTTCTGGGCATCGTAAAAGTAGATCGACATCTGGAGCGCCGCCGCGTAATTATACGCCGCCGTACTGGCCGCGCTGGCCTCAACTGCCCCGAACAGGGCCGCGCCAAAGGGCAGGGCAAACAGCGCGTTGCGCGAATGTTTTAGCATCTCGCGCCTGGAGAGAGAAAATGACATGTGTGACTCCTTTCATCACCATTGATCGCGCTGGCGTCTGGCCCAGGAACCAGACAGGACTGTCTCAAATCCTTTCACCATGCGCCATTCTCTCCAAGTATAGGCAGGGGAGGACAGAAAGAACAGAACACACACAAAGCATATGACAGTCAACAATGCGACATATTATGTTGTAATTCTTCAGACTGCTCAGCGCCTGCGGCGCTTCGCAATGATTTGGAAGGACGGTTTCTGACGCGGACACAGCCCGCGTCAGAAACCGTCCTTCCAAATCTAAGGATGCTTTGCCTGTGCAAATCTTGCTTGAACATGTGCATATAGCGGCATCCTTCACGCTCGTCGTCTTTTGCCATACCACCAATGCAGCCTGGGCATGGGAATGCCGCGGTTACACAGCAGCATACCAGCGGAGGCGAGCCTGCCGCGGGCTCGCTGCCTGGAGGCTTCTGAACGGATGAATCAGGGAACGCGTTTAGAAGATGCTCCAGGCAGGGCCGTGACGGGCTCGCCTCTGTTGGGTTAACCGTGTAAGCGGTTGGAACGAACGGGCCTATGGGCTCGTTCAGACGACGCTACAGGCTGTCCCGTTGAGTGTAAAGGACGTGGGTGGCGAGTTCGTTCCGCTCCAGGCGCCGTTGAAGCCTGGTGGGGAACTGAGCGAAGTTCCGGGGGCTATCGTGCCGTTATACGACAGGTTGGTGATGGTGACCGCGCTGCCGCTCTGCGTGTATGAGCCGCTCCAGAGCTGCGTTATCGTTTGCCCATTGGGGAAGTTGAATCTCAGCGACCAGCCGTTGATGGCGGTGGTCCCTGTATTAGTGATAGTAAAGGCTGCTCCGAAGCCGCCGGGCCACTGGTTGGTGATCGCGTAGTGGATTGAGCAGCTTGAGCCAGTCACCGTGGGCGTGGTGCCAACGGTTGGTGTAGGCGTGGGTGTGGTGCCAACGGTTGGGGTTTTGCCAACGGTAGCCGTGGCCGTAGGCGTACTGCCGACGGTTGGGGTGACTGTAGTGCCGCTGGTCGCGGTGACCGTTGGCGTGCCGCTGGAGGTCGGGAAGAGGATATCGACATCGGCCAGGGCCATGGCGATATCAGCTTGCGCCCAGAAGCGGTGGTAGTTAAAGGTAGGAGCCGCGCCGCCGTTCAGATACGTCTGGACCTTCGACCAGGCCGGATCAGACGTGTACTTCGGACGCTCGGTGAGGAACGTCGTGGACGAGTTCAGGGTCGCGCCCTGCGCGTTGGTGCCGACCCAGCCGGACGGGATGGAGACCGAGTCACTAAACTGGTTGTAGTCCTTGCGAGTCTCCGGGTTGGAGATGCCGATGCTGTCCGAATAGTCGGTGACCATATCGGTCAGCAGGGTCTGGGCCAGGGTGCGCGAGGCGGCATCGCCAGATTTAGCCGAGTAGTAGAGCAGAGTCTTGGCCAGAGCTGCGGTCACGCCCACGTCCTGCGTGGTGTCAACTACAGTCACGTGCAGGCCGGAGTTGTTGACCGAGGTGGTGCCGGAAGTCCAGTTGCCACCGGGCTGGCCGCTCCAGTTGAGGGTCGAGGGGATAGAATAGGTGCCGTTGGAGTTGGTCGTGGTGCTCGACTTGGCCCAGGCGACCCATTTGTCCAGGATAGATTTGGCGGTGGCATCGCCTGTGACGTAGTAGTACTCGGCGAAACGTTCCATGGCCCAGGCCTGGAAGCCAAACCAGTTGTTGCTCGGCGGATCGTGGTAGACCGGCTCCCAGTCATAGGCTTCCCCGTAGAAGGTGGGATCGCCGGCTGGCGGGGCGCCGTACTGGCCGTTCCAGCTATTGGTCGCGCCACCCGCGATAGCGCCTTCTGAGGACTGTAGCCACTGGAAGAACTGCAACTGGCGCTGCAAGCTGGTCGCCCAGTCAGCAGGCGCCGTGGCGGACCTGGGTTCGAGCGCGGAGACGTTGCTCAGCGCCCAGGCAGCCAGGGGATTCTGGTAGCCCTGCGCGTCCGCGCCATCGCCAATGCGCCAGGCCCAACTGCCCGCGCCGGTATACGCGCCGCCCCAGGCATAGTACCAGCCCAGCAGGTAGGTAGAGCTGTTCTTACCAGAGCCAGCCGCGCAGCTTGTGCTGGTGCAGCCCATGGTCTTGAAGTACTTGTCATACGTGCTATAGCGCAGGAAATCGCCCATCTTCGCGGCCTCGGCGACGTAGGGTGCGACCGTGCTGCCCTGGCCCTGAGCCGTGGCCCAGGTGTTGGCCCAGTAAGCAGCCTGGACCGTGCGCGCGTCCGCGTCGGGGGCGTCGGTGTAGCGCCACTGCTTCGAATAGTTGCCGGTGGCCGGACCAGCCGCCGGGAGGTTGAAGAGGCTCAAAAAGCCAGTGCCATCGTTGCGACCCCAGGTGAAGGTTTCGCACTCAGGCTGTACCACCGTCTTCCAGACCGATTCCGTGGAACCGCGCTGGTAGGAGTTGATAAATGACGGCTTGGTTGTACCATCTCCACAATGGCCGAAGCCATACCAGTTGTCCGTGTCGAGCAGCCACTGCATACCGTATATATTAGAGTTCCCATAGGTCGCGGTCAGCTCGCTGTAAAGCGGGTCCGAGCCGACCGAGACGCTGGTGCTCAAACTCGTCGGATAATCAGTGATGTTCGGCGACTCCGGCGCGTACTGCGCGGGGCTGCTGGCATTGTAGCCACTGGTATTAGGCTGGTCGGCAGCAGACGGAATCATGTACTTATCCATCGTCTGCCAGGCAGTCACGAAAGGCGTCCAGTTGCCTGTGACTTTGCCATAGGTGGCCTCCAGCCAGATCCAGTAGCTAAAAGCCTCGGAAGTCGTCTCATGCCCATAGTCAGGAGCCTCGACGATTAGCGTCTCCACCGAATGATAAGGGATGCCCAGCGAGCTAAAGTAGCCGTTGGACGAGCCATGAATCTGATTGTACAGGTTTAAGAAATCCTGGGTATAGGTCGAAGTGGCCGTCGAAGCCGCGTGCGCCGATGTAATGCGCTGAACTCCGAGCAGGCCGGAAACTACCAGCACCAGCGCTACTATTCCCAGTGATGCGGATTGAACAATCCTTTTTCTGGTCACACAAACCTCCTTGTTTTACGAATAACGCGAGAACCGCCGCCTCTGCTCTTGACCTGCCGTCATGGCATACGTATGGGCCCGCGAATCTCGTTATATGCACTATTGTCTGCTGGTTACCACCTCCATTCCGGGTGTGTTGTACAAACGTTTGCACGCCCACTCCGGTGCTGCTCCTCCGGTGCTGCATGGACGGCAGCGTCAGAGGTGCTGCTCTGATGGCTGCGGTTTGGCCTTTCGGGCCAGACCCCTGCACATTGGGTACCGTAGAGATCGGTTCGCCCTACAGAGCAACAGAATCGGTGCAGTCAGAGCAGAGCCTCTGACGCGCCCGCCCATGCAGCGCCGGAGCTGCGTCTCCGGTGTGAAATTTCCGGTGCGGATGCCTGCGGTGTTTTTCCGAAAGTACCGGGTTGTGTCTGGATTGTAAAAGATCATATACTGGCATACAACGACACACACTAGACATCTTGTAAGCAGTTAACAGCGGGCGAGCGTTGCGCTCTTACAGATGTAAAGAGCCAGGGTTGGGAGAGATCAGAACAAAAAATCCTGGAAACCCACTTGACAAGAAATCGTTTTCTCGTTATTTTTTGAGTAGGAATACGGCTATTCTAGTAGCTGATAAGCAAATTATGGAATAGGTATTTTGCTGACTGCAGCAGCAATTCCGAGCAAGCAACCAGATATCCTTTGTCTTACTCCGCTGCACAGGATTTTGTGAGCAAGAAGCCACGAAATTGTGCGCGACAACGAGGTTATTGGAGAACAAGGTATGACACCAAATCGTCGTTTGAAACAGGCGCGCGAACTACGAGGTTGGTCACAGGCCAAAGTTGCCGAACAGATAGGCACGGACGCAACCACGGTGAGTCGCTGGGAACGGGGACTCTTCTCTCCTACCCCCTACTTTCGCGAAAGACTCTGCCTGCTCTTCGACAAGAATGCCGAAGAACTGGGTTTGTTGGAGTCCGAGCATTCCCGTCACGAAGAGCTTGAGAGATCGCCCTCACCCGCTTTTCACTCACCGGCCCCGCTGGCCTTTCAGCAAGAGCATACGGATGTGCCGAAAGGAGGAGTCTCGACCAGCACCATCGCTCCTCCACCTGCGCCCTCCTGGCCTCGACGTGGCGATACTTTTGGTTATATTCTGGACAGCGCGGCTCACGATCAGCAGGCGCATATTCTGTGGGAAGATGCCTATGTGCGGGCGATGCGCGGCCAGCGCGCGGAGGCGCAGCAGTTGGGCGAGGCCAGCTTAAACGCGTTTGAGCATGTCGGGCATCCTAACGCCGAGGCGCTGCGCGAGTGGCTCAAGAAAAATGACCTGCTGCCGCCCACGCCATCTACAGAGCCGCTGCCGCCCCCTCCTGTGCCATTGCACCCGAAGCCAACCAGGAGGAGCATCAAGTCGGTCTTTCGCCCGCGCAATATCGGCCTGGCTTTCGTTTTGCTGGCTATCGGCGTCATCGGGTTCGCGAGCTTTATCCTGAATCAGTCGCCGGCACCGCGCGTCAATGCCGGCACACACAATTCGCCAGTTGCGCAGACACCAGTTGTGAGGAGTACACCCCAGAGCGCGAGTAAGACAGGAGTGATGGCTACCACCGTCGCGTCAATGCCGACTTCGATCCCAACAACCAGGCCAGCATCTCCGACCGCGACCGCTAACGCCAATCCGCTTGGCCTCAACATGAGCATCTCTCCCACCAGCCTGACGCCTGGAAACTGCCAGCAGGATTCGGGCTATCGTTGTACGCTCCAGATCACGTTATACAGTAACAGCCAGGCCAGCATACCTGGCGGGCCAGCGGCTCGAACGTGGCAGCGACCTTTAATCCACCCGGCGGTACCGGCTCGCCTGGCAAGAGCTTTCAACTGATTGTCTATATCCAGAGCCAGCCTGGACAGAGCGGCCAGCTTGTTTTTACTTTGACCTCTGGTTCTTCCAGCCATAAAGTCACGGTCCCCTGGCAGGGATAAGTGCTCAGTAACTGTCTAGCAGATGCTCTTGTGTCTACCTGCAGGGTCCAGGTAAAGTATCTCGTGCGCGTCCTTTTTCTGCGCGCGCTGGTATCACAGAGGGACCAGACATGAGAGCATCTTTTTTCTTGCAACAAGTGCCACACGCGCGACGACAGATTCCGCGCACGTGGCTCTACGTCCTGTTATGCATTTTACTGCTGGCGCTGGCCGGGTGCGACTCGATTTCCCAGACCCAGGATGGCTCTTCCGCGGGGACGCCCGCGGTTTCTCAGCAGACGCAGACGCCGGCCGCGCAGCCTGTTACGCAGACCTCGCCCAGGCCCGCGGCTACAAACTCCTCCGCGCTCTTTTTGCACGGACCTACCAATTTCGTGCTGAAGGTGCCTTTCGCGTTTTCCAGCGTACAGGGAGTGATGACCGACAACAATGGCGCCACGATGGCGCTTAACCCGGCACAGGTGAAGAACGATTTGACGCAGGAAATGCGCCATATGCTGTTTGTGGTGGATAACAATGCCGCCATCAAGGTCTATAACCAGGGCTCGCAGCCGTTCTCGGCTCAATTGACCTCCGCCGCGGATGACAGCGCGGACATCAGCTATACGCAGACGGCCAATTCGGAGGCGGGTTCGGTCACGATGAACTTTCGCGGTGTGTTGACAAAAAAGCAGATAGTGGTCCAGTATGAGCAGCAATATAATCCTTCGATCATGATTAATGCGCAGCCCAGCGATATCACAGCGGTGTTTACCGCGCCAGTGCAATGGGTAGCCCCGGATGAGATCCCAGCGCCTCCAGCCAATGGTAGCCGCCAGGTGACCAGCCAGGGCGGCGTCGCGCTCTCGTGGGCAGCAGGCCAGAACGCCGCGGCTTATGACGTCTACCGTCTGATCGCCGACCAGAATCAGCAGTTCCAACTCCTGGCCACGGTAAAAGAGAGCGCCTATACCGATAATTCAGCCGCGACTATCCAGAATATCCATGCCACCAAGGGCATTACGTATGCGATTTTCTCTGTTGGACCGACCGGGGTGGAGAATCCCGGTGGCATTATTATTTCAGTGTAGATGAGGCGAGACGAACCGTCGTATGAAGGACGCGTGCGATCTCCCAGGAGGAAGCGATGATCTATCCGCAAGACACGCCCAGGCAGGGGCCGCCTGTGAACCATTTGCCGCCGAAGCAGGCGGGACCGCGCCGGCGTAAGATTCCCACGCTGCTAAAAGTGGCCTTCGCCCTGGCGCTGCTGCTCTGCCTGGTAGCAGCCAGTTTTCTGTTTCTTCAGAACGGGCGCGGCACTCCGGCAGCGCCCGCGCAAACATCGGCACCAGTATTGTCGAAACCCTGGTGCGCTGCGCCGGACGCGCTGGCCAGCAAATTCTCTGGCGGCAATCTGACCAGCCTGGCGGCCAATGATGTCTGGAGCGCCGGCGCGAAAATTACGCACTGGGACGGCAAGAATTGGAATACCAGCTATACATCCCTTTCGTCGCAGGACTCGCTGCGCGGTATTGTCGAGCTAGCGCCAAACGATGTCTGGGCGGTTGGCGAGCATCAGATGGGTGGAATGCCCTCGCAGCCTCTGACGCTTCACTGGAATGGTACGCGCTGGCAGCGCGTGTCCGCGCCCGAGGTAGCGGCTGGTGGCAAAAACGCGCTGGTCGCGATCTCTGGTAGCTCTGCCAGTGACCTCTGGGCGGTTGGCTTCGCGGTTCCCCTGCAAGGACCAATGGTGCCGCTGCTTGAGCACTGGAATGGCATGCAATGGAGCCTGGTTCGTCAGAGTTCAACGGCCAGTTTGCAATTCACCAGTGTCAAAGCCCTGGGCCAGAAGAACGTCTGGGCCGTGGGCTACGAGTACAGCTACAACGCCGGCAAAAGCGTCGTCCAGCCCGTCACCGAGCACTGGAATGGTGCAAAATGGAGCGCGGTCGCCAATCCCGACCTGAGCGCCAACGGTGGTGGCAACCTCTACAGCATCAATGGGAACGCCGCCAACAACCTCTGGGCCGTGGGCAGTCAGGGCAACGGCAGCCAGCTCCTGACCGAGCACTGGGATGGCGCGAAATGGAGCATCGTCGTCAGCCCCAGCGTCGCGCCGAGCAATAGCAACTGGCTGGCCAGCGTCGTTGTCAACGGTTCCAACAGCGTCTGGGCAGTTGGCCGGGTCAGCGGCTCGTCTGGCTTCCAGCCTTTCATCGAGCACTGGAACGGCGCCCAATGGGAGATCCTGCAAGACCCCACCGGCAATGCCGGCGAACTCGACACCATCACCAGCGTTGGTTCCCAACTCTGGGTCACAGGTCTGCCCCAGTCCGCCGGCGGCCACGCGTTTGTGGAAACGCTTTGCCCGTAAAGGATCTTAGCAGAAACGATTTGGGCATGGCGCAGGTGGGGGCAAGAGGATGGCAAGCATCGTCTCTACAGTGGGATATTAACGAGGCAAGCTCGTTGATATCCCATCCTACCCGTTCCTGACTACCGCGCCGGAAATGGGCACCATAAAGCTCGCCTTATCGGTCATAACCGTGGCCCCCTTGTCGTCTGTGAACTGGCATACCTGCTCACCCCAGTCTTAATGACGCCCCAACTGAAAAGAGCAAGATTCAAGAAGTTTCGCGCGCGAGAAGTATCTATACTGTGGTTGGTGCTTTTTGCAATACGATTTTTGCGGCTTTGTGCTGTTTTCCTGATATAAAAGAGATAACAAACATAAGCTGCTGAGTGCTTGCTTGAATTAATGTTCTACATTTGCTATACTGGTGAAAGCACCGACGAATAGAAGACAACAGAGGAGACAAATTGCATGTTCACAAAAATCGGCACAATTAACGTTGCAGTTACCAATCAGGATAAGGCGCTTGACTTCTATGTCAACACGCTCGGCTTTGAAAAGATCGATGACCAGCCCATGAGCGAAACGGAGCGCTGGCTCGAAGTCGCGCTTCCTGGTACGCAGACGCATATCATGCTCGGCCTGCGCGGCCAGAGCGGCGGCGACCGAACAGGCTTCACGGGCTACGTCCTGCACGCTGATAATATCGAAGAGACCTGTGCCACGCTCAAGGCCCGCGGGGTCACCTTTCAAAAAGACTTGAGCACAGAGCCATGGGGCAAATGGGCTGAGATCAGCGATCCCGATGGTAACGTATTTGGCGTCTGGGCACCAGCCTGGTAGAGACACGCTGATCAATTATCGAGACCTGACGAGTGCGGCATTGGAGGCATCTCTTTCAATGTCGCATTCTCCATCAGTCCCGTAGTTTGGCTGAACGCAAAGCCATCCATCTGTCGCTCAGAGTTCTTCTCAGGGAGCGATTGGAGAACAATATGCTGGCTTGGTGTGGGGAAAATGACATTGTGGGCGATCAATTGCTCTTTCAGAGTAGTCAGGACTTTATCCTGAAGGTGTAGCACCTCTGGATGCCCGGCCTTTCCGGTCCACCAGGAAATGCGCAGGGTAACACCGGCATTTGTCAACGCTACTGCCAGCACTTCCGCTGGTGGCTGGCTCAGAACTCCATCAAGCTTCGCGAGAGTTTCCAGAATGATACTTTTGACTCGTTCCACATTCTCGTCAAAACCGATCTCTAATTGGTATTCCAGGCAGCGTTTTTCAAAAGCGGTATTCACAGTGACCGAATTAGTAAACAGATCAGTATTTGGGATCACAATCCGGCGTCCATCATAGGTCTTGATCGTAGTGGCACGCATGGCAATATCTTCGACGGTGCCTTCAAATTGCTGGACCACAATCTGGTCGCCAATCTTGAACGGAGCAGTTAAGAGGAGCAAAATGCCTGCCAGGAAGTTCTGGAAAAGATCGTGGAAGGCAAAGCCAATGGCTACGCTCCCAATACCTAAGAGCTGAATCAAATCTCCGGGATTAAAGGATGGGAAAAGAATGCTCAACACCACCAGCAATCCCATGAGAATGACCGCGCTCTGGGCCAGCTTTCCCAGGATAATGCCCAGATTTTTTGCTTTGTGCTGTTTCTCAGTCAGCTTGATGACGAGCAGGCGGACGCGTTTCGCGACAAAATAAAAGAGAGCAAAGAGCGCGAGGGCCAGGACAAAATTAGGCAATCCTCCAATAATGCTATCGACCATGTTTTGAAACGTTGCCAGTGCGCGTGAGAAATCCATTTTTGCTTCTTTTCCTTTATTTGAATGTTATTTCTAGATCATCTCAATATATCCGAAGCCATACATATCGCCCCACTCATCTAGCCCGGCTGTCTCTGCAAGTGCTGAAAGGATCTGTCTCGGTGTTTGCAGGTAATGCCCTACAAGAGAACGTGTACAGGCTCGACGAAGCTGGTTCGGGTCTCGTTCCTGCTTAGGAGAAGTCGTCATCGCGCTCACCCTTCTAAAAAATTTTGTTTCAGTAACTGGCCAGCAAATCATCAGGCGTCAGATGAGCCTTGCATCCAAAGGCTGGTTTTCTAAGTAGGACTTGATGGTCTTTCAACATATTCTGGCCGTGCTGGTCTGAGTTTGCTATCCTCATTACTTTTTATGGAGGTTGTTGTTGCCAGGTTATTTTTCTCGTCACCGTCTGGTGTCTCCTGTTCTCTGCCATTGTACCACATGTAGAGTAACCTGATCGTTTCTGGCTCTTGCAAAACCCGAGCGAAACCGCATATACTGCGGACAGGGGAAGCGGCTGTGAGAGAAGGATGCGAGAACTGGAGATTCTCTCTTCTCGTTTATGGAGGACAATTGTGCTCAATAATGATCTACAAGCCACATGGAATTACCACGATGGTACCAAGCATCCAGATGGGATGCTGCTCGATTACTCTCTTCCGTATACACAGGATATGCGGCCCTTGCTGTTTAAGATGTATACTGATCTTTCCCCCAGATCCCTCCCGCTTGATTCTGGACCCGGAGGCGTCTCGGCATTCCAGGCACTTACCAGCCAGGGTACGGGCGCGGTTGGCCAGAGACTGGACCTGGAAACGCTGACGCGTATCTTCACTTTTTCTGCAGGCATTACGAAGTATCTGACGTATCGGCCAACGGGAAAAACGATCCCCTACCGGGCTGCAGCCTGTACTGGCGCTCTCTTCCATATCGAATTGTATCTGGTTAGCGGTGATATACCAGGGCTGGAGGCTGGTGTCTATCATTTTGATCCGCAAGGACCGGCGATTCGCCAGTTACGCGCAGGCGATTATCGCCAGGTGCTGGTTGAAGCAAGCGGGCATGAATCGCATGTCTCGCAGGCCCCGGCTATTCTGGTTGCTACGGATGTGGTCTGGCGCAATGCTGTCAAGTATCGGGCGCGCGAGTACCGGCATGCTTTTTGGGATAGCGGAACAATACTGGCAAATATCCTGGCCTGCGCGGTAGCTTATCGCCAGCCAGCCAGCGTCATTACTGGCTTTGTCGATGAGATGGTAAGCCGCCTGTTGGATCTCGATCCACAACGTGAACTGCCACTGGAGTTAATTCCACTTGGGACAGAGCCTGGCATCGCATTGCCACCAGGCCCATCCTTTGATCGGCTGAACCTGGCAGTTCAGCCAATCTCTGACCAGGAGGGCGACATTTCAGCCATTCTATCCATGCACGCGGCCTCCTCACTACCTGATCCAGAGGCAGTAGAGGCCTGGCGTGGAACTCCCTTTACTGGCCAGCCGGCATCGGCGGCGGGACCACTTATCGCCCTCAAGCCGCTGGCCGGAGATGCGCTGCCTGTAGATCCACTTGAGCAAGTGATCAAACGGCGTGGATCAACGCGGGAATTCACACACGAGGCCATTACATTTGAACAGCTCTCGACTGTGCTTTATCACTCACTCCAGGATATCCCTGCTGATTTTCTCAAACTACCCGCAACGGCGTTCAATGATATCTATCTCACTATTCACGCGGTAGAAGGGCTGCAATCCGGCGCATATGTTCTACGACGAGATAACTGGTCGCTTGAATTGTTAAAGACTGGCGACTTTCGTGCGACTTCTGGCTATCTGGGGCTTGAGCAGGATCTGCCCTATGATGCCAGTGTGAACATTTTTTTTCTCACTGATCTGCTTCCTATCCTTGCACGCTTCGGCAATCGCGGTTATCGGGCCGCCCAGTTGGAAGCCGGCATTGCTGGTGGCCGTATGTACCTGGCCTCCTATGCCCAACGTCTCGGAGCAACCGGACTCACATTCTACGATGATGCTGTGACTGAATTTTTCTCACCTCACGCGCGAGGCAAAAGTGTGGTATTTATGGTCGCGCTAGGGCACAAAGCGCGGGGAAGATAAGTATAAAATGGACGGAAAGCTGATGCACCAGACCGTGGCGCGGCGAAGTATGTTTGGAGAGCAGGCATAGGATATCTATAGGAAAAGAGTTGTCAGGGAAGGCATCCAACACCGAGCAACCTCGTGTGTCTTTTCAAAGGAGATCTCCTATGCAACTCGACTGGAAT
The DNA here is from genome assembly GCA_036384215.1 of Ktedonobacteraceae bacterium. Classification (GTDB taxonomy): domain Bacteria; phylum Chloroflexota; class Ktedonobacteria; order Ktedonobacterales; family Ktedonobacteraceae; genus Paraktedonobacter. The sequence continues at coordinate 2,668 of DASVMX010000233.1, read as the reverse complement.
CAGCTCAATCAAAGTGGCCACCTTGATATGGTGCTCAGCATCCTTTCCTTCCCTGTAGACAAAAACGCGATCATTGCGCATGTTCAGGAGACTGGTGCGGACTCGCAAATCATTATCGCGATGAAGAATGCTTTGCCTGATCAGAAGTTCCATTCTCCTGAAGAGATTAAACAATGCATCCCGCACGAAGGCCAGCAGCAGTACCATTAGCAGGAAGTAATCCTCGGTTTTCAGGATTGTTCTGCAACTGGATGCCTGATACTTCTCTGCCGGAGAATGTATCGCGTAGCGGCACGGTAAAATCTATCGCGGGTGTCTCACTGAGACACCCGCGACCAGGATGACTTAGATTTGTGCCTGTCCTCCATCAACGAACAGCTCAATCCCGTTGATAAAACTGCTCTCGTCCGACGCGAGGAAAACAGCGGCTTGCGCAACTTCGCCAGGATCGCCCAGCTGCCCTAACGGCACGATGGTTCTCAAGTGCGCCAGGAACTGCTCACGCCGGGCCTCATCCTTTGCTAATTGAGCTTTTTTGTACGTATGCAAAGGGCCTTGCTGATGTGCGCGCTCTATGGAAGCGAGGCAAGAACCTCAATGGTAAATCCGCCTGGCGCTTGAACATAACCCAGAACCTGTTGACGCTTTTTTTGATCAGAAAAGTTCGCGCTAATCATATTGTTTTCTATTCCTTTGTTTTTCTAAAGTAGGAACTATACATGCATGTTCAAAAACTACCCCGGAGCGGGTGGAGGGCGCGACCCTGTTTCCCTGGCACCCGCAATGGAATGAGCAGTTCTTACCTTTTTCAGGAGAGATGGTGTGCTTGTTGAGAAGAATGCTCTTCAAGAGCTCGCCTCTGGCGCTGCTGCTCATAGCGTCTCTTTCCCACCCACGAAAACATGCCTGGAAAACGCTGCTGCGCCAGAGTGGCTGTGACGACAAAGCCCACAAATGCCTCACGCGTGAACGCGCCGGGTCGGCCTGTGATGTAGGGCGACCTGGGCTTATCATCAGGCGTAAGCGGGAGGAAGATCGCGTTATTTTGTCCCAGAGCAACAGCCTGGGCCACGTAGGAGAAGCTCAGTGGTTTGGGAGTCTTGCCTGCCAGTTCGGCACTCAAACAGTCAGCCCCGTGGGCGGCCATGATTGATGCAGTGAAGGCGCTCATACGTACATGTGATACTCCCGGGTTCTCGACGGGCATAGCCGCGTCACCAATCGCATAGATCCGGGGGTGAGAGATTGTACGCAGAAAGGGATTGACGAGAACCTGGTCGCGCTCATTCACAGCCAGACCAGATTCTCTTGCCAGAGGCTGTACTACAAAGCCCGTTGTCCAGATGCACAGGTCACAGGCGAGTTCGCGTCCCCCCTCCAGAACCACGCTTTGCGTGCGCACAGCACTCACCTCGCTCTGATCGAGGATCTCAACGCCCAGGCTCGTCAGTCTGCGCCGGAAAATGTCAGTTACGCTCCTGTCCCAGGTGTGTTCAATACCTCCCCGCGTTACCAGGCTGACCTTGATCCGAGGATAGACGCTTGCCACCTGCGCTGCGGTTTCGATGCCGGTGGCTCCTCCGCCACAGACTACCACCCGACCGCCTCTGACCTCGATTTCTGGAAGCCTTTCGCGCAGAGCCGAGGCTGAGAGCGGACCTCTGGCCGAGAGGCTGTAGGCATATTGCTCCACCCCAGGAGCGTTTTGGCGGTCTGTCATGCTCCCCAGTGCGTAGACCAGGTAATCGTACTCCAACTCGTACTGCTGTTGCTGCTGATTCAGAACCATGATACGGCGCTGGCCGGGGTCAAGACTGATGACTCGTCCTTGAAAAAACTGAACCCGCGTTTTACGCAGAATCTGAGAAAATGGGCGACTAAAGATGCGTTGATTGGTAGCAAACTCATGGAGCCTGGGGCGTATAGTAAAGGTGTCCGCCTCGTCGACCAGGGTGATCTGGACAGACTTGTGGGATACTTTTCCAGACAAACGCAGGGTAAAGAACAAGCCCGCGATCCCCGCGCCAAGAACAAGAATACGTGTGGACGGTTGTGTCATGACCGTCTTCCTTTCTATTGCTATCCTCTCTGTAGAAAATGGCTTCAAACTCGTCTTTTACAGAGAGATGGTATGGTGACTATCATGGTTGATCATTTCTCCTTGTAGTGACGACGCACAGAAATGTCTCTTGTGAGCGCCCGCGCTTTTTTCAGCGTGCTATACATGAAAGCGCTGTTGTGATGACCTTTATCTGTGCCCATCACAAAGAAAGAGGGTTGAGGCGTCCGATTTGGGACCGTTTTCCGGTCTGATTTTGCTTATGCCGAATCCTTTGCCTGCTGGTCGAATCTTGAGGGTAGTATGCTAATGGGAGAGTCGCTCACCGGGAACGATGGGATCAGCCGTTCGCGTAGGATGTTCCTCTGTCAGGCTAAACACATTATGAGTCATCGCTGAGTTTTTTGCCTTTGGCCAATGCCCCTGTTTCCACAAGGAGCCGCAGCTCGAAAATGGGGTTGATTTAACCTGGATTTTTAAATTTGCGCTTGCCCTCCATCTATGAACAGTTCAATGCCATTGCCGCGTCAAGTTCGCTCTGGCGGCGGCCAGTGATGTACACATACGCGCCCTCTGCGACGAAACGCTGTGCGGCGGCGAGGCCGATAC
>DASVMX010000232.1:0-2694 GCA_036384215.1 Ktedonobacteraceae bacterium | reverse complement strand
AAAGAGGAGGAACAACCAGAAGCGGTCGCTCCAGGCAAGGCGGGGGCCGAACAGCCAGAGCAGCGGAAGAATACTCGCCGCCAGCAGGCCGGCGTTGAGTAAGCTATTAATTGGCACCTGCGCGAAAGGCTGGCCTGAGTTCTGAACGTCACGCAGAGTTTGCAGCAGAAACGCCGAACCGGCAGCCAGGAGTGCAATACCATCACCCAGCGTAATCAGCACTGTCAGCGCACTCGGGGCATTGAACAGATTGATTAAAGAGACGATTACCAGCAGGACAATCAGTCCGGCTTCGGTCGCGTGATCGAGTCCTGCCGAATTGAGCGGTCCGTAGGGGTTGACAATGTTAAAAGTCAGGATGCTGATGCCCAACGCAATAAGCAGGAACAGCAGGAAGACAGAGACAAAGCCGGGGGTCCAGACGCGCGTGCCGCCCATAGACCTGCCACGCGCCAGGCGCATGGGCGGCAGGGTTGGAACTGGCGCGGGCGGATAGTTTCCGTTGGCTGGCGGTGTGCCAGGTGGTACGGCGCGCAGGATCAGTTTTTCCTGCGGCGCGCTGACAACGTCCTGGCTGAGAGCTGGCATGGTAGGCTGATAGGCTGGCCTGGCGGGCTGAACATACTGCGTCGGCGCCGAGTTCGAAGTGATCTGGGTCGCCTGCGCGCCTGCATTCGGGTTCCGCATCTGCTGGCCAATACCGAACAACGCCTGCTTCACTTCCTGCGCGCTGCCCGGACGCAGGCTCGCGTCCAGCGCGACCATGCGGAGAATCAAGCGATCTAATGCTTCGGGGACCTGCGGGTTGAACTGGCACACTGGCGCGAAGTTAAACCGATCAGTCGCGTGATAAGGATCGCGATTGCTCAGGCAGCAGTGCAATGTCGCGCCAAGAGCATAGAGATCGGAACGCGGATCAGTCTGGCCAGAACCGTGTTGTTCAGGCGGCGCGTAACCAGGCGAGCCGAGAACAGTCGTATCCTGGTTCTGGCCCTCTTTGAAGAAACGCGCGATCCCGAAATCAATTAAATAGATATGTCCATTCTGTGTGGCCATGACATTGGTTGGTTTGAGATCGCGAAAAATGATCGGCGGATTATGCTGGTGCAGGTAGGTTAACACATCACAGAGCTGCTCAGCATAGCGCATAACCTGTTCAACGGGCAATGGTTCACCCCTGGCCTGGAGCAACTGGAGCAGCGTTTTGCCGTCGATATAGTCCATCACCAGGAAAGAGCGCCCACTTTCGCTAAAGGCGTCGTAGATGCGCGTAAGGTTGGGGTGGTTCAGGGATTCGAGGAGGTGAGCTTCTTGCTGAAAACGCACAAGCGCGTCCTGCTGCTCCACTGCATCGAGGTTTTCCAGGCTCATTTCTTTGATAGCGACGCGTCGCTGCCCTTGCTTCATATCGATAGCCTGGTAGATCGCGCTCATGCCACCGCGCCCCGCTACCTGGACAATGACATAGCGTTGGGCAAGCACTGCCTGGGGGGCGAGTTTTCCCGTCTGGCTTCCAAAAGTGGACATTCTCCTATACCTCGCTCTTCTTTTGCTGCATGCATTTGCGCCTGGGGGGCGCGTTTCGTGCTAAGTATAGCTGATGTTCTACGCATAATCAATTGCGTATTTCACTTTTGGCGAGGCGCATACATCCTAAAAGTAGACAAAGCAGAATGAATTCTGCAAAAAAGAAATTATTGAGGTTGCTATAGCCACCGTTGCGCGGGGCGATGACCTGCAAAAAGAAGAAGTTATGCAGGGAGTTGTTGACCTGGGCCATGCAGAGCTGAATGACCGGCACAACACCAAAGATAAAGGTCGGGCCGGGACAGCTTTTCCAGCAAGAGGGACGCGCCCACCAGATCAGACAGGCCGCGATCAGCGTCGCGGCGGCGACGGCATTTTCGCTGGTAATGATCGAGGCCTGCGGGGTCAGGAGGTAGGTCAGGGAGACGCCGATGCCGCTCAGGATGGGCAACACTAAGAAGAGCCAGTAATCCCAGGCGCTCAGCAGCGTACCTTCAATAGAGAGGCCGATGTAGGCTCCAAGCAAAGCTGTACAGGAGGCGACATTGATGTAAGACTGGATGGGAGAACCAGGATCGACGCCCGAAAGATGAGTGAAAGAGTTCAGCAGCAAAAAGAGCGTGCAGATCCCGCCGAAGATGCAGCCAACGCGTATCCAGCGAGAGCTTGTGACCACGCCCAGCAGCAGCCAGCCAGCGGCAGCAAGGAGGATATGCCCCAGCAGAAACCACAGCCCCAGGTTCGTGAGGAGATTAGAACTCCAGCCAGATGCCAGCAAACTGTCAGTACTGACCCCCAGCACCAGGGTCAGGGCAAAGATCAGCAAAAAGCGCGGCGTCCAGATGATTTTGTGCGCGGACGCGCTATCAGCAGCGATAGCTGTTTCCTGTTCTGCTTTTTGAACTGGCTGTTCTGGCATTTCCGGTTCTGTCTGTTCTGGCATTTTGCGTTCGTAGTCGTAGTCTGGCTGAGAGACGCTTTCTGGCATGCCTTTTCCTTTGCGTGCGTAAAATCTGGATCCATTATAGTGCTTTATTGTCCAATTGCGCAATCAGGATAGTCCTCTTGAGCAGGGTTTCTCAAAAGTTGTGGCTTTGCGCCTGCGGCGCAGCCACGAGGGGTTATCAATCATCCCAAACTTTGCAAAAGTTTGTCAAAGCGCCCCAC
>DASVMX010000231.1:0-6009 GCA_036384215.1 Ktedonobacteraceae bacterium | reverse complement strand
CCCCGCTCCATCCCTCTGCTTTTATCCTGCCTCTCCCAGTTTTTGCTGAATATCCGCCATGGTCAAGGATGTAGTTTCGTCAATCTGAACGACTTTCTGACGTCCCGTGGCGCCCTGTACAATCTGCAATGTGCGCCGCGGGATGTTTAAGCGCTCGGCCAAAAATTTGAGCAGCGCCTCGTTGGCGGCTCCATCTACCGGAGGGGCGGTGAGACGCGCTTTCAGCGTTTCCCCTTCCAGGCTTAACTCGTTTTTGCTGCTGCGTGGAAGCACGCGCACCGTGATACGCATGATACCTGCTTACCAGCCACTGGGGAGAGCCTGGACCAGTAAGATTTGTATGATGCCCAGGAAGATAAAAGCCATGATGAACGAGAGATCAAACATGCCCACGCGAGGCGCGAAACGTCGCAAGGGCGTGATAAAGGGTTCGGTAAGTTTGGTCAGGAAGCGGATGAAGGCGAAGCGCTCGTCGACGCCGAACCACGAGGCTATCATACGAATAATCAGCGCCAGGATCAGCAGGCCGATCCCATACAGGATGATCCCGTAGATCAGGCCATGTCCCTGAGGAATATTCAGTAGCATAAATTATTACTCCTGTATTGTGCGTACCTCGACGACGGTGAAGCTGAAGAGTTTGCGACGATAGATCTCAGTCACGCGCACACCGCGCAGATCGGGCAGGGTGGTGATGTATTTCTGCACTAACTGGCCGATGGGGCGGGCCGCGGCGAAGCCGGCAACAGACGAGAGGGCCGCCGAGGCTACCCGCGTGCGTGCTCGGCTGGCGGTCATACCCAGGATCGTGCCCAGTGTGAGCAGCGAGACGCCCACTACCAGGTTTGTGCCGCAGTTGGGATGGATGGCCAGTTCGGCTTCGCCGGCCTGGAGTCGCCTCAATGCTTCATCCAGCGCCCGGCGCAGTTGTCCCAGGTCGACATCTCCGAAAATCGTAAAGCCTCGCGATGTCGAGCGCGCGCTGACCCGCAAATCCCTGACATACGTGCTTAAAATCGTAATGGTCGCGTGTTCCAGCGCGTGATTCTGCCGAACCCTCCGTCCGGGGAGCAGTTCTTGTATATCCTGTGTGCTCATTTTCCCCTCTGCAAATCTCCGGCCTTCTGCCGGTGATACTCTCGCAAGTCGCTTCTCCGGGGCGTTTTCGCCCTTTCACCTTCGCTCGCGTTAGCCATGGACGGGCTGCGCGCGCTGGCCAAATATGGCCCTTCCAACTCGCACCAAGGTTGCTCCTTCCTCAATCGCGACCGGGTAATCGTCAGTCATACCCATTGAGAGCTGTGCCCAGGAGCTGGCAGGTATCTCGTCCCGCAGGCGATCTCGCAGCAGGCGCAGTTCGCGAAAGACAGGTCGCACCTCCGCGGGATCGTGGACCAGCGGCGCGACGGTCATCAGCCCTTCGATTTGCAGCGCGGGCAGCGCGGCGATCTGCTTTGCTACCTCAAGGACCTCCGAGGGCGCCACGCCTTCTTTGCTGGCTTCTCCGGCGACATTGACCTGGAGCAGAATCGGCAGGCGCTTGCCCCGTTCCTCCGCGTGGCGGCTGAGTACCTGAGCCAGGTGCACACTGTCCACGCTGTGCACACAGGCGAACGGCTCAACCACCTTGTTCGCCTTATTGCTCTGCAAATGACCGATCAGGTGCCAGCGCAAATCCTGAGGATGGAAATGCTCGGTTTTTGGCAGCGCTTCCTGTACACGGTTTTCACCAAAATCGGTTACTCCCAAATTATACGCCATCTCGACAAGTTCTACTGGCTTCGTCTTCGAGACCGCTACCAGTGTGACCTCCGCGGGATCGCGTCCCACCTTGTTCGCTGCCTCCGCGATGCGCGCTCGCACCTGGGCGATGTTTTCCGCAAGCTGTTCCGCGTTTATATTTGTTATTTCTTTCATTTATACGCTTTTGCCTAACAAGGGGTTTCCCTCTCTCAATATGCCAGGCAAGCAACCTGTCCTGGCAGCATCATATCACAGGGTACCTCAGGCGCGCAGGGCCAGGATGGCCGGGAAACGCCCGGTACGTCCCGCTTCCGCGCGGTGAGAGAAGAAGCGCTCTTTCTCGCAACTGGTACAGATGTCGGGCAGCTCAATATGCTCAGGCATGAGCCCGGCCAGCAGGAGCTGGTTGCGGTTGGTTTCCCAGAGATTGAGGCGCAGACTCTCTTTCGCGGGCAGGTGCAGGGTTTCAAAGACCACGGAACTGGCGATCAGCTCGCGCAGACGCGTCTCTGTTGGCATATCTTCAAATTCGCGCTGTCCAAGGAAAAGCTCGCGCACCTCTTCCGAAATCTCGTAGCAGCAAGGGCCAATCGAGGGACCGACGCCAGCGTGGATATCGGCTGGTCGCGAGCCAAATTGCTCGCCCATAGCGGCCACGGTCGCGGCTGCGATGCCCCGCGCGGTGCCGCGCCAGCCAGCGTGAGCCACGCCAATAGCTTCTGTGACCGGATCATAAAAGAGCAGAGGCACGCAGTCAGCCGTGGACATCGCCAGAGCCACGCCGCGTTTGCGCGTAATCAAAGCGTCGCCCTGTGTACGCGGTTTAAAGGTCCATTGCAGACGCGTGCCCGCGGGATAGCCCAGTTCGGCCAGTTCGTAGACTCGATGCGGCCAGTCCTCGCCCCAATCAGGCCAGTCCTGTTCGTCCAGATTCAGCACGCGCGCGCTGTGAATCATCCACATCGTCGCGCAGGCATAGCCGGCGATATCCAGGCTCTGCAAGACCTGAAAGCGATTGCGCACCGCGTCTTCGTACCGTTCCTTGCCGGAGCTGAGCGAGACATTCAAACTCTGATATGGCGGCTGGCTATAGCCTCCCTCGCGCGTAAAAATCCCATGCACCAGCTCTGGAAATTGCTCGTACTGTCCAAACTGCATATAACAGGCATCACCACTGCGGTTCTCGATCAAAATCAGCTATCCTCTCTCTGTGTCACGATGAAAAAGTCCCTTCCATTGTAGCATAGAGAAGCACCTTTCATCCTCACTGCTCTGAGAACGACAGGGCTATTTACTTCTTCGCTCAAGGCTCCGCCCCGCCCCCCTTTTTTGTTCAGGTGTTTTTCGGGCAGGGGATGCTTCGCACCCCCTGCCTGAAAAACACCTTTTAAATCTTTGGGGTGGGGTCTGGCTTTGATGAGGTGCGAGAAGTAAATAGCCCTGTGAGAACGAAAGAGGAAGAGAGAATTTATCCATTCCCATTTACCTGGCAGCTTTGCGCGTCGCCGAGTTCGAAAACGCGATTGACGGCGGGCTGGATAGTATCGCAATTGGGCAGGACGATATCCTGGTTCTGATCCGGGTCGGGGTCGCCGGTCCAGCTCAGGGTGCCGTAGTTCTGGGAGCCCTGGCCAGGGCCGAGGGTAAGGCGAGAGATTGAGCGGGCGGGCAGGGTACGTGCGAAATTCGCCATGGAGAACATCTCTTGCTGGCTCAGGTCGCTATAGGCCTTGCCGGTCAGGTCGTGGAAAAGCTCAGGCAGGTGGCTAAAGATTGTGTTGATGGCGAGCTTTTTCTTCAGTGCTTGCAAGACCTCCTGCTGCCTTATAGTGCGCCCGATATCTCCCACCAGGTCGGCGTGGCGCGAGCGCACATACTCCAGCGCCTGCGCGCCACTGAGGTGCTGCGCGCCTGGCGCGAGATAGAGCCGTTTGAGCGCGTAGGGATTGGTTTTATGAACTCCTTTTTTGCTGGTGTCGTCGGGATAATTGTCGTCAACCACTGGATGGGTGATATCGATATCCACGCCTCCCAGCGTATCGATGACGCGCGAGAAGCCATCCAGGCCCACCCAGGCGTAGCGGTCAATGGGGATGCCGTAGTCATGCTCAATAGTGGCCCGTGCCAGGCGGACGCCGTCGTCAAAGTTGTTGCGCAGGCCCGCGCCCAGGAGAAAAGCCTGGTCAATTTTATGCATGCCCTGATCTGGCACTGCAACCCAGGAATCGCGAGGAATAGAGACCATAGAGACGTTGTTGTTGAATGGATTGACATGGATGACCATCATCACCTGGGTGAGCAGATTGGGAAAGGTGAACTTGCGATCATTATCGCTGCCCAGGAGGAGGAGATTCCAGGGGCGTCCATTGATAGAACCGCTGGTTTTGCCATTGATGGGATGAAAAAACTGGGATAGCGGGCCAAGAATATTGGTTTCGGTGAGATACAGGCCAGTGGCAAGCAATCCGCCGAGCATGAACAGTGAGAGCAGGAGGACAGACAATGTCAGACAGGAGTGTCGCCTCACTCCACCGCGCTTTTTGAGCCGTTTGAGAGGGGGAGGCGCTTCGCTTGAGTCCTTTTTGTTCTTCCTCTTTTCGCTCCCGTTTGACTCGCTCTGCCGCCGCGAGCGTGAGGCCGTCTCCTCGTCGCGGACAAGCCGCTCGCCAGCCATCTGCTCTGGTATTTGGGCCACGCGCTCAACTGGTTTGCGCGGAGGATGCAGTTCGTGCAGCTCTGGGAGAGGGGAAAGCGGGCGCGCGGGCGGGCGTGGCTCAAACTTGTGCTGCTGCGCGTAGCGCCTTAAGATTGGACCTTTATAATACGCCATGAATGTCTGCTTCCTCCCTTTCTTCCTCAACCACCAGATAACATCCTGGTACATGCACTTTTCTATTATATCCCGCCAGCATAGAGCGAAGGAAGTCAGGTGGTACAATATTTATCATAAAATCTCTTTATTTGAGGAGGAGAACACGACTATGGCTCTTGCAGATGTTCAGCAGGCGCTGCGCCAGGAAGGTCTGGACGGCTGGCTCTTTTATGATTTTCGCAATTCGAATCCAATCGCCTACCAGATCCTGGGTCTGCCCCAGGACGCTTTCTATTCGCGGCGCTGGTTCTATTTTGTGCCGGCACAGGGCGAGCCAACGGCCCTGGTCAGCGCGGTAGAGGCGCATGTGTTGCGCGAACTGCCGGGCAAACAGTTGATTTTTCAGACCTGGCGCGAGATGCGCGAACACCTGGCCGCGTTGCTGGTCAAGGGGCAGCGTCTGGCTATGGAATATTCGCCGATGAACGCCATTCCCTATATCGCGCGTGTCGACGCAGGCACGATAGAGCTTGTGCGCTCGTTTGGCATGGAGATTGTCAGTTCCGCGAATATCTCACAGCATTTTGTCGCCTGCTTGAGCGAGGAACAGGTCGAAAGCCATCGCGAGGCCGGGCGGCGGCTGATTGCGGCGAAAGACACGCTGTTCGCGCAATTGGGCGAAGATTTACGCCAGGGACGCGCCCTCGATGAATATGGTGTACAGCAGCGCTTCGCCGGGCTGATTCGGGAACAGGGGCTTGTGCTGGCGGATGAGCCCCTGGTGGCCGTCAATGGTAATGCCAGCAGTCCTCACTACAATCCGGGTGAGCTTTCCAACAGCCCGCTGCGCCGCGGCGACCTTGTGTTGTTCGACTTCTGGGCGCATCTGCCCGCTCCCGGCGCTATTTTTGCAGACTACACCTGGATGGGCTTTGTGGGCACGGCCTCTGAGATTCCCCAGCGCCAGCGCGAAGTCTTTGCCCTGGTACGAGACGCGCGCGACGCCGGTGTGGCCTTTGTTCGCCAGCGCCTGGCCGCGGGCGAGCAGGTCCAGGGTCGCGAGGCGGATGATGTTGTGCGCAAACACATTGCCGACGCCGGTTATGGGCGCTACTTTGTCCACCGCACGGGCCATAACATTGGCACTTCCGATCATGGCAATGGGGCGAACCTGGACAACTTTGAAACCCAGGACGAGCGCCAGCTTCTGCCCTCCACCTGCTGTTCCGTGGAGCCGGGGATTTATCTGCCTGAATTCGGCGTGCGCAGCGAGATCAATCTGCTGATCCACGAGCGCGACCTTGAGATTACCGGCGTGCCCGCCCAGACAGAGATCACCCCATTATTGTGATGTGATGGTCATCTGTGAGCAGGCAGGCCTCCACGGTGGGAAAACAGGGGTGAATGGGTTCGAGCGCGCCCATTCACCCCTGTTTTCCCACCGTGGAGGCCTG
>DASVMX010000230.1:0-3397 GCA_036384215.1 Ktedonobacteraceae bacterium | reverse complement strand
CAGAGGGATGGAGCGGGGCAAGCGCGCGGGCCCCGCTCCATCCCTCTGCTTTTATCCTGCTTTATTTGAGCAAGAACTGTCCCTGCACCGAGGGGTCCATCTGGATAAAGCCCTGGACAGACACATGCAGTACAACGACGGCCTTGTTGATGGGATTCCCATCCGCGCCAAGGGAAACCTGGCCGCTTACACCCTGAAAGGCGTTTTGACCGTTCAAGTGGACCAATGCTGTCTCCACATCGCTGGCCGTGACTTGAGGCTTGCCTGTCAGCTTCACCGCCTCCAGGAGAGCCGAGAGCGCGTCATACGAGAGCATGGCATCGTTATCCGGGCGGGTCCAACCATAGCCGCTATGTTGATTGCCAGGGTTGAGATCATTCCCATAGTTGATAAAGAAGGCCGGCTTGCGCGAGGTCAGCCCCTGAATATCCCAGACATCAGGGTAGGTAAACGAGGTAAAGCGCACGCGGTTCCAGTTGATACGCGAGCTGGGCTGATAACCGGAAAGTTCATAGAGGGCGTCGCCCCCCATAATTACCACATTTGCCCAGGGGCCAGTGTTTGGCAAATCGGTCATCACCGTGCTAAGATCGCTGGCATAGCCCGCGAAGTAGATGATATCGGGAACAGTATTGGTCGTTTTTAACGCGTCCTGTAGAGCCGTGGCAATCGTGCTGGCCTTGCCGACCGTATATTTCTCCGTGGACAGAATGGTATGGCCATCGGCCTGGAACTGATCGGAAAAATCCTTGGCCAGGCTGCTGGTATACGCGTTCAGCGGATCGGTGAAGACGACAGCACGATTGGCGTGCAGCACCCGCTCGCTATAGCGCGCGCCAGCGATACTCTCGTCCTTATTGGTCGCGCAAACGCGGAAAAAGTAGGGAGAAATTCCGCTCAACAGGTCACTGGAGGCCGTTTCCGAAACCACGGGCAATTTTGCAGCTTTGAAAATGCTGGCCGAGTTGACGGCATAGGAGCTAAAGGGCCAACCCATGACGCCAACAATGGTCGAATCGGCTTTGGCGGTCTGAACGATCTGCTGAGCAATGGTCACTGCGTTGCTGGATTCGCTGCTGCCATTAGCAATCAGCAGCACAACCCCGATGCCGTTGAGCAGCGAGCCATCGTTATACGTCTTCTGGGCCACGTAGGCGCCCTGCAAATCATCGCGCCCCACACCCGTATCCGATCCGCTCAGCATGGTCGCGACAACAATCGTCACGTGAGCGCTCCCCGCGGCCAGTACCTTCTGGTTCTCCAGGTAGATCAGCGCCTCGGGATCATTTGGCTCGGTAGTCACTGCCTGCTGCCAGAGTCCCTGAGCAGAGCTTGTGTTCCCAGCTCTGAAAGCCGCGGAAGCCTGGGTTTTGAGCGAGCCATCCGGGCGATTGGTGTCAAAGGCAAAGGAGCCGTCGCTAATGCCGATCTGTTCGCCAGTTGAGGTTTTGGCCGTGTAGATTCCCGGTGTGCCCGTAGTGACCGCAGGCGTTCCATTGCCACTGGTGCCGCCTTTCAGTTTGAGTACACCAAAGACGGCCCCACCAAGCACCAGCATCAGCAGGACTACAAGCCCCACGATCAGCAGCGGATTGCGCCGCGGGCGATTGGACGGTGGTGGCGGCAGCACCGGTGACATAGGCTGCGACGGCTGATAGAGATAGGGCGGGGTCGGCGGACCTTGTAGATTCGGTGTCTGAGCCTGAACGAGCGGGGGAATCGTCATGTTCGTCATTCCCGGCGGCGGCGGCGGAATCGTCGGACCTGTTCCTACCTGGGTAGGCGGTAATGGCGTATAAGGCGTACCGCGGTACGGAGTAGACGCGTAGGTGGGCGGACCCTGCACCGTAGGCAGGTTGGGGTTTGGAACGATAGATGCCCCGATCAGACTCGCCCCTGTGCCAGGCAAGGTCAGATCCGCCATGGTCCCCGACGAGGTATAGCCCATCAGCGCGCCAGACGCAATGCCGAAGCGCTGATACAAAATCTGGTCGACATCACTCTTCATCGACGACGCGCTCTGGTAGCGCTGATTAATATCGTTGAGCAGCGCACGCGATAACACGCTTTCCACGTCTGAGGACAACTGAGGATTCAGTGTACGCGCTGGCGGATAGCTGAAAGGCTGGTAGCCCCGCGGATCGCGGTTCGTTAACAAATGATGGAGCGTCGCCCCCAGAGCATACAGGTCGGAGCGCGGATCGGCGTTCCCCTGGTATTGCTCGGGAGGCGCGTATCCCGGCGTGCCCAGCGCGGAGGTCTGCTTGCGCTTGGCATTGCGCGCGGCATCAGCGCGAGCAATGCCAAAATCCACCAGGTGCGCCCTTTTATCCTTGTTGCCGATAATAATGTTGGCGGGTTTGATATCCCGGTGAATAATCGGCGGCGTTTGCTGCGCCAGATAGTCCAGAATATCCAGAATCTGCGAAGCAAAAATCAGCACATCGCGTTCATTCAATGGCTGCCGCAAGTGATCCATACGATCTTCCAGATTCTCGCCTTCGACATATTCCTGGACCATAAAAAAGCGCGAATTTTCGTCAAAATTGTCGGTTACATTGGGAATCAGTGGATGATCCAGATGAGCCAGCGTCACCACTTCCCGTTTGAAATTCGCCTCGTCCTCTTTGAGCCGAGTCGGATCATTACTATCCGAGATAAGTTCTTTAATAACGACCAGCTTGCTATCCAGACGTTTGTCCGTGGCCAGCAAAGCGGCTCCCATTCCGCCCTGGCCCAACACCTCTTTGACAACATAACGCCCGCCTTGCAAAGGTGTGCCTATTGTGAGTGAACTCCCCCCCCGGCCACCAGGGATAGCGGCAACTGTGGGAGGATTAGCGGAAGACCCCTGCACCGTAGGAGCTACCGTAGGGGCTGGTGGCATCCGCTGCCCACAATTGCTGCAAAAGCGCACGCCATCGCGGTTCTGCGCCTTACAGTTGGGACATTCCATGTTCTACACCTACCTTCTCCGAGCTAGTGACATATATCTCAGCCTGGGCTGAATACATCTTTCATCAGATTATATGTGATTTCTTGCCTGTCGTCGAGAGGGCAGTTAGATCCGGGTGCGACTCAGATTGTTGCAAACGGGACTCCTGAGCACACCGGAGGCGCCGGTCCGGTGCTGCATCGGCGACAGGCGCTCTGACCGCTGCCCACGCAGCACCGCAGGCGCGCCTGCGGTGGGGACTCGATGGCAAAAACGTGAGTTGCACCTGTTAGATCCATCGTCCACCGCCCATAATAAGAAGGACGCAGGAAACTAACAAACATCCAAAGACCGTTGCTTATTACTAGATACGCGAAAATGATGTCCTTCCTCTCTCTTTTCCGCACAGGCTGGCACAATCGTACCAGATACAGCGCGCGGCATGTAGCAATTCACCTCCCC
>DASVMX010000229.1:0-28596 GCA_036384215.1 Ktedonobacteraceae bacterium | reverse complement strand
AGCAAGACACCTACGCTGGATCAGTATGGACGCGATCTGACCGGGGAGGCGGCGGATGGCCGGCTCGATCCCGCCTCTGGCCGCGAACGCGAGCTGCGCCGGGTGATTACCGTGCTGGGACGGCGCCAGAAAAACAATCCCGTGCTGATCGGCGAGCCGGGCGTGGGTAAGACCGCGATTGTTGAGAATCTGGCCAAACGCATTTACGAGGGCAATGTGCCCGCCACGCTGCGCAACAAGCGCATTGTTTCTTTAAATATGGGTGGCATGGTTGCTGGTGCGATGTTCCGCGGCCAGTTTGAGCAGCGCATGAAATCCTTGCTGGAAGAACTGCGCGAGTCGCCGGAGGTGATCCTCTTTATTGATGAATTGCACACCGTCGTGGGCGCGGGTGCCGCGGAAGGCGCGGTGGGGGCGGCGGACATGCTCAAGCCGGCGCTGGCTCGCGGAGAACTGCGCTGTATCGGCGCGACCACCCTGGACGAATATCGCAAGCACATCGAGAAAGACGCCGCCCTGGAGCGCCGTTTCCAGCCGGTGCTGGTCGATGAGCCTTCCGTGGAAGAAGCGATCACGATGTTGCAGGCGGTACGCCCGAATTACGAGCTGCACCACGGCGTTGGCATCACTGACGAGGCCATCGAGGCCGCGGTCAAGCTCTCGGATCGTTACATCAATGATCGCTTCCTGCCCGACAAAGCCATCGACGTGATGGACGAAGCCGGGTCCGCTCTGCGCCTGGAGGCAACGGAACAGGGCATTCTGAGCCCGACCCTGATCTCTGATCTGGAGAAAGAGCTGGCCGACATGCAGGCCAAAAAAGAGGCCGCGGCCAACGCCGAGGAATACGAGCGGGCGGCGAAGATGCGCCAGAAGGAGCTGCTGGTTCAGGAAAAACTGGACAAAGCGCGGGCCGAGGCGGGCAGCGCGGTGACCTTGCTGGTCACGCCGGAACTGATCGCCAGGGTGGTGGAGACGTGGACCGGGGTGCCGGTGAGCCAGATGCTGGAGAGCGAGCGGCAGAATCTGCTGAACCTGGAAGAGGATCTGCGCAGGCGGGTGATTGGCCAGAACGAGGCAGTTGGAGCCGTGGCGCGGGCCATCCGGCGCTCGCGGGCGGGTCTGAAAGATCCCAAACGTCCGATTGGCTCGTTCCTCTTCCTGGGACCGACCGGGGTGGGCAAGACGGAGCTGGCCAAAGCCCTGGCGGGAGAACTCTTTGGCGGCGAAGAGCACCTGATCCGGCTGGATATGTCGGAGTACATGGAGCCGCATACCGTCTCGCGCCTGTTCGGCAGTCCTCCCGGCTACGTGGGACACGACGAGGGGGGGCAGTTGACCGAACAGGTGCGCCGTCGTCCGTACAGCGTGATCCTGCTGGACGAGGTGGAGAAAGCGCATCCCGAGGTCTTCAACGCGCTGTTACAGATCATGGATGATGGACGGCTGACCGATGGGCAGGGGCGCACGGTGGATTTCAAGAACACCGTGGTGATCATGACCAGTAATGCGGGCAGCGCGGACCTCAAACGCGCGGCGGGGATCGGGTTTTTGCAGCCCAGAGGCGAGCACGAGCGCGATGAGCAGCACGAAGCCATGCGCTCCAAGGTCATGGAGGGACTCAAGCGCCTGTTCCGGCCCGAGTTCATCAACCGCATTGACCAGGTGGTGGTCTTCCACACGCTGGGCAAAGAGGAACTGAACCAGATCCTGGATCTGTTGCTGACCCAGGTGCGCGCGCGCTTGAGGGAGCAGCACATCGAGCTGGAGATCAGCGAGGAGGTGCGTGAGTTGCTCCTGCGGGAGGGCTACGACGAAGAGTACGGAGCGCGCCCGCTGCGCCGGACCATCCAGAGCTACATCGACGATGCGCTGGCCGATGCCGTGCTGGCGGGCGAGGTGGCCGCCGGTCAGACCGCTCACCTGGTTCTGCGCGACGGCAACGTCTCTCTTGAGCTACAGACAATTGTTTCCCAGATGTAACAGTCCAAAAACATTCCCCTGCCTTGTCTCTTGCAAGGCAGGGGAATGTTTTTTATGTAGAAAATGCTTTTGCATAAGTGAGAAAAATAGAGGGGGCAGCGGGGATGAATCGTATTGACCGTCTGATCGCTCTTGTTTTGCTCCTCCAGGCAGGCGCACTGCTGGTGAGATACTGATTTGTCATTCTCAAAAATCTCTCTCGGTGATTTTGCAGAAGAAGGAAGATCGTAGGCAAGTGGTACAATGATTCATAAGAAGGCTCTATTATAAATAGATCAGCATAGCCCCGGCAAGCTGAGGGTAGAAAGCGTTGGTGGTAGCAATTTTCCCTGATCCTCAAAAACAACCATCGGTGCAGCAGCACAATCAAAACCAGGAAGCAGCATCCCGGCAGATTTTATCTTCGCTCCCCTGGTGGAGGGGGAGCGTGCCGGGCTACGGTTTTGCATTTTTGATCGTTGCCGCGTTTACCACCGTCACACTGGTTGGTGAGAGAATGGTCAACGTCTATTATTTTCCCAACAGTGCTTCTTTGCTGATGGGCATACTTTGTGTGGCGCTTTTCTGGGGAGTTGGTCCTGGCTTGTTTGCTACCATTTTGAGCTGTTGTGTGCTCTTCTATATTGACCTTTTCCCTGGCGGAGACGTTGGCTCAGGGATGCCCTATTTCAATTGGGAGATTTTGTTTCCCGTCACACTTTTTGCAATTGTTGGAATTGCTGTGGTTATCTTGATCGTACAACGCGAGACAGCGCGACGTAAGGCTTTGCGAGCCGAATGGACTGCGCAGATGCACGCGTCTGAACTGGCCGACGCTAACCAGGAACTGCGCCAGGCCAATCAGTTCAAGGATCTTTTTGTCTCGATTACCTCGCACGAGTTAAAGACGCCTATTACCACTATTCGAGGCCAGGCTCAACTGGCTTTGCGGCGCCTCAAGAAATATGCCATGGCATCCCCAGAAATGGACGGTCTGCGCGAGGCTTTCGTCAAGGTCGATGAGCAGACCGGTCGTTTGACCAAGCTGCTCAATGAACTGCTCGATCTGACTAGCCTGCGCTCCGGCAAACAGGTATTAGCCAAAAAAACGTGTAATCTGAATGCAATCTGCGCGGGTATCGTTGAAGAGCAACGCATGGTCAGCGAACGTGTCATAGAGCTAACGCTGCCAGAGAAGCCAGTCATGCTCCGGGCCGATGAGGCACGCCTGGGCCAGGTAGTGACCAATCTGCTCAGTAACGCGTTGAAGTACTCCTCCCCTGAAAGCGTCGTCAAGATAACTCTTGAACAAGATCAGAAGCTGGCCCATCTCAAAGTGCAGGATGCTGGCCAGGGAATCTCTCCTGAACAGCAAGAGAATATTTTTCAGCCTTTTTATCGCACCTCGGACGCGCGCTCCTCAACAATCAGCGGAACTGGTCTGGGCCTGGCTATCTGTAAAGATATTGTCGATCAACACCGGGGGCGTATCTGGTGTGAGTCCCGCGTGGGAGAGGGTTCAACCTTTTTTGTCGACCTTCCTCTCGGTAACACCAGTGCCTTGAGCGTGTAATATTCCACTTTTTTATTTCCCTGTCTTCCCACGAGTGAATCGAAATATTGATGATACTATCAAATTTGGAGGCATTAGTATAATGAATGGTGACAGGAACATGTAAATGCGCAAATTGCTTCGTTGTCGATGCTTGCTTTGTTCTTTGCTTGATTTCTTTTGAAAAGGATGGTAGTGATGGGAAATTTCTTTCGATATTATACGCTTCTCACCAGACGTTGGATGTGGCTGTTCGTGGTGTGTGCGCTTGTATGCAGCGGTGCTACCTATCTGATTAGTTCATTTCTTCGTCCCGTATATCAAGCCTCTGCTTATCTGATTATCAACGTTGGAGTCTCGGCGCATCCCAGTATTAGCGATAGTTTGCAGGCAGTTCCAACTTTTGCGCAACTGGTCACAATTCCGACTGTGCTTGATCCCGTTGTTGCGCAGCATCCGGGGCTGAACTCACAGGATTTGCTTGCGATGCTGTCAGTCAAGCCGCAGACTAATACGCAGATTATAGAATTGGACATCCAGGCTCCTGATCCCCGCTTTGCTGCTAGCCTGGCAAATCAGGTGAGTCAGAGTTTTGCGCACTACGCGAATGCAAGTGCTCAGGGAACAGTGCAGATTATTCCAGCTTCTATGCCAGCTTTTCCCGTTCAGCCGCGCCCGTTGCAAAGCGCGGGAATAGGAGCGCTGGTGGGCCTGGTTCTCGCGATCCTGTTGAGCATGTTTTTTGAATGGATTGGTAACCGGCCTACTAGCGTGGAGCAGGTTCAGAAGCTCCTGGACGCGGAAATTCTGGCTCTGCTGCCGCGTTTCTCGCGCAAAAACCAGCGCAAAGCGCTGGAAAACTATCGGATGCTCTGCGCGGGCCTGGATGTAGCTCAGGCTGGTCATCCTTTTAAGCTGATAATGGTAACCAGTGCGCTTGCAGGAGAAGGTAAGACCACAATTGCTGGCAATATCGCTATTCACCTGGCTCAGGCAGGAAAACAGGTTTTATTGGTTGATCTCAACATCCATCATCCCACTCTCGCGCGCGAATTTCATCTTTCTGAGCGGGCTGGCCTCACCAATGTACTGGCGAGGGGTGGCAATCCCCTGCTGATCGAGCGCTATGCTCAGGCGACCGCTGTGCCCGGGCTCTCCGTGTTATTGACTGGCACGCAGGAGATGAGTTCTGCGGAATTTCTGCGTGCGTTGACAACGACGCAGTTGCTGTCCCAGTTAAAGCAGGCTTCGTTCGATTATGTGTTATTCGATGCCCCTTCTTTGCTCGCAGTAGCCGAAGCGCAAGTTCTGGCTTCCTCTGTTGAAGCATTGGTGCTGGTGGTGGATAGTTCACGTACTCCGTGTAAAGCGCTTGTGCGGCTCAGACAGCTTCTCTGGCGTATGCAAACCACGAGAGTTCTGGGAGTTGTGCTCAATCAGAGTTCATGGCATGACTACGCCGATACCCATTCCTACGTGCTGCCTCAACAGCCATCCGCGAGCAGTCAGGGGCGCTGCTCAATCGAAGAAGTCACTGTAGAGCTTCCAACGATCTCCATGAAACTCATTCCTGCTCCTCTGCCGGTGAGTGAAGGGGGGGAGTCGCACCTGCCGGATACAGGTGAATCCGAGCGGATAAGTCCCACGTTTTCCGAGCGCGTGATTCGCCCTGGTCTCTCTTTAAGTGGCCTGGCTGTGTCGGGGAACGGCCTGATCCGGCGCACCTTTCGTGGAGATACCGTGCCGTCAACCCCTGAGCCCCTATTAAAGAAGTGATCTGGTGGTAGTTGTTGCGTGAGAATTCGGACAAGGAAGAGGAAGAGATGTCTTCTACGTGGGCATTTGCCAGAGCCAGGCCGTGGAGAGCAGCCATATCGGCGTCTGTTAACCGGCAGGTGGTACGAGCTTTACTCAGTTTGATTGCGGCTGCGCTGCTGCTGCGTGCTGGTGGCATGGTGAACCAGGTGGTGATTTCTGCCAGCTTTGGGACAGGGGCGACATTAGACGCCTACTTTGTGGCTGCTGCGTTTCCCCTCTTGCTGGTTCAACTTCTCAGCAGTGCTCTGGAGGCTGCTGTGGTCCCGGTGTATAGCCGTATGCGAGCGCACTCTGAGCTGGAGAGCGCCTCCAGGCTCTTGAGTACGCTGGTGAATGCCCTGACGTTGATGGCAGTGCCGCTGGTGCTGGTCTTCGTGGCTACGCGCCAGTCGCTGCTTTTTTTGTCCGCGCCGGGATTAGATCCGCTGCGCTTTCACCAGGCGCTTGTCCTGGCACCGTTGCTGTATCTGGCACTTCCCCTGAGTCTGATCATCGCGGTGCTGGAGTCCGGCTTGAACGCGGAAGGACATTTTGGCTGGCCGGCCTACGCGGGAGTGCTTGTGCCGCTGACAACGGCAGTCCTGACTTTGATAGGTGGGAAGTTGTGGGGAATTCCCGTGCTATGTATCGGAGGGCTGGTAGGGACAGTTTTGCAATTGCTGGTAGTTGGGATCAGGGCCAGGCGAGCGGGGCTGCGCTATCGCCCGGTACTCGATGTGCGTAACCCCGATCTGCGCGTCATTTTTTCCACTGCCTGGCCGATGCTGCTGGGCGCGTTGATTTTACAAGGTGGCCCTCTGGTTGATCAGATGTTTACCTCTATGCTCCCGGCAGGCAGTATCTCTGCTTTCAACTACGCGCTCAAAATAGTAAGTATGTTTATTGGGATCTTTTTTGTTTCCATCGGGCGTGCCGCACTGCCCGGCCTGGCGCGCCAGGCAGCTTTGGGTGATGCGAACTATCAGGCATTTAAGTGTACCCTGCGCCTGTACACGTGGGGCCTAGTTCTGGGAATGGTGCCGCTGAGCCTGGTGTTGCTGCTGGTGGAACGCCCATTGATAGCGTTGTTATTCCAGCACGGGGCGTTTTCAGCCGCCGACACGCGCGCGACTGTGGCCATTTTTTCTGGCTTTGTACCAGGGCTGGCGCCCATGGCACTCAGTTTTTTACTCTCCAGAGCTTTTAATGCGCTGGGGGAGGCACGTGTGCCACTGCTCATGGCATGTATGAGTGTAGGGACAAACGCCTTGCTCGATGCTGTTCTGGTCCATTTCTGGCAAGGCTTTGGCATTGCCCTGGCAACCTCTGCAACTTCTCTGGTGACCAGCTTACTTCTGCTTGGCTGCTTGTATCGGCGCATCGGCACATTGCGGATCTGGCACGTACCTGCTGAAGTACATGTGGTCAGAATTCAGTGCGAACGCGCTGGACTGAATGTCCATCACGTGTCTGGTATGAATTGGCTGAAGAGGTGTTTCGCTACTCATGATCTTCGTCACGGTCTATTCTCTCTAGCATTAACATTGAGCGTATTGAGTGCTGGCATCATTGCCACCACTCGTAATGCCCTTGCCACCTTGAGTACCAGTATCGGCCTGGTGTTCCTGCTGTGTTTTTTGCGCTATCCCTATGTCCTTTTACTGACATGGGCCAGTCTGGTGGATGTATGTATTGGTTCATCTCTGACCCTTTTTAATGGGAACCATTTTGATCTCCTCCTGATTTTTCCCCTGCTTTGCCTGCTTCCGTGCTTTCCCTGGAAAGAAATTTTCAGGCGGGTGCCCGGTTTCCTCTGGCTGGCACTGTATCTGGGTTGGGTACTTCTGGGCATTGGGCTTTCTCCATTGGGGAGTGGGGCGTTTTTAACGCTCTGGCTGACCATGCTGGCCTCTGCTGGCGCGGGAGTGCTGACAATGGGGCTGGTGACAACGCGCCGGAGGCTTGAGGGATTGATCGCAGTCTTGCTAATCACAGCTTTATTGATAGCCCTTGCCGGCCTGTATGGTTTTGTAACCCATCAACACGGGGAAGTAGACCGGCAAACAGGCTTATTTCGTGTTACCTCGCTCTTTACCCAGGCGACAACTTTTGCTTTTTATCTCTCGCCGCTGATCCCATTGGCATTTTACCGCTGCCTCTATGCGCGAGGGATGAACAGATCGTTCTTTCTCTTTGTATTGTTCTGTTTATCAGGAACGCTGCTGCTGACGTTTACGCGCAGCGCTTTTGTTGGAGTGTTGCTGGGGATGACAATTGTAGTGTTCTGTTTGCCGTTACGTTGGCGGCTGTCTGTCCTGTTTAGTCTGCTGCTCCTGTGCAGCGTGGGACTCGCTGCTGGTTGGGCGAGTTCCCTGCCTTTCATGGCTCGCTTTTTTAGTGCTGACATAGCCACGTTGAACGGGCGCCTGTACCTCTGGGAGGCGCTGCTACGCAATTTTCAGGTCACGCGCTGGTTGGGCGGTGGTTTGCAATCCTCAGATCAACTTCTAGCATATTTGCACGTGGGTGTTGCTGGTAAGGGAGTTGTCGGCACAGCGCCGCATAGTCTCTTTTGGGGAACGCTTTATGATCATGGAGTGATTGGACTCTTCTTGCTCAGCATGGCATTTTTCACGCTGGGCAGGGGGTTATTACGGGGAATCCGCAAAAGCAGTGGAGAACGGCGTATGCTCTATGCTGTTGCGCTGGCTGGCCTGGTCAGCGTGCTTGTGCAGTCAGTGGGCTCGCGCGACCTATGGATTCAGGCTGTGGGAGCCTCTTTCTGGATCGTCGTGGCTCTACCATTTACTTGTGAGCGTGAGGGATCTTTCTTTCAATCTCAAAGGAAAGGTAACTGGTCATTGCCAGAAACTCCGCCGCGATTCATTTTTCCCTGTTGCCAGGTATATACACATGTGGAAGGAGAGGTTTGAGACGCGTATGCGTATTTGTTATGTAGCGTATCAATTCTGGCCGAGTGTAGGCGGTTCTCAGTCACAGGCAGAGAAGCAGGCCGGGTATCTGAGCCAGCTCGGCCAGGATGTGCTTGTTGTGACGCTTCGACACCAGAAGGCCTGGCCCGCCAGGGAGACCTACCGGTCTTTTTCAATTATTCGCGTTGGCGGGTGGTATCGGCGTGGGGGAATGTTGCGCGCCGGGAAATTCGCGTATCTGCTGGTGAACCTGTTTCTGTTTGTCACGCTCTGGCGTTTGCGCCGGCGCTATGATCTCATCCATACTCTTCAGTTTTCTCCCCAGGCAGCCGTGGCAGCGTTCATCGGTAAAATCACCCATAAGCCGGTGATCATCGGTGTGCAGAGTACGGGACCATATGACGTATTAGAGGAACTTTTGGCGCGAGAGACGCACAAGAAGGATGTGGTTGGAAAATCTGGTCAATTGGAACGGGCGACTGTCCATTTAAAAGCTGAAGAAGGAGGAGATCTTGATCAGTTGCAGAGGATGGCCTGGGGAGGCCACAGGATGCTCGAATACCTACGCAAAGCGAATGTCTATTATCACATTTTGAGTTCGCGCAGCTATCAATATTTGCTCCAGCATCAGTTTCGCCCGGAAAGGATTATCTATATTCCGAATGGAGTTGATACCCAGCGGTTTTATCCCGGCTCCTGGGTCAGGCCGCAGGAGATGGTGCGGCGTACGGAGCGGCTTTTTATCTGCGTTGCGCGTCTGGAATATGCCAAGGGTATCGATGTGCTGTTACATGCGTGGGCGCAGATGATGGCGCTGCCGCCAGAGTGGCGGAGCGGCCTGTCGCCCCGGCTGCGTCTGGTGGGTGATGGAACCTGCCGGCAGCAACTGGAACTCCTGGCGACTGAACTGGGGCTTCAGGAGAGTGTTGAGTTTTGTGGTACGCGTCTGGATATTCCGCAACTTCTGCAAGATGCCTGGGGTTTCGTTCTGCCTTCGCGGTGGGAAGGCATGCCCAACGCTCTCTTAGAGGCCATGTCCTGCGCGCTTCCGTGTATTGCCACACGCGTAAGCGGCAGCGAAGACGTGCTTGAGCAGGGGCAGAATGGTTTGCTGGTTGAGCCGGAACAACCGCAACAACTGGCCTATGCCCTGCGTTTGTTGATCGAAGACGCGGACCTGGCGATGCAACTCGGCTGGTTGGGCTATGAAACCGTCCTGCGCTATTACCAGATAAACACAACTGTACAGGGGAGCCTGGCTTT
This sequence comes from Ktedonobacteraceae bacterium, assembly GCA_036384215.1. GTDB lineage: Bacteria > Chloroflexota > Ktedonobacteria > Ktedonobacterales > Ktedonobacteraceae > Paraktedonobacter. The sequence continues at coordinate 19,089 of DASVMX010000229.1, read as the reverse complement.
TTATCGTTACCTTTTGAGCAGAGAGACTGCTCATCGCATCTGGCCAGATCCTGTACAATTTGATGATCTTTCTCCATGGAGGCAGGGGTATGAGTGAGTATCGTGTGTATATGGCTCCTGAGACATTTTTTCCGTTGATGGGCGGTTCTGAGAGACAGGCTTTGCTCCAGAGCGCGTATTTGCGCGCGCAGGGGATAGAGACAACCATTATTACTCTGCATTTTCAGCGCGAAAGCCTGGCGTCTGAGGTTCTGGAAGGCGTGCCCATTCTGCGGGTTGGTGGACGCGTTCTCGCCTGGCATGACCATCTGCCAGGTATCTTGCGGCGCGTCTGCTACTTACTCGCGTTGTGCATCTTTGGCTGGCGGTTATGGCGCTGTCGTCATGCATATGATGTTTTGCATGTCTTTCAGTTGTCTGTGTTCACGCTGCCCGCGCTGTTCATCTGTCGCCTGGCGCGGAAGCCGCTGATTGTCAGTATGCGCAATGATATACCCCCATTTGAAGGAGAGAAGCGCGTTCGCTCCTGGAATGGCCTGGAAGGACTGGCGCGCCTGGGAAGACCAGCGCTGCATTTGATTGATCACCAGTTGCGTCTTGCCGGGGCGTGTATTGTTGTGCTGAGTACCCGAATGCGTGAGAGTCTGGAACGCTACGGCCTCGTGGGAACTGCGATCCGTGTGCTTCCAAATGGTGTGGATACCGCGAGCTTCGCGCCCCAGCCAGAACAGGAGGCAGAACTGCCCACAGTGGTCTGTGTCGCGCAGTTTCGTTACCAGAAAGGGATTGATGTCCTGTTGCATGCCTGGCGGTTGCTGATCGAGCAATTGCCGTATGCTCGCTTGCTCCTGGTCGGGGATGGGCCACTATTTGCTCAGATGCAAGGTTTATCCCTCGCATTGGGGATCAGCGGTAGTGTAGAGTTTGCTGGTCAGTGTGCGAATGTCGCGCAGCACTATCGGCGCGGGCGTATCGCGGTTTTGCCTTCGCGCTGGGAAGGGATGCCGAACGCCCTGCTTGAAGCAATGGCCTGTGGACGAGCCTGTGTGGCTACGCGAGTCAGCGGAAGTGAGGATTTATTGTGTCAGGAGAAATCTGGCCTGCTGGTTGAACCAGGGGATAGAGATGCCCTGGCCAAAGCTCTGTGGCTGCTCTTGACTGAGCCGGAGTTGGCCCGGCGTTATGGTCAGGCAGCTCGCCAGCATGTTGAACAACATTACACATTGGCGCGGATTATGGAGCAGCACAAAGCGCTCTACAAAGAACTGCTTGCGACTTTTCGTCAGGAGCGCGCTCTGGAAGCAGGCGTTTCAGGAATAGGACATTGAGGAGCGAGCAAGATGTGTGGAATTTGCGGTATCTGTAATGCGCGGAGCAAAGAGCCCGTGGTTGCTGCTGTGCTTGAAAATATGATGACCATGCTGAGACATCGTGGGCCGGATGAACAGGGGATATGTTTGAGGGGAGATACAGGGTTGGGTTTTCGGCGTTTGAGCATCATTGATCTGGTGAGCGGGCAGCAGCCCATAGGTAACGAGGCAGAGGATATCTGGCTGGTTTGCAATGGAGAGATCTGGAATTACCGTGCTTTGAGGGCAGACTTGCAAGCGCGTGGCCATGCTTTTCGCTCGCAGGGTGACGCGGAAGTGATTGTCCACCTCTATGAAGAGTACGGGGCGACTGGCCTGGCGCGCCTGCATGGAATGTTTGCGCTGGCGATCTGGGATAGCCGCGAGATGCGCCTGCTCCTGGCCAGGGATCGTATTGGGAAAAAGCCGCTCTATTATACGCGCGTGGGTGGTGACTTGCTTTTTGCCTCTGAGATCAAAGCCCTGTTCTGTGATCAGCGGGTGGCGCGCCGGGTTGATGTCCAGGCCATGGCCGACTTTCTCAGTGTGCGATATGTACCCGGACCAGCGACCCTGTTTGCTGACATTTATAAAGTGCAGCCTGGCCATTTATTGCTGTATGAAGCAGGCCGAATGCGCGAGGAGTGCTATTGGGATTTTGCCTTTGCTCCTCTGGAAGTGCGCCAGCCTCACTCAACCGCCACGTATCTCGCGGGCGTACGCGAGCACCTTCACAGGTCTGTCGAAGAGCGTATGATAAGTGATGTGCCTGTAGGCGCGTTGCTCAGCGGCGGAGTAGATTCCAGCATCATAGTAGGGCTCATGAGTCAGATCAGTCCGCAGCCGGCGCGCACATTTGCCGTGGGCTTTGATGTGCCTGGCTTCAACGAGTTACCCTATGCGCGTCTGGTCGCGGAACACTTTGGCACTGTGCATCACGAGTTGATACTGACAGGTCGCGAACTGGTTCAGAACTGGCCGCGGCTCACCTGGCATAGGGATGAGCCTGTCAGCGAACCCTCTGACCTGGGAGTTTACCTGATCTCGCGCCTTGCTCGCCAGTATGTCAAGGTCGTGCTCTCGGGCGAGGGCGGAGATGAACTGTTCGCGGGCTATCCCAAATACGCAGCGGATGGCCTGGCACGCTATTATCATCTCGTGCCGCCTGTGCTGCGCCATCAATTAATCACTCCCTTTCTGGAATGTCTGCCCTATGGTATGCGTAAACTCAAGACCGCTGCACGCGCGCTGGCCGACCCTCCGGCTCAACGCTGGATGAACTGGTTTGGAGTTTTTCATGCTTCTTTGAAAGAGCGCCTGCTTGCCGCCAGGGTGCAGAACCAGGTAGATATGAATGCCTCCCGCATTTTCCAGCGCTGGCTTGATTTGTATCCTCAACGGGACGATCTGTCGCGGATGCTCTACCTGGATACCAAGCTCTGGTTGCCTGATAATTTACTCATGAAAAGTGACCGGATGACAATGGCAGCCTCCCTGGAGGGCCGGCTCCCCTTTTTAGATGAGCATCTTGTCTCCTACGCGGCCAGTATGCCTTCGCATCTCAAGGTTCATGGCTGGCAAACCAAATATATCTTAAAGCGCGCCTATGTTGATTTTCTCCCCGCGGACATTCTCAAGCGCAGAAAGATGGGCTTTAATGTGCCCACAGGTACCTGGTTTCGCGAGGGCCAGCGCGCTTTTATCACAGATCTCTTACTTTCCGAACGTTTATTGAGCCGGGAACTATTCAATCCCGCGTGCATCGAATACCTGGTGCATGAACATCTGGCAGGACGTAGAAATTATCAAGCCCAGCTTTTCACATTAGCCAGCCTGGAACTCTGGTTTCGCATCTTCATCGATCCGCCTGGTCCCGCTCTTAACGCGCCCGCGCAGCGCTGTGATCAACTTACCGTATAAACATGTAGTATTCATCAAATCGTGGTGTATTTATGTAATAAGACATAGCATTGGTATTGTTGAACTACTTCACCTGATGTACGCCTGTTGCATCTCAGGGAATAAGATGGCATAATAGATATGCTCGTCGAAAAATTGATTGCGTTCAATATACTTTGGAGAAATAATCTCAAGCAATCCTCAGAATTGCCTGTTGGCGAAGAAAGTCGCAAAAGATCGGACATTTTTTGCGCAGCCGTAGGCCCGTGCGCTGTGGCACAAACAGGATGTGCACTCTGCTTGGCTAAAGCCGAGCAACTTCTCGTTCTCGCGAACTACACAAAGAAGTAAACGCGCAATTAAAGGAGGCACCGCGCATGTCCCGAAATGCAGATGTTTTCAGTATTGGTGTAGAAGAAGAGTTTCAGATTATTGACCCCCAGACCTATGCCCTCGACGCGGGGGTAGAGCACATTCTTCCACAGGCCCGCGAGATGTTGGGAGATGCAGTGCAATATGAGCTGATTCTTTCCCAGGTTGAGGTAGCTACTCCGATCTGTCATACGCTGGCAGAGGTACAAACAGCGCTGATTCGTCAGAGGCATGCGCTCATAGACGCTGCCGAGCAGGCAGGAAAAAGAATTGCTGCGGCTGGTACGCACCCTTTTTCACCCTGGTATGATCAGCCAATTACGCCAAAGGAACGTTATCAGGTGCTGGTGAAGGATTTTCAGCGTCTGATCAAAGAGCAAATCATTTTTGGCTGTCATGTCCATGTTGGCGTAAGCGATGGAGAGATCGCTTTAGAAGTGATGAACAGAGCGCGTCTCTGGCTTGCCCCATTACTTGCACTGAGCGCGAATTCACCCTTTTTAGATGGGGCAGATACGCAATATGCGAGTTTTCGTACAGGTTTGTGGTGGACTTCTCCTCTTTCCGGTCCACCACCTTTTTTTTCATCGCGCAGCGATCATGATGCTTTTGTCCAGTCGCTAGTAAACAGCAGAGGGATAGAGGATATTACGCGCGTATACTGGGATATTCGCTTGCCAGAACGCTACGAGACTATTGAGTTTCGCGTGATGGATGTGTGTATGACGGTGGACGAAGCGTTAATGCTCGCAGGTTTGATTCGCGCCCTGGTGCGTACCTGTTGTGACGAGGTTTACAGGAATGCTCCCGTTCCCAATGTGCGCGCCGAATTGCTGCGTGTTGCCAACTGGCGCGCTGCCCGTTATGGCCTGGAGGAAGAACTGGTCGATGTGATCGCTGGACATACTCTACCGGCCCACGATCTGATAGAGCGCTTTCTGGACTTTCTGCGACCAGCGCTTGAGGCAGAAGGTGATTGGGGGCATATTTCTCGTCTGTTGGCTCAGACCTTAAGCCACGGAAATGGGGCTATGCGTCAGAGAGCCCTTTTTCAGCAGACAGGGAGCATTCAGGATGTTGTGCAGTATGTTATTGATGAAACTGCCAGAGGAAGTGATAGCTTCTAAGTGTCAGCAAGAACGTGATATCGTTAGCAAACCCCTTGCGCCGCGCGGCGCAAGGGGTTTGCTAACGATATCACGTTCTTGCTGACACTTAGAAGCTATCACTTCCTCTGGCAGTTTCATCAATAACATACTGCACAACATCCTGAATGCTCCCTGTCTGCTGAAAAAGGGCTCTCTGACGCATAGCCCCATTTCCGTGGCTTAAGGTCTGAGCCAACAGACGAGAAATATGCCCCCAATCACCTTCTGCCTCAAGCGCTGGTCGCAGAAAGTCCAGAAAGCGCTCTATCAGATCGTGGGCCGGTAGAGTATGTCCAGCGATCACATCGACCAGTTCTTCCTCCAGGCCATAACGGGCAGCGCGCCAGTTGGCAACACGCAGCAATTCGGCGCGCACATTGGGAACGGGAGCATTCCTGTAAACCTCGTCACAACAGGTACGCACCAGGGCGCGAATCAAACCTGCGAGCATTAACGCTTCGTCCACCGTCATACACACATCCATCACGCGAAACTCAATAGTCTCGTAGCGTTCTGGCAAGCGAATATCCCAGTATACGCGCGTAATATCCTCTATCCCTCTGCTGTTTACTAGCGACTGGACAAAAGCATCATGATCGCTGCGCGATGAAAAAAAAGGTGGTGGACCGGAAAGAGGAGAAGTCCACCACAAACCTGTACGAAAACTCGCATATTGCGTATCTGCCCCATCTAAAAAGGGTGAATTCGCGCTCAGTGCAAGTAATGGGGCAAGCCAGAGACGCGCTCTGTTCATCACTTCTAAAGCGATCTCTCCATCGCTTACGCCAACATGGACATGACAGCCAAAAATGATTTGCTCTTTGATCAGACGCTGAAAATCCTTCACCAGCACCTGATAACGTTCCTTTGGCGTAATTGGCTGATCATACCAGGGTGAAAAAGGGTGCGTACCAGCCGCAGCAATTCTTTTTCCTGCCTGCTCGGCAGCGTCTATGAGCGCATGCCTCTGACGAATCAGCGCTGTTTGTACCTCTGCCAGCGTATGACAGATCGGAGTAGCTACCTCAACCTGGGAAAGAATCAGCTCATATTGCACTGCATCTCCCAACATCTCGCGGGCCTGTGGAAGAATGTGCTCTACCCCCGCGTCGAGGGCATAGGTCTGGGGGTCAATAATCTGAAACTCTTCTTCTACACCAATACTGAAAACATCTGCATTTCGGGACATGCGCGGTGCCTCCTTTAATTGCGCGTTTACTTCTTTGTGTAGTTCGCGAGAACGAGAAGTTGCTCGGCTTTAGCCAAGCAGAGTGCACATCCTGTTTGTGCCACAGCGCACGGGCCTACGGCTGCGCAAAAAATGTCCGATCTTTTGCGACTTTCTTCGCCAACAGGCAATTCTGAGGATTGCTTGAGATTATTTCTCCAAAGTATATTGAACGCAATCAATTTTTCGACGAGCATATCTATTATGCCATCTTATTCCCTGAGATGCAACAGGCGTACATCAGGTGAAGTAGTTCAACAATACCAATGCTATGTCTTATTACATAAATACACCACGATTTGATGAATACTACATGTTTATACGGTAAGTTGATCACAGCGCTGCGCGGGCGCGTTAAGAGCGGGACCAGGCGGATCGATGAAGATGCGAAACCAGAGTTCCAGGCTGGCTAATGTGAAAAGCTGGGCTTGATAATTTCTACGTCCTGCCAGATGTTCATGCACCAGGTATTCGATGCACGCGGGATTGAATAGTTCCCGGCTCAATAAACGTTCGGAAAGTAAGAGATCTGTGATAAAAGCGCGCTGGCCCTCGCGAAACCAGGTACCTGTGGGCACATTAAAGCCCATCTTTCTGCGCTTGAGAATGTCCGCGGGGAGAAAATCAACATAGGCGCGCTTTAAGATATATTTGGTTTGCCAGCCATGAACCTTGAGATGCGAAGGCATACTGGCCGCGTAGGAGACAAGATGCTCATCTAAAAAGGGGAGCCGGCCCTCCAGGGAGGCTGCCATTGTCATCCGGTCACTTTTCATGAGTAAATTATCAGGCAACCAGAGCTTGGTATCCAGGTAGAGCATCCGCGACAGATCGTCCCGTTGAGGATACAAATCAAGCCAGCGCTGGAAAATGCGGGAGGCATTCATATCTACCTGGTTCTGCACCCTGGCGGCAAGCAGGCGCTCTTTCAAAGAAGCATGAAAAACTCCAAACCAGTTCATCCAGCGTTGAGCCGGAGGGTCGGCCAGCGCGCGTGCAGCGGTCTTGAGTTTACGCATACCATAGGGCAGACATTCCAGAAAGGGAGTGATTAATTGATGGCGCAGCACAGGCGGCACGAGATGATAATAGCGTGCCAGGCCATCCGCTGCGTATTTGGGATAGCCCGCGAACAGTTCATCTCCGCCCTCGCCCGAGAGCACGACCTTGACATACTGGCGAGCAAGGCGCGAGATCAGGTAAACTCCCAGGTCAGAGGGTTCGCTGACAGGCTCATCCCTATGCCAGGTGAGCCGCGGCCAGTTCTGAACCAGTTCGCGACCTGTCAGTATCAACTCGTGATGCACAGTGCCAAAGTGTTCCGCGACCAGACGCGCATAGGGTAACTCGTTGAAGCCAGGCACATCAAAGCCCACGGCAAATGTGCGCGCCGGCTGCGGACTGATCTGACTCATGAGCCCTACTATGATGCTGGAATCTACTCCGCCGCTGAGCAACGCGCCTACAGGCACATCACTTATCATACGCTCTTCGACAGACCTGTGAAGGTGCTCGCGTACGCCCGCGAGATACGTGGCGGTTGAGTGAGGCTGGCGCACTTCCAGAGGAGCAAAGGCAAAATCCCAATAGCACTCCTCGCGCATTCGGCCTGCTTCATACAGCAATAAATGGCCAGGCTGCACTTTATAAATGTCAGCAAACAGGGTCGCTGGTCCGGGTACATATCGCACACTGAGAAAGTCGGCCATGGCCTGGACATCAACCCGGCGCGCCACCCGCTGATCACAGAACAGGGCTTTGATCTCAGAGGCAAAAAGCAAGTCACCACCCACGCGCGTATAATAGAGCGGCTTTTTCCCAATACGATCCCTGGCCAGGAGCAGGCGCATCTCGCGGCTATCCCAGATCGCCAGCGCAAACATTCCATGCAGGCGCGCCAGGCCAGTCGCCCCGTACTCTTCATAGAGGTGGACAATCACTTCCGCGTCACCCTGCGAGCGAAAAGCATGGCCACGCGCTTGCAAGTCTGCCCTCAAAGCACGGTAATTCCAGATCTCTCCATTGCAAACCAGCCAGATATCCTCTGCCTCGTTACCTATGGGCTGCTGCCCGCTCACCAGATCAATGATGCTCAAACGCCGAAAACCCAACCCTGTATCTCCCCTCAAACATATCCCCTGTTCATCCGGCCCACGATGTCTCAGCATGGTCATCATATTTTCAAGCACAGCAGCAACCACGGGCTCTTTGCTCCGCGCATTACAGATACCGCAAATTCCACACATCTTGCTCGCTCCTCAATGTCCTATTCCTGAAACGCCTGCTTCCAGAGCGCGCTCCTGACGAAAAGTCGCAAGCAGTTCTTTGTAGAGCGCTTTGTGCTGCTCCATAATCCGCGCCAATGTGTAATGTTGTTCAACATGCTGGCGAGCTGCCTGACCATAACGCCGGGCCAACTCCGGCTCAGTCAAGAGCAGCCACAGAGCTTTGGCCAGGGCATCTCTATCCCCTGGTTCAACCAGCAGGCCAGATTTCTCCTGACACAATAAATCCTCACTTCCGCTGACTCGCGTAGCCACACAGGCTCGTCCACAGGCCATTGCTTCAAGCAGGGCGTTCGGCATCCCTTCCCAGCGCGAAGGCAAAACCGCGATACGCCCGCGCCGATAGTGCTGCGCGACATTCGCACACTGACCAGCAAACTCTACACTACCGCTGATCCCCAATGCGAGGGATAAACCTTGCATCTGAGCAAATAGTGGCCCATCCCCGACCAGGAGCAAGCGAGCATACGGCAATTGCTCGATCAGCAACCGCCAGGCATGCAACAGGACATCAATCCCTTTCTGGTAACGAAACTGCGCGACACAGACCACTGTGGGCAGTTCTGCCTCCTGTTCTGGCTGGGGCGCGAAGCTCGCGGTATCCACACCATTTGGAAGCACACGGATCGCAGTTCCCACGAGGCCGTAGCGTTCCAGACTCTCACGCATTCGGGTACTCAGCACAACAATACACGCCCCGGCAAGACGCAACTGGTGATCAATCAAATGCAGCGCTGGTCTTCCCAGGCGCGCCAGTCCTTCCAGGCCATTCCAGGAGCGAACGCGCTTCTCTCCTTCAAATGGGGGTATATCATTGCGCATACTGACAATCAGCGGCTTCCGCGCCAGGCGACAGATGAACAGCGCGGGCAGCGTGAACACAGACAACTGAAAGACATGCAAAACATCATATGCATGACGACAGCGCCATAACCGCCAGCCAAAGATGCACAACGCGAGTAAGTAGCAGACGCGCCGCAAGATACCTGGCAGATGGTCATGCCAGGCGAGAACGCGTCCACCAACCCGCAGAATGGGCACGCCTTCCAGAACCTCAGACGCCAGGCTTTCGCGCTGAAAATGCAGAGTAATAATGGTTGTCTCTATCCCCTGCGCGCGCAAATACGCGCTCTGGAGCAAAGCCTGTCTCTCAGAACCGCCCATCAACGGAAAAAATGTCTCAGGAGCCATATACACACGATACTCACTCATACCCCTGCCTCCATGGAGAAAGATCATCAAATTGTACAGGATCTGGCCAGATGCGATGAGCAGTCTCTCTGCTCAAAAGGTAACGATAAAAAGCCAGGCTCCCCTGTACAGTTGTGTTTATCTGGTAATAGCGCAGGACGGTTTCATAGCCCAACCAGCCGAGTTGCATCGCCAGGTCCGCGTCTTCGATCAACAAACGCAGGGCATAGGCCAGTTGTTGCGGTTGTTCCGGCTCAACCAGCAAACCATTCTGCCCCTGCTCAAGCACGTCTTCGCTGCCGCTTACGCGTGTGGCAATACACGGAAGCGCGCAGGACATGGCCTCTAAGAGAGCGTTGGGCATGCCTTCCCACCGCGAAGGCAGAACGAAACCCCAGGCATCTTGCAGAAGTTGCGGAATATCCAGACGCGTACCACAAAACTCAACACTCTCCTGAAGCCCCAGTTCAGTCGCCAGGAGTTCCAGTTGCTGCCGGCAGGTTCCATCACCCACCAGACGCAGCCGGGGCGACAGGCCGCTCCGCCACTCTGGCGGCAGCGCCATCATCTGCGCCCACGCATGTAACAGCACATCGATACCCTTGGCATATTCCAGACGCGCAACGCAGATAAAAAGCCGCTCCGTACGCCGCACCATCTCCTGCGGCCTGACCCAGGAGCCGGGATAAAACCGCTGGGTATCAACTCCATTCGGAATATAGATAATCCTTTCCGGGCGAAACTGATGCTGGAGCAAATATTGATAGCTGCGCGAACTCAAAATGTGATAATAGACATTCGCTTTGCGTAGGTATTCGAGCATCCTGTGGCCTCCCCAGGCCATCCTCTGCAACTGATCAAGATCTCCTCCTTCTTCAGCTTTTAAATGGACAGTCGCCCGTTCCAATTGACCAGATTTTCCAACCACATCCTTCTTGTGCGTCTCTCGCGCCAAAAGTTCCTCTAATACGTCATATGGTCCCGTACTCTGCACACCGATGATCACCGGCTTATGGGTGATTTTACCGATGAACGCTGCCACGGCTGCCTGGGGAGAAAACTGAAGAGTATGGATGAGATCATAGCGCCGGCGCAAACGCCAGAGCGTGACAAACAGAAACAGGTTCACCAGCAGATACGCGAATTTCCCGGCGCGCAACATTCCCCCACGCCGATACCACCCGCCAACGCGAATAATTGAAAAAGACCGGTAGGTCTCCCTGGCGGGCCAGGCCTTCTGGTGTCGAAGCGTCACAACAAGCACATCCTGGCCGAGCTGGCTCAGATACCCGGCCTGCTTCTCTGCCTGTGACTGAGAACCGCCTACACTCGGCCAGAATTGATACGCTACATAACAAATACGCATACGCGTCTCAAACCTCTCCTTCCACATGTGTATATACCTGGCAACAGGGAAAAATGAATCGCGGCGGAGTTTCTGGCAATGACCAGTTACCTTTCCTTTGAGATTGAAAGAAAGATCCCTCACGCTCACAAGTAAATGGTAGAGCCACGACGATCCAGAAAGAGGCTCCCACAGCCTGAATCCATAGGTCGCGCGAGCCCACTGACTGCACAAGCACGCTGACCAGGCCAGCCAGCGCAACAGCATAGAGCATACGCCGTTCTCCACTGCTTTTGCGGATTCCCCGTAATAACCCCCTGCCCAGCGTGAAAAATGCCATGCTGAGCAAGAAGAGTCCAATCACTCCATGATCATAAAGCGTTCCCCAAAAGAGACTATGCGGCGCTGTGCCGACAACTCCCTTACCAGCAACACCCACGTGCAAATATGCTAGAAGTTGATCTGAGGATTGCAAACCACCGCCCAACCAGCGCGTGACCTGAAAATTGCGTAGCAGCGCCTCCCAGAGGTACAGGCGCCCGTTCAACGTGGCTATGTCAGCACTAAAAAAGCGAGCCATGAAAGGCAGGGAACTCGCCCAACCAGCAGCGAGTCCCACGCTGCACAGGAGCAGCAGACTAAACAGGACAGACAGCCGCCAACGTAACGGCAAACAGAACACTACAATTGTCATCCCCAGCAACACTCCAACAAAAGCGCTGCGCGTAAACGTCAGCAGCAGCGTTCCTGATAAACAGAACAATACAAAGAGAAAGAACGATCTGTTCATCCCTCGCGCATAGAGGCAGCGGTAAAATGCCAATGGGATCAGCGGCGAGAGATAAAAAGCAAAAGTTGTCGCCTGGGTAAAGAGCGAGGTAACACGAAATAAGCCTGTTTGCCGGTCTACTTCCCCGTGTTGATGGGTTACAAAACCATACAGGCCGGCAAGGGCTATCAATAAAGCTGTGATTAGCAAGACTGCGATCAATCCCTCAAGCCTCCGGCGCGTTGTCACCAGCCCCATTGTCAGCACTCCCGCGCCAGCAGAGGCCAGCATGGTCAGCCAGAGCGTTAAAAACGCCCCACTCCCCAATGGAGAAAGCCCAATGCCCAGAAGTACCCAACCCAGATACAGTGCCAGCCAGAGGAAACCGGGCACCCGCCTGAAAATTTCTTTCCAGGGAAAGCACGGAAGCAGGCAAAGCAGGGGAAAAATCAGGAGGAGATCAAAATGGTTCCCATTAAAAAGGGTCAGAGATGAACCAATACATACATCCACCAGACTGGCCCATGTCAGTAAAAGGACATAGGGATAGCGCAAAAAACACAGCAGGAACACCAGGCCGATACTGGTACTCAAGGTGGCAAGGGCATTACGAGTGGTGGCAATGATGCCAGCACTCAATACGCTCAATGTTAATGCTAGAGAGAATAGACCGTGACGAAGATCATGAGTAGCGAAACACCTCTTCAGCCAATTCATACCAGACACGTGATGGACATTCAGTCCAGCGCGTTCGCACTGAATTCTGACCACATGTACTTCAGCAGGTACGTGCCAGATCCGCAATGTGCCGATGCGCCGATACAAGCAGCCAAGCAGAAGTAAGCTGGTCACCAGAGAAGTTGCAGAGGTTGCCAGGGCAATGCCAAAGCCTTGCCAGAAATGGACCAGAACAGCATCGAGCAAGGCGTTTGTCCCTACACTCATACATGCCATGAGCAGTGGCACACGTGCCTCCCCCAGCGCATTAAAAGCTCTGGAGAGTAAAAAACTGAGTGCCATGGGCGCCAGCCCTGGTACAAAGCCAGAAAAAATGGCCACAGTCGCGCGCGTGTCGGCGGCTGAAAACGCCCCGTGCTGGAATAACAACGCTATCAATGGGCGTTCCACCAGCAGCAACACCAGGCTCAGCGGCACCATTCCCAGAACTAGGCCCCACGTGTACAGGCGCAGGGTACACTTAAATGCCTGATAGTTCGCATCACCCAAAGCTGCCTGGCGCGCCAGGCCGGGCAGTGCGGCACGCCCGATGGAAACAAAAAAGATCCCAATAAACATACTTACTATTTTGAGCGCGTAGTTGAAAGCAGAGATACTGCCTGCCGGGAGCATAGAGGTAAACATCTGATCAACCAGAGGGCCACCTTGTAAAATCAACGCGCCCAGCAGCATCGGCCAGGCAGTGGAAAAAATGACGCGCAGATCGGGGTTACGCACATCGAGTACCGGGCGATAGCGCAGCCCCGCTCGCCTGGCCCTGATCCCAACTACCAGCAATTGCAAAACTGTCCCTACCAGCCCTCCGATACATAGCACGGGAATTCCCCACAACTTCCCACCTATCAAAGTCAGGACTGCCGTTGTCAGCGGCACAAGCACTCCCGCGTAGGCCGGCCAGCCAAAATGTCCTTCCGCGTTCAAGCCGGACTCCAGCACCGCGATGATCAGACTCAGGGGAAGTGCCAGATACAGCAACGGTGCCAGGACAAGCGCCTGGTGAAAGCGCAGCGGATCTAATCCCGGCGCGGACAAAAAAAGCAGCGACTGGCGCGTAGCCACGAAGACCAGCACCAGCGGCACTGCCATCAACGTCAGGGCATTCACCAGCGTACTCAAGAGCCTGGAGGCGCTCTCCAGCTCAGAGTGCGCTCGCATACGGCTATACACCGGGACCACAGCAGCCTCCAGAGCACTGCTGAGAAGTTGAACCAGCAAGAGGGGAAACGCAGCAGCCACAAAGTAGGCGTCTAATGTCGCCCCTGTCCCAAAGCTGGCAGAAATCACCACCTGGTTCACCATGCCACCAGCACGCAGCAGCAGCGCAGCCGCAATCAAACTGAGTAAAGCTCGTACCACCTGCCGGTTAACAGACGCCGATATGGCTGCTCTCCACGGCCTGGCTCTGGCAAATGCCCACGTAGAAGACATCTCTTCCTCTTCCTTGTCCGAATTCTCACGCAACAACTACCACCAGATCACTTCTTTAATAGGGGCTCAGGGGTTGACGGCACGGTATCTCCACGAAAGGTGCGCCGGATCAGGCCGTTCCCCGACACAGCCAGGCCACTTAAAGAGAGACCAGGGCGAATCACGCGCTCGGAAAACGTGGGACTTATCCGCTCGGATTCACCTGTATCCGGCAGGTGCGACTCCCCCCCTTCACTCACCGGCAGAGGAGCAGGAATGAGTTTCATGGAGATCGTTGGAAGCTCTACAGTGACTTCTTCGATTGAGCAGCGCCCCTGACTGCTCGCGGATGGCTGTTGAGGCAGCACGTAGGAATGGGTATCGGCGTAGTCATGCCATGAACTCTGATTGAGCACAACTCCCAGAACTCTCGTGGTTTGCATACGCCAGAGAAGCTGTCTGAGCCGCACAAGCGCTTTACACGGAGTACGTGAACTATCCACCACCAGCACCAATGCTTCAACAGAGGAAGCCAGAACTTGCGCTTCGGCTACTGCGAGCAAAGAAGGGGCATCGAATAACACATAATCGAACGAAGCCTGCTTTAACTGGGACAGCAACTGCGTCGTTGTCAACGCACGCAGAAATTCCGCAGAACTCATCTCCTGCGTGCCAGTCAATAACACGGAGAGCCCGGGCACAGCGGTCGCCTGAGCATAGCGCTCGATCAGCAGGGGATTGCCACCCCTCGCCAGTACATTGGTGAGGCCAGCCCGCTCAGAAAGATGAAATTCGCGCGCGAGAGTGGGATGATGGATGTTGAGATCAACCAATAAAACCTGTTTTCCTGCCTGAGCCAGGTGAATAGCGATATTGCCAGCAATTGTGGTCTTACCTTCTCCTGCAAGCGCACTGGTTACCATTATCAGCTTAAAAGGATGACCAGCCTGAGCTACATCCAGGCCCGCGCAGAGCATCCGATAGTTTTCCAGCGCTTTGCGCTGGTTTTTGCGCGAGAAACGCGGCAGCAGAGCCAGAATTTCCGCGTCCAGGAGCTTCTGAACCTGCTCCACGCTAGTAGGCCGGTTACCAATCCATTCAAAAAACATGCTCAACAGGATCGCGAGAACCAGGCCCACCAGCGCTCCTATTCCCGCGCTTTGCAACGGGCGCGGCTGAACGGGAAAAGCTGGCATAGAAGCTGGAATAATCTGCACTGTTCCCTGAGCACTTGCATTCGCGTAGTGCGCAAAACTCTGACTCACCTGATTTGCCAGGCTAGCAGCAAAGCGGGGATCAGGAGCCTGGATGTCCAATTCTATAATCTGCGTATTAGTCTGCGGCTTGACTGACAGCATCGCAAGCAAATCCTGTGAGTTCAGCCCCGGATGCTGCGCAACAACGGGATCAAGCACAGTCGGAATTGTGACCAGTTGCGCAAAAGTTGGAACTGCCTGCAAACTATCGCTAATACTGGGATGCGCCGAGACTCCAACGTTGATAATCAGATAAGCAGAGGCTTGATATACGGGACGAAGAAATGAACTAATCAGATAGGTAGCACCGCTGCATACAAGCGCACACACCACGAACAGCCACATCCAACGTCTGGTGAGAAGCGTATAATATCGAAAGAAATTTCCCATCACTACCATCCTTTTCAAAAGAAATCAAGCAAAGAACAAAGCAAGCATCGACAACGAAGCAATTTGCGCATTTACATGTTCCTGTCACCATTCATTATACTAATGCCTCCAAATTTGATAGTATCATCAATATTTCGATTCACTCGTGGGAAGACAGGGAAATAAAAAAGTGGAATATTACACGCTCAAGGCACTGGTGTTACCGAGAGGAAGGTCGACAAAAAAGGTTGAACCCTCTCCCACGCGGGACTCACACCAGATACGCCCCCGGTGTTGATCGACAATATCTTTACAGATAGCCAGGCCCAGACCAGTTCCGCTGATTGTTGAGGAGCGCGCGTCCGAGGTGCGATAAAAAGGCTGAAAAATATTCTCTTGCTGTTCAGGAGAGATTCCCTGGCCAGCATCCTGCACTTTGAGATGGGCCAGCTTCTGATCTTGTTCAAGAGTTATCTTGACGACGCTTTCAGGGGAGGAGTACTTCAACGCGTTACTGAGCAGATTGGTCACTACCTGGCCCAGGCGTGCCTCATCGGCCCGGAGCATGACTGGCTTCTCTGGCAGCGTTAGCTCTATGACACGTTCGCTGACCATGCGTTGCTCTTCAACGATACCCGCGCAGATTGCATTCAGATTACACGTTTTTTTGGCTAATACCTGTTTGCCGGAGCGCAGGCTAGTCAGATCGAGCAGTTCATTGAGCAGCTTGGTCAAACGACCGGTCTGCTCATCGACCTTGACGAAAGCCTCGCGCAGACCGTCCATTTCTGGGGATGCCATGGCATATTTCTTGAGGCGCCGCAAAGCCAGTTGAGCCTGGCCTCGAATAGTGGTAATAGGCGTCTTTAACTCGTGCGAGGTAATCGAGACAAAAAGATCCTTGAACTGATTGGCCTGGCGCAGTTCCTGGTTAGCGTCGGCCAGTTCAGACGCGTGCATCTGCGCAGTCCATTCGGCTCGCAAAGCCTTACGTCGCGCTGTCTCGCGTTGTACGATCAAGATAACCACAGCAATTCCAACAATTGCAAAAAGTGTGACGGGAAACAAAATCTCCCAATTGAAATAGGGCATCCCTGAGCCAACGTCTCCGCCAGGGAAAAGGTCAATATAGAAGAGCACACAACAGCTCAAAATGGTAGCAAACAAGCCAGGACCAACTCCCCAGAAAAGCGCCACACAAAGTATGCCCATCAGCAAAGAAGCACTGTTGGGAAAATAATAGACGTTGACCATTCTCTCACCAACCAGTGTGACGGTGGTAAACGCGGCAACGATCAAAAATGCAAAACCGTAGCCCGGCACGCTCCCCCTCCACCAGGGGAGCGAAGATAAAATCTGCCGGGATGCTGCTTCCTGGTTTTGATTGTGCTGCTGCACCGATGGTTGTTTTTGAGGATCAGGGAAAATTGCTACCACCAACGCTTTCTACCCTCAGCTTGCCGGGGCTATGCTGATCTATTTATAATAGAGCCTTCTTATGAATCATTGTACCACTTGCCTACGATCTTCCTTCTTCTGCAAAATCACCGAGAGAGATTTTTGAGAATGACAAATCAGTATCTCACCAGCAGTGCGCCTGCCTGGAGGAGCAAAACAAGAGCGATCAGACGGTCAATACGATTCATCCCCGCTGCCCCCTCTATTTTTCTCACTTATGCAAAAGCATTTTCTACATAAAAAACATTCCCCTGCCTTGCAAGAGACAAGGCAGGGGAATGTTTTTGGACTGTTACATCTGGGAAACAATTGTCTGTAGCTCAAGAGAGACGTTGCCGTCGCGCAGAACCAGGTGAGCGGTCTGACCGGCGGCCACCTCGCCCGCCAGCACGGCATCGGCCAGCGCATCGTCGATGTAGCTCTGGATGGTCCGGCGCAGCGGGCGCGCTCCGTACTCTTCGTCGTAGCCCTCCCGCAGGAGCAACTCACGCACCTCCTCGCTGATCTCCAGCTCGATGTGCTGCTCCCTCAAGCGCGCGCGCACCTGGGTCAGCAACAGATCCAGGATCTGGTTCAGTTCCTCTTTGCCCAGCGTGTGGAAGACCACCACCTGGTCAATGCGGTTGATGAACTCGGGCCGGAACAGGCGCTTGAGTCCCTCCATGACCTTGGAGCGCATGGCTTCGTGCTGCTCATCGCGCTCGTGCTCGCCTCTGGGCTGCAAAAACCCGATCCCCGCCGCGCGTTTGAGGTCCGCGCTGCCCGCATTACTGGTCATGATCACCACGGTGTTCTTGAAATCCACCGTGCGCCCCTGCCCATCGGTCAGCCGTCCATCATCCATGATCTGTAACAGCGCGTTGAAGACCTCGGGATGCGCTTTCTCCACCTCGTCCAGCAGGATCACGCTGTACGGACGACGGCGCACCTGTTCGGTCAACTGCCCCCCCTCGTCGTGTCCCACGTAGCCGGGAGGACTGCCGAACAGGCGCGAGACGGTATGCGGCTCCATGTACTCCGACATATCCAGCCGGATCAGGTGCTCTTCGCCGCCAAAGAGTTCTCCCGCCAGGGCTTTGGCCAGCTCCGTCTTGCCCACCCCGGTCGGTCCCAGGAAGAGGAACGAGCCAATCGGACGTTTGGGATCTTTCAGACCCGCCCGCGAGCGCCGGATGGCCCGCGCCACGGCTCCAACTGCCTCGTTCTGGCCAATCACCCGCCTGCGCAGATCCTCTTCCAGGTTCAGCAGATTCTGCCGCTCGCTCTCCAGCATCTGGCTCACCGGCACCCCGGTCCACGTCTCCACCACCCTGGCGATCAGTTCCGGCGTGACCAGCAAGGTCACCGCGCTGCCCGCCTCGGCCCGCGCTTTGTCCAGTTTTTCCTGAACCAGCAGCTCCTTCTGGCGCATCTTCGCCGCCCGCTCGTATTCCTCGGCGTTGGCCGCGGCCTCTTTTTTGGCCTGCATGTCGGCCAGCTCTTTCTCCAGATCAGAGATCAGGGTCGGGCTCAGAATGCCCTGTTCCGTTGCCTCCAGGCGCAGAGCGGACCCGGCTTCGTCCATCACGTCGATGGCTTTGTCGGGCAGGAAGCGATCATTGATGTAACGATCCGAGAGCTTGACCGCGGCCTCGATGGCCTCGTCAGTGATGCCAACGCCGTGGTGCAGCTCGTAATTCGGGCGTACCGCCTGCAACATCGTGATCGCTTCTTCCACGGAAGGCTCATCGACCAGCACCGGCTGGAAACGGCGCTCCAGGGCGGCGTCTTTCTCGATGTGCTTGCGATATTCGTCCAGGGTGGTCGCGCCGATACAGCGCAGTTCTCCGCGAGCCAGCGCCGGCTTGAGCATGTCCGCCGCCCCCACCGCGCCTTCCGCGGCACCCGCGCCCACGACGGTGTGCAATTCATCAATAAAGAGGATCACCTCCGGCGACTCGCGCAGTTCTTCCAGCAAGGATTTCATGCGCTGCTCAAACTGGCCGCGGAACATCGCACCAGCAACCATGCCACCCATATTTAAAGAAACAATGCGCTTGTTGCGCAGCGTGGCGGGCACATTGCCCTCGTAAATGCGTTTGGCCAGATTCTCAACAATCGCGGTCTTACCCACGCCCGGCTCGCCGATCAGCACGGGATTGTTTTTCTGGCGCCGTCCCAGCACGGTAATCACCCGGCGCAGCTCGCGTTCGCGGCCAGAGGCGGGATCGAGCCGGCCATCCGCCGCCTCCCCGGTCAGATCGCGTCCATACTGATCCAGCGTAGGTGTCTTGCT
>DASVMX010000228.1:0-13764 GCA_036384215.1 Ktedonobacteraceae bacterium | reverse complement strand
CAGAGGGCAGCCGCCCTCTGCCGGGGCGTGAGATGTCCCCACAACTATCTTAAGTGAAAAAGCGGGTGTGCAGAGGGCAGCCGCCCTCTGCCGGGGTGTGGGGTGTCCCCACATTACCCTTCCCCTCTTCGCCGCCGCAGGCGGCGCGCTTATCAAACAAAGTTTGACAAGTAGTAGGAAGAGAGAGTTTCTATGCCAGCAGATCTGGATCAACTCTGGTATACCTGGTCGAAAAATGGCCTGGACGCCATGGCGATGGGCTATCGCGTGCGCGCGGCCTCGGGAGAGCTGCGCAATACGCAGAGTATGCGCTATCGCGTCCTGGATCGTTTTCTGCGCTACGAGCCGCCCCAGGGCATCAATATCAACGAATTTGACGCGCGCGTGGCTCCTGTCTCCTATGCCTTCATCAGCAATGGACCAGAGCACCTGCTGATGCGCAAGGTCTTCAAGGGCCGCGACCTGGCAGGGCGCAATTCGGTCTTTTTCACCCACCTGATCGCAGGTCTGCCCGACGAGTTTACCATGCGCGACGCGATTCGCCTGTGGGACTGCGCCGAGCTCTGGGTGGATTCCGAGGAGCAGAAGGCGCCCAACGATACCTCGCTCGATCCCATCCCCTACACGCGCCTGAAATACTTTGCCGACCGCCCGCAGCCAGCGCCCGCGCTGCCCTTTACCGCCATTCGACCACAGCTTGAAGGCCTCCTGCTGGCCATCCTCGCTCAGAATGGCTTCTCCCAGAAAATCTCGCTGTCTGGCCACTCGCACCTGGCCGCCGCGCTGATCTATGGCCTGACCCACTGCCTGCCACTGACCCTGCTGGGAGGCAATTTCACCTTCACCACCTACGAGAGCACGCTCAACGAGGTCGAGGCCACCTTTGTAACCACGGCGACCGGCAGCGAACTGGCCAACCTCGCCTATCTCGAAATACGTCCGGGCGACGTTCCGCCAGTCTCACCCCTGGATGTTCAGCGCTATAAAACCTACGTGGAGACGGCCATTACCTATCTCCAATCAGGTAGCGGCGAGACATTCCTAAGCTTCCTCAAGCGTATGGAGGCCCACAACTGCCGGACCTCCGAGCAATTGATCGAGGAGTTTAACCTGGCCTTCGGCCAGGGACCGCTGACCCCTAAACAGGTGGAAACGATCATCACCCACGCCTCCGAGTACGCCGAAAAGTTGCGCGATCCGCTCTTCCAGCAACAAAGCGCCGCGCTGCTGGCTGAACAGGAAGAGCACTGGCTCAAACAGGGCAAAAGAACCTTCCAGAGCGTCATCGCGACCCTCGGCGCGGGTCCAACCCAGCCTGATACAGCCCGCCAGGCACTCGCGGCCTATTTGAACGGGGTCGCAGTCTCACTCTTCGCGGGTATGCGCTCCGGTCTGCTCCAATTGAAAACGCTGGAAGCGCAGGGGCTCAACCCCTGGCAAATCATCAATTATTACCAGGATCTGCTCGCCACCCTGCTCCCGCCAGCTTACAATGAGTCATTCTGGCAAGGATTGCTCAACGACTTCGCGCAGCCACAGTTCCAGGCTCTGATCAAGTCCGACGCCTGCTGGCCCTTGCAACTGTGGCTGCTGGAACAGGCCCGCCTGCTGCCTCAACCTAAAAATCAACTGGCCCTGGTCCAGACCTGGCTGGATATCCCTGCCTGGGACAAACTGGACAAGGCTTTCGCTCTGAATCTTCCCCCCGAATGGGGCTACGCCGCCATCTACGGGCGCCTCCAGAGCATTCCACAGGGCGCGCTGCCCATCATTCAAAAATATGAGTCGCTCTTTATCGCTACGCTCCAGCAACTCTTGCGCCAGGGCCATGCCTACCTCAACGTCGTCGTCTCCTTCTTCCAGCACATGGTCGACTACCACTATCCCAACCGCGTCCAGTTCCTGCTCGCGCTGGTCAACGCCTACCCCGAGCCGGGCTTCGTACAGGCCATCTTCGCCTGCATAGGCCTGAAGACTCCCCAGCGCCTGCCAGCAGCCGAAATCAATTTAGTGCTGGCAGGGTGCAGCTCAGAGGTGATCACCACCTGCAACCGTTCACACGCCCTGGCGGAATATATCCAGGAATTTCTCCAGACGCTGACCCCCGCGAAGCTCAAGACGACCAATCCATCCCAGCTACTCAATCAGATTCACCAGCTCAGCGCGAGTCCGCTGCCCCCACTCGCGCCGATTAACGCCAACCTGGCGAGCGCCTGGCTGGCAGTCCAGAGAATCATCAACACGCCCATGCTGAACTTCAAGCTGCTAACAGATACACAGGCAGGCATGGAACGCATTTTTCGCACCTACAACCAGGCACTGGTGCAAACGTTCGCCGACGAACTTGTTCCCATCCTGGTCCAACAGGCCCGCAGCGAGGCCGACCTGGAAATGATCCTGGAAATCCTTGGCAAGGGCATGACCGGCTCACGCTGGGATCTGCTGCGCTGGATGGCCCAACTCGCGAGCAAAACCAGAACGCGGCCCTACGAACTGCTGCCCTACGTGATCTGTGGTATACGCGAGATTGAAAGCTCCGGGCAAACACAGACCGAACTCAACCAGTATCTCAGCAAGCTTTTTCCGCACCAGGATAGGGATTTGTTGAAAAAATTCGACGCCGCGATCAGCAACGATATCCTGTCCGATTCTTTCAGACAAAAATGGGAAAGCTGGCGCTCAAGTACGAAGAAAGGCATCTCCATACCCTCCAATCCCTTTGCCAAAAGCGGCACTGGACGCCTGCCAGCCTCGCAACAACCGCTCACCCTGCCTGGACCCGAGAACTCCGCGGCCACGCCCGCCAGCTCACGTGAACAGGTCAACTATACCCTCCAAACACAAAACACGCCCACGCAGGCCGCCAGCACTTTTACCGCTCCAGCGGCGGGACAGGAAGCAGCAGCGTCACAAACCGTCACTCTTCTTGCTTCCCTGACGACACTCAATCGCACAATCACCTATGAAGAGTATCTCGGCGTTCACCAGGTTATGCCTTCTTTGCTCGTCTACTGGATAAATGAGGTCATGCCAGACCCACGCGATTGCACAAAGTTGAGTAATTTTGAGGTGAAGACATTGGAGCAGATTTTTGAAGACCTGCGTAAACGTCCCAAAGATATATCGCGCAACCTGGTCACCTATCTCGCGGAAGATCTGCTCTTAGAAAGGGTCGTAAGCGATAAAGCCAGGCCCGGCACGCTCACAGCTCAGGAGCTTGAGCCCGAACACTATATAGCGACTGAATTGACCAATTTTTTCAACTATACACCAAAGCGTCTCAGCAATGAAACGCTCTACAAAAACGGGCTGCGCCTCCTGTTGCGCCGTTACCTGATCATCACTCACCTGGACGATCCGCAAAAAATAACACTTAACGATGCTTTCGGCAAAGGAGAGTTAGCAGGCTTTCTCAAGCGAGAACGCTCAAACATTCAATTTTTCTTATGATTTCATACATTGGAATAGACGAAAATGTCTACAGCAGGAGTAACAAATGGCTTTTACACAAGATACCCAGCGTAAAATTGAAAATGTCGCCAGCAAAATCGAAAAGCTAAATCCTACCGCCGCCCTGCGCCTGATGCGCCTGAGCAGCGCGATTGGGCGCGCCCCTAACTCGATGCCTGAGGCCTGGGCGGCGACGAATGTTCAGCAGATGATCGATGTCCGTACCATCACGGACCATTTGCGCGCCAGAGACACCCCTGCGCTTCCCTGGCGCATTCTTGACTGGATACGCAACTTGCTGATTTTCGCGCCCCTGGCCTTAACATGGGCTGGCATCTCTAACGCGGTTGGAGCCTATTCGAGCTATATTGCTTCCGTGCAAAACGATCACCACGTTGATAGCGCTCACCTGGCCCAGATCATGCAGACTCCTTTCCTCTATCTCTGGCAACAGGGCTTCGGTGGCTATCTCAATAGCGCATTCATTCTCAGTAATCTGGCGTTTGCTGACTTTATCATGTTGAGCTTCATGCTCATCCTGACCGCGTTTGTCAATTCCCGCACGCATCTGCGCTCCAGCCAGAAAGAGCTGGAAGTGGAGCAGATCCAGGAAGAACTGACCGACGCCCTGGCAGACGCGGCTCTCTGCCTGACAACGACCCTCGGCCAGCAGCCAACCAATATCGCGGACCTCTCGCGCCAGTTGCTCGACGAGCTGGCCAGAGAGCGCCAGCGCCTCGATGATCTCTCGACCCGACGCGAAAAAGAGTTGGCCGATCTGAAAAGCTTTACCGACGCCCTGCTACCCATTTCGCAGAATATGCTCAACGGCGCCTCTCATATTCAACAAACCACTGATAGCCTGCGCAATACCCTGCAAGGCCTCTCCTCGCCTCTTCAACAACTGGTCAGCGATATCCAGGGGATGCTCAGTTCCATTGCCCAGGCCATTCAGCTCCAGCGCGAAACCAGCGAGAGTGTGAAACAACTGGTCAGCGACCAGAAAACCTGGGGCAGCGACCTGGAGCAGGCCATCGACGAATTGTCAATTTCCACGCGCAGCCTGAACCAGTTGCCCGCCTCGATCAACCAGTGGACCGGCCAGCTCAGCGGGCTGGTCAATCAGTTGACGATTGAGCACCAGGCCCAGACCACCGTTTCGCAGATGACCGCCGATGCCTCCAGCGGACTCCAGGAAGCCCTCAAGGCCATTCACCAGACCGCCAACGAGATGCGCAGCATGGCCAATGATCTCTTCACGATCATGAACCTGCAACGCGACCTCCCCAACGCCGTCAGGTCCAGTCTGGGCGACGTGGTCAACGCTGCCAACAGTCTGAACTACGCCGCGCAAATGCTTATGAACGTCTCCGCACGCCTCAACGGCGGCGGCCCGATCCCCATGCACCCATAGGCAGTGCAAAAACAGTAAATCAGTAATACAATATACAAAACGAGGAATAGATGCACCAACAGCGACCGCGTCTCGCGCGCGACATGACCATCCTTGGCGGCTGGCTCTTCGCCGACCTGCTCCTGGCCCTGGCCGTCATCTTCCTGGCCGCGCAGCCGCCTTTTCCCAAACCGCTCGTGCCCACCGTTACCGTTACGCTCTCGCCTACCGCTACGGCCACACCACAGCCAATCGCGCGCTTAGAACAGGAACCGCACCGCTTTATCGTTCACGTTGACCGCGCGGCCTTTCTGAGCAACAATTCGGGCGCGGTCAACTCGGTCAGGCAACAAATTGTCAGCCAGAGCTTCCTACAAGGGCGCAGCGCCGGCCTGATCGTCGCCTTTGGGACCGCCGGCTCCGATTGTACAGCCGAAAGAGCATACGATGTCGCCCAAAAAGTCTACGATCTCGTTCAGCAACTCGGTCAAAGCAACCCGGCCTTTAAAAATACCATCCATTATGATAAACTCTGCAACATTCGCTCGGACATAAACCAGATTACTATCGATATCTTCTTATTTGCGCAAAGCCAGTAGCAATAGAATCAACTCTAAGTGGTTGCTGAGAAACCACTTAGAGTTGATTAACCTGATTAGCTGAGCACGGCGGTTAGCAGATCCCGGGTGGTTACCGCGGAGGCGCTGGATGAGACGCGCCAGAAGAATTGCTGCAGACGACCCCATTCGGCGAGCAGGCGGGCGGCCTGCCAGCTATTGGTCTTCTTGCGATGCATTTCGATGAGAGCGCGTACGGATTCAGCTTCGGCGGGATCATTCAACCGCTGGGCTTCGACCAGTTCGCCGTTGAAGCGCTGGAGGAAGTTGCCTGCGCGGTCGAAGACGTAGGCCACGCCAGCTGACATGCCAGCGCCGAAGTTGGGGCCGGTTTCGCCGAGCACAAGCACGACGCCTCCGGTCATGTATTCACACCCGTGCGCGCCGAGGCCTTCGACGACGGCCAGAGCGCCGCTGTTGCGTACCGCGAAACGCTCGCCCGCGCGTCCAGCCGCGAAGAGCTGGCCGCCAGTGGCGCCATAGAGCACGGTGTTGCCGATGACAGTGTTCTGATGGGCCGCGAAACCAGCTTCGACAGGCGGCGCGATGACGATCTGGCCGCCTGTCATGCCTTTGCCGACGTAGTCGTTGGCCTCGCCGTGCAGGACCAGATTCATACCTGGCACGGTGAAGGCGCCAAAGCTCTGGCCTGCGGAACCAGTGAAGACGCTGGTGATGCTGACACCCGGCAGACCAGTGTTGCCATATCTGCGCGCGATCTCACCGGCCAGGCCCGCGCCAATGGTGCGGTCGTAGTTGTGGATCGTGTGCCGTGTGAGCACGCTGCACTCACCGCGCAGCGCTTTCTCGGACTCGGCGAGCAGTTCGTCGGCCAGCGGCGAATGCGGCGGATTGGGTCTGCTCGTGGACGCGGCGTGCACGGGCAGGGAGACCAGCAATGGCTCCATGTCAACAGTGGCAGAGGGATCGCTTTCGAGCAGGTCAGCGCGCCCGATCAGATCTTCCAGGCGTGTGAAGCCAAGTTTGGCCAGCCACTCGCGCACTTCCTCGGCCACGAGGGTCAGGTAGTTAACCAGCATCTCCGGTTTGCCGGTGAACTTGGCGCGCAGATCCTCGCGCTGCGTGGCGATGCCCGCGGGGCAGGTGTTCAGATGGCACTGGCGCGCCATATCGCAGCCCAGCGAGACCAGGCTGGCCGTGCCAAACCCGAACTCGTCCGCTCCGAGCATGGCGCCAATGATTACGTCGCGCCCGGTCTTGAAGCCGCCATCCACGCGCACTTTGACGCGCTCGCGCAGGCCGTTCTTGACCAGCGTCTGCTGCGTCTCGGCCAGGCCGCGCTCCCACGGGATGCCCGCGTGCTTGATGGACTGCATGGGCGAGGCGCCGGTGCCACCATCGTGGCCACTGATCAGCACGTAGTTGGCGTGCGCCTTGGCCACGCCTGCCGCAATGGTGCCAACGCCGATGCTGGAGACCAGCTTGACACCAACTTTGGCCTGGGGATTGACCTCGTGCAGGTCAAAGATCAACTGTGCCAGATCCTCGATGCTATAGATGTCATGGTGCGGCGGCGGCGAGATCAGCGGGATATTCGGCTCGGTGTGACGCAGGCGCGCGATAAAGGGCGTGACCTTGGCCGGGGGGAGCTGGCCGCCCTCGCCGGGCTTGGCTCCCTGCGCCATCTTGATCTCCAACTCTTCAGCGCGCACGAGATATTCGGTGGTCACGCCAAAGCGGGCCGAGGCAACCTGCTTGATCTTGCTGCTCACCGGGAAGCCGTTGAGCGTCTCGTGGTACCAGGCGGGATCTTCGCCGCCCTCGCCGGTGTTGTTACGCCCGCCAATGCTGTTCATCGCCGCGGCAATTGTGCGGTGCGTCTCGGGGCTGAGCGCGCCAACTGACATGGCCGAGATGACGAAACGCGCGCGAATCGACTCCATCGGCTCAACCTCGTCCAGCGGCACCTGCGCGCGGTCCTTGAAGGCCAGCAGGTCGTGCAGAACGGTCTGCGGGCGGCTGTACACAAGCTGAGTAAACTGCTGATAGTCTTCGCTGCTGCCGGTCCGCGCGGCCTTTTGCAGGGCGCGAATGATCAGCGGCTGGTAGGCATGGTACTCACCGTCGCGGCGGAAGCGATAGCGCCCGATGTCGGTCAGCTTGCGGCGAACCTCGCTCGATGGAGCACTCTTCTCACCCGCGGTAGCTTCAGCAGCGGCCTGGGCAACCAGCGGCTCAATCCAGGTCAGCACCTGCTCGGCCACCTGCACAAAGCCCACTGTGCCAGGATGCGCGGCGGAAGCGGGGAAGCAGCGCTCCAGCAGATCCCTGTCCAGTCCGAAGATCTCAAAGAGACCGGCGCCGATGATGTTGCGCAGGGTCGAGATGCCCATGCGCGCCATGACTTTGCGCAGGCCACCCTCGATCACGTGAATGTAGCTCTCTTCGGCCTGCTCTGGCGTGATATGCTCCAGTTTGCGCTGACCCGCCAGGGCGCGCGCGCTGGCCAGCGCCAGGTACGGCACCACGGCCTCGCCGCCGTAGCCCAGCAGCAAGACAATCTGGTGTACATCCAGGGTCGAGGCGGTCTCGCAGATCAACGAGGTGTAATCGCGCAGTCCGCGACGAATCAACGCCTGGTGAACCGCGGCCACTGCCAGCAACATGGGAGCCGGCGGCTCATCCAGCGTCGCCCCGCGATCACTGAGGATCAGGAAATCGACGCTTTCCAGCGCGGCGGCCACGGCCTCTGCTTCCAGACGGTCCAGCGTCTCCAGCAGACCCTCTGGCCCCTTCGCGCGGGTGAATGAAACGTTGAGCACACGCGTGCTATAGCCTTCGCGTTTGAGTTCGCAGAGCGAGGTAAGTTGCGCCTCGGTCAGCAGTGGCGTGCTCAGGTGCAACTGACGCGCGTGCAGTTCGGTCTCGGTCAGCAGACTCCGGCGCTGGCCCAGGTAGCTGTCAAGCGACATCATACGCTCTTCGCGCAGCGGATCAATCGGCGGATTCGTCACCTGCGCGAAACGCTGGTGGAAGTAATCGGCAAACGAGCGCGAACGCGTCGAGAGCGCGGCCAGTGGAGTATCATCGCCCATGCTCCAGGTCGGCTCTTTGATGTCGGTCAAGATTGGGCGCAGCACAAACTCGACATCTTCGTGGGTATAGCCAAAGAGCTGCTGTTGCTGGAAAAGTTCATCGGCGGAAGGTGCCGCGGGGAGAAAAGAGGGAACACACGCGGTAAGGTCGGACAGGCGCATCAAGTGGGCGTCAAGCCACTGCTGATACGGCTGGCGCAGGGCGAGCTGCTGCTTGATCGTATGATTACGCAGGAACACGCCCTGCTCAAGATCAACCGCCACCATTTCGCCGGGTCCAAGACGACCGCGCTCAACAATTTCGGAAACATCCATGGGCAGCGCGCCAGCTTCGGAAGCTACGATAAGCAAGCCGTGGGAGGTCAGCGCATAACGCATGGGACGCAGGCCATTGCGGTCGAGGGTGGCTCCAACAAAGTGACCATCTCCGAAAATCAACGCCGCGGGGCCATCCCACGGCTCCATACAGCAGGCATGGTACTCACACCAGGCGCGCTCCTCCGGCGCAAGCTCTTTGTCCTGCTCCCAGGCTGGCGGAATCATCATCTGCATACTGTGCAACAGGTTGCGACCCGAAAGCGTGAGCAGTTCAAGCGCGTTGTCCAGGCGACCGGAATCGCTGCCGCTCATCTCAATCACTGGCGATAGATCGGGCAGGCGATTACCCCACAACGGGGAAACCAGCGAACGCTCGCGTGCCTGCATCCAGTTCTGGTTGCCCTGAATGGTATTGATCTCGCCATTGTGCGCCAGGAAGCGCATTGGCTGAGCGCGTGACCAGGATGGGAAAGTATTGGTACTGTAGCGCTGATGAAGAATCGCAAAAGAGCTGACATAGCGCTCATCAGACAGGTCCAGATAGAAACGCGCCAGTTCAGAAGGAGCCAGCAGACCTTTATAAACAACCGTCTGCGACGAAAAAGACGTAATATACCCTTCCTCTACCTCGGCCTCCAGCCAGCGCTTCTCGATCAAACGCCGGGCGTGGTAGAGTTCGCGCTCGAATTCATCGGCGGACAGACGCGCCGGGCGCACCATCACCACCTGCACAATCGACGGCATGCTCGCCCGCGCGCCCGTTCCGGGCACCGCCAGGTCCAGCGGCGGATTACGCCAGCTCAGCAGGGGCAGATGTAGCTCGGCCAGCGTCTCCTCAATAATCACCCGCGCCCCGACATAAGCATCCGGCGCCTCGCTCTCGGATGGCAGAAAAAGCATGCCCAGCGCCAGGTCAGCCAGGCTCGCCAGCTCAATCTGCTTCCCCAGCAACTCGGCGCCCAGCAGTTCGCGCGGGATCTGAGTCAACAGGCCAGCGCCATCATTCGTATCAGCGCCCGCATCCTGCGCGCCGCGATGAGTCAGGTTGGCCAGCACGGTCAGCGCCTGCTCAACCAGCAGATGACTGGCCGTGCCAGAGACATTAGCCAGAAAGCCTGTGCCACAGGCATCGTGTTCCCAACGGGCCTCATAGAGAGGATAATGGCCAGCAACGGCCTTACCGGTTGAGGAAGTATGCATAAGTTTCCTCCCTAAAAAGCGTTCTTCAGCCAGCCAGAAGGTGCTTCTCCGCCCTGGTACCCCAAACAGCGCTCTTGCCGTTTGCCTGAACGGAAGAAAAGGGTAAAAACGACCGCAGACCTGCAATTACTGGTTAAAATCTGCCTCGTCGTCTCCCTGCGGATGTAGTGTAAAGACTCGTTCCTGGCTGCTCTTCAAGAACGTCATGGCAAAATGTGCGCGTAATCAAGGCCGGCCAGCGCAATGCCCGGCTGCGATCAATAGGGAGGCGCCTCCATCGGAGCCCGCGATCTCTGGCGACATCCATCGTCTCCAGAAACCAGGTGATAAAATAACATCCATTTACAATGGTCGCATGGGATTGAAAATGAGACATGCAACTGTTAGGATAGAGGAGGACTACATCGAATCCTGGGGGAGCTTCATAACTCGGAAGAAACGGGCGGTGTTCCTTGCAGGAAAGCATAACATATCCATCCGGCTTTCCGCAAGGGTAAAATTGTACTGAAACCCGGCAAGCGAGCCCGGAGACACGTGACCACCCGCGTTCTCCTGACTCGCTTCCTGATTCGTTCGTATGGAGTTACCAATGCCAAATCAAGCTTCACTCAGAGTATAGCCGACTGCCACTCCCCAATCCAGTGATAAAATGGCCAAAGTTCATCTATCTATTTTTATGCAATTTGCACAATATCCCATCACTACTATAGAGCTCATCTCGCTTACAGTGGTGTTTAAAATAAGGATTTAGCGCACAACTGCGGACAAAAATAGGCGACATTGTGCATATCACACATACATTTTGCTATTCCTAAAATATTCAGTGCATTTTAACTGTAAACCCACCGCGCTTCTATGGTTTTTCTGCCAATAGAACAGATTTCTTTTACGCTCATCAACTCGATCAGACATGGGATGAATAACGAGATTGAGAGTGCAAGAATTTTGCACGCAAAAACAGAGGGCTGGCACGATAGCCAGCCCTCTGTTTTTCTGACGCGAACGATCAGATAGTAGATCTGTGACGCGCTCTAGTAGCGGTCGCGGTAGCCGCCGTTGTCGCGACGACCGCGGTTCTGATAGCCGCCGCCGCGACTGCCGCCGCCCGCCGGGCGCTCCTGGGCCTCGTTCACGGTGATCGTGCGATTCCCCAGTGTTGTGCCGTTCAGCCGCGCAATGGCGTCCTGGGCTTCCTGCGTATCGCCCATTTCAACAAAGCCAAAGCCTTTGCTCCGCCCTGTTGCACGGTCGATGATAATCGTGGCCTGCGCCACATTGCCGACTTGCTGAAAAAGATTAATCAACTCGTCTTCGGTCGTCTGATAGGGAAGCCCCCCTACGTAAAGTCTCATGCTGTACGCTCCTGTAACATTCATTCATCCTCCCCTTACGGGAAGTCAGTCGTTTTTCGTAATATGCGGAACGGCTCAACCGCGCCCTCGCGGGCCTGTATGACGCACCCAGATCGCTCTGGATGGCTCCTCTTCTAGCGTTCTATGGCCTTTTCTGCCATCTTTCCCACATCGGAGAAACCTGGAAGCAAAAACACGACACTCTCGGACATTTTCTGACAGGAGCGATACAATTCTTGCTGGTGTCATACACCCTCATTGTAACACACTGGTCATACCTTTGTTGTAACACTCCCCACATCTGGAAAATTCCCCGCGCAGTCCACTTTTTGCTCTTTTTCGCCGCCTGACAAAAGATGCGAATCCCACATTTTTTGGACGGGTTGACTTTTTGCCTTTCTACTGCTATGCTTGAAAAGCAAGTTGATAACAAGTTGACCCGCGTTGAGCGAACAGAGTACGAGGTGTGGCTCCCGACAGCGATCCGAAGAAGAGTGCAAGTTCGGAATGGTGCGTCCCCTCAGAACGCCTTCGTGAGCGGCTGGCCGAAGAAAATCTCTCGAACCTGCCAGGCGAGCAAACCGTCGCAGACTCGGTTGAGATAAGTAGGCACAGGTGGGTGGTTCCCACGCGGCGCAAGAACCATGAAAAAGTGGTCACTTCCCTACATAACTCGCGCTTCTGCGGGCCAATCAATGGGAGGTGGCAAACAGGGTGGCACCACGGGCGTGTTGAGGTTGCATACACATTCCATAGAGCGAATGCATATAGAGCAAACTTACACTCTCGTCCCTTCAATGTCGTCAGGAAGGGACGGGGGTTTTTTATTTCCCCGCTTTCCTTCCTCACTCATTTTGTTGAAGGAGTTCACACAATGGTAACCAACTCTCAAACCGGCATCCAAACGGTTACGACCAGCACGGCCAGCAGCGCCTCTCCGAGCGATATCGCGCTGCACAAAATCGCCTCCGTCGAGGTTCCCCAGGGCAAGCATATCGCGCTGGCGTATTCCGGCGGGCTGGATTCGACCCTCTGCGTCAAACTCTCCGAACTCAAGTACCATGCCCGCCAGTTGACGGTGATCAATGTCGATGTCGGTCAGGGGCAGGAAGAGATCGAGATGAGCATTGCGCGCGCGCAGCAACTGGGTATCACGCCGGTGACGATTGATGTGAAACAGGAATTCACCGAGCAGTGGCTGGCCAAAGCGATCCAGGCCAATTCGGACTACAACGGCTATCCCGTCTCTACTTCGATGACGCGCCAGTTGATCGCGGCCCGCGTGGCTGAGAAAGCCCTGGAACTGGGCTGCGATGCCTTTATGGAGGGATCGAGTGGCAAGGGTAACGATCAGTACCGCATGCACAATGTCTTCAGCCTCTTCGCCCCCGGCCTGCCTATCTTCGTGCCGGTGCGCGACTTCGATCTGACCCGCGGCGAGGAACAATTGCTGATGGAACATTACGGCGTGCCGGTGGAAGAACTGATCGTGGGCGGCGACGACAAAACCATGTGGTGTCGCTCAATCGCCAGCGGTGGCATCGACCTGACTACCGAACTGCCGGACGACATCTGGATGTGGCTGGTGCCACCCCACAAGGCGTCCTCAACCCCCACGCGCCTGACCCTGACCTGGGCCAACGGTCTGCCCATCGCTCTCAACGGCGAACAACTGCCCCTGGACCAGATTATCGAGCAACTGAACGTGATCGCCGGAACCAATGGCATTGGCAAGATCGACCTCTTCGAGGATGGCATTATGGGCCTCAAATCGCGCGAAATCTACGAAGCGCCTGCCGCTGCGCTGCTGCTGAAGGTTCACCGCGACCTGGAGCAGTTCTGCCTGACCAAAGAAGAGGTCCAGCTCAAACGCCAGTTGGAAGCGCAATGGGCCCGCATGGTCTACCACGGCGAATGGTTCCACCCGCTCAAAGACGCGCTCGACGCCTTCATTGCCTCCACCCAAAAAGCCGTCAACGGCGAATATGTGGTAGAACTGTATAAGGGAAATATCGATATCGTCTCGCGCAGCTCACAGAGCGGTCTCTTCTTCCCCGACGTACGCTCAATCAAAAGCGCCAGCTTTAACCAGAAAGAATGCGCGCCAGCCGCCCACATCCGCGGCCTGCCCTACGAATTGATCGCTCGCCGCAATCAGTTCGCCGGCCTGTAAATTTCCTGCGGGATTGCAAAGGGCGGCAGCCTGTTTCATCCCCCGGATGCGGCTACCCTTTGCCGGGGGACGCGCTGCCGGGGGCAGATGAAACGACAGGGCTTCCTTTCCGAGCGGGCGAAGAAAGCTGCGATCAAGCAACTTGCCCGCTCGGAACAAGGAGCCAGTCCCCGCAAAAAACAGTTTCCCTTGCTTTTTGCGAGCC
>DASVMX010000227.1:0-2280 GCA_036384215.1 Ktedonobacteraceae bacterium | reverse complement strand
ACGGAGCTGGCCTCCATTGTCATCGTTTCACCAGATCATGTGGCTCTACCTGCCTCAGGTGTCCCCTATGGTTTTGGCGCCGATGTAGCTGTAGGGGTGATGGCTGGCGTGGTTGTAGGCGTTCCGCCAGGAGGCGTGGTGGGCGTACTGCTTAGATTGATAGTAAGATCATCAAAGGTCTGGAACGCGACAGTCTGGCTGCCAGTGCTCAGGTAAGTGCCAGTGATGTTATCGCCGGGTTGAACCAGTGGCAGTTTAGGCGAGAGCGAGAGATTGGCGGTGAAGATCAGGTTCTGTCCCGCGATCTGCATATAATAAATCGTGTTGGTTCCTTGCTGCACCGACGAAATGCGCTCGATCTTGCCTGTTACAGTTTTTGTCGAGCCGTTGGTCGAGCCTCCGTTTTGATTATTTCCCTGCTGCACCAACCATTGTTGATAATCCTGGAGAGCCGCCGAGAGCGTGGTTTCATACTGGACATTGCTGCCATTGAGATTCCTGGCGTCCACAATGCCAACTGCCTGGTAGATGCTGCCGCTGGCCGTCTTTTGCACGAAGATCGCAACCCAGGTAGGTGTGTTATAGAGTTGATAGAGTTGAGTGCTATCAACCGTGTAATTGCGGATATTCGCGCGCGTTGAAGCGATGGTCTGATTGATGTTGTCGCCAATACCCAATCCGGCCAGAGGGTAGAAGGTTGCCTTATTGTCGTGGGTGTCGAACAGGAAGACGCCAGTGCTGGAGTTATCGTTGGAGGACGCCGAGGTCATGGTCACCAGCCAGACCGGGTGATCGATGTTATTGTACAGCAGTTGTGGATTGCTGGCGGTTGCCTGCTGGCCAGCTCCTGATGGATTGAACCAGGGAGCCGCGTGATAGAGGCCCCACCACTGCAAGTACTGTGTGACGGTATCTGCGGGCATGACGCGGTCAATCCAGGTAGGCGCGCTTTTTGGTGTATATTTCACCACATTGCCAGTATGCGCGTCAACGAGCAGGACTTCGCTGAGCGCGTCGCCGGTATAGCCGCGCGTGGGCTGCATCAGCGAGATGCTCCAGTTGGGATGGAAGTTATCATCCAGTTCGAGCGTAGGATCGACCAGTTTGCCATAGGTGTAGCCACTCAGATACACGTGGCGTAAGAGATCCTGGTTGAAAATCGCGCCGGGCAGATAGGCCAGGGAAGCCCCGTTCGTGGGACAGTGGGCGGAGTGCGCGCCATCGGTGCAGAGTTCCGGCGCCGCCTGCGGGTTTTCGGCATCAACAATCACGAAGCCAGGAGTGCTGCTGTTGGAGAGATTGATAAAGATGTTGTTGTATTGCAGCGGAGCCACGTAATAGAGGTGCTGACGAATCGATTGCAGGGTGTAAGTCGCCGGATCGATGTTATAGCTGGAGCCCAGGTTTTGTCCGTTGGAGCCCAGTATCTGCTGACCTTTATAAGCTGCCACGTCCTGACTGACCAGCACAATATGATTGGGATCGGTCTGGGGCAGGTCGGACGACTTTTGCATGCTGATATTTGGAATGGCAGCCAGTGCTTTGGCGTTGCTATCAAACCAGGTGGTGAAGACCACAATCAGCCCGGCCACCAGCAGGCCAACCCCGGCAGCCACCACCAGCCCGAAGATGCCCGCTGCTATAGCTCCGCGCGAGGTGTTGGCTGGAATGCCCCGGCGACCGCTGCTGGAGGAGCGCCGTCCCTGGCTGGCCGCGGAGATATCTTCCAGCGAACCCATCATCGGGCGGATAAAGCCCAGCAGATTGAGCAGGCTGCTCAAGAACAGCGGCCATAGCACCCACTGCCAGCCCCAGAAAGGTCCGGTCAGCGCCGGCTCTGAGACGTACAGGATGAGCAAGCCGAGTATATAGTTGAAAATGAAGTAACCAATGAACCAGCGCAAGAATTTCCGCGCCTGAAATGCCTCGCTGCGCCCGAAGCCCAGCCGCCCGATGGTCAGAAGGGCCATCACAATCAGCGTGCCGATCAGGGCCAGTAGAAAGAGTATCATGGCCGTTGCCTTTCCTTCACAATTCGTTCTCGAAACCGCTTCTATTGTAGTCTTTTGTCCAGGGAAAAGGAAGCTTTCGCGACTCAGGATTGCCTCAATATTTTGCAAAGTGCAATATCATGTCCAGTGAAGCCTCAGCGTAACTATTCAGGTTCTCTCGCTCTGTGACTCCCCAGCGCCCGCGGCGCTTCGCCATGGTTAGGAAGGAAGAGTTCTGGGGCGGGCCGTGCCCCTTACAGGTATAGACTTTTTGGAGAGAGCCACTTTC
>DASVMX010000226.1:0-5740 GCA_036384215.1 Ktedonobacteraceae bacterium | reverse complement strand
TGCGGGGTATCGGCAACCAACCCTCGTGAATGAGCTGGACGGGGCACGGCAACTGCTCGAAGCGGCGGGAGTTGTATGTGTGATTGAGCAATCTACAGAAGATCTTTCGCCAGTCCTTGAGATCATCCTGGCCTGGACAGTACGCGAGGGTGTGACCAACGTGATCCGCCACAGCCGCGCCCGCCAGTGTGTGATCAGGCTGGCAAGAGATCAGGGCATGGTCGAAGTCATTCTCCTGAACGACGGGGCGCTTCAGGAAGATCAGCAGGACAAACGAGCGAACCAGGGGAGCGGGCTCCCTGGTCTCCAGGAGCGAGTAGCAGCCCTTGGTGGAACGATGGAAGCCTGTCTCCTCGACAGGTCTGGGAAAAAGCATTTCCGTTTGCGGGTGACGTTACCTCTCCAAATGGCGTAGAGACGAGAGATGCAGGAGAAACGAGCATGATTCGTGTGTTGCTCGCCGAAGATCAGGCGATGGTCCGGGGCGCACTTGCAGCGCTGCTGGGCCGAGAAAAGGATATTGAGATCGTTGCGGAAGCGGCGCGGGGTGATGCGGTCGTTGAGGCGGCGAGCGCCTCGTCACCTGATGTGGCGCTGCTTGATATTGAAATGCCTGGGGGAGATGGGCTGACTGCCGCTCATGCATTGCGCACCGCTGTGCCCTCCTGTCGTGTCGTGATCCTGACCACGTTTGGACGCAGTGGCTACCTGCGCCGGGCCATGGATAGCGGCGCGGTTGGTTTTCTGCTCAAAGATGCTCCGGCGGCAGACCTGGCACGCGCATTGCGACGGGTGATGAGGGGAGAGCGTGTTGTTGATCCTGAATTGGCCTTACTGGCCCTCTCAGAGGGGAACAATCCGCTGACGCCTCGCGAGCGCGAAGTACTCCTGGCAACCCTTCCTGGGATTAGTTTGGCAGAAATCGCCACGCGCGTGACATTGTCCGAGGGAACGGTGCGCAACCATTTATCAGTGGCGATGCAGAAGCTTGGCGCACACAATCGTATGGAAGCGGCACGCCTGGCGGAACAAAAAGGCTGGCTGTAGGATTGACATCTTTGGCTCCTTTCTGATATACTTCAACATATCTCAAAGTGACGATATGTTAGCGAGAAAGCAATGAACAAATTACCGTCCAATCTTCAGGATTTTTTCTATGGCCTGGCCAGCGAGAACCGACAAAAGATCTTCTTTCAGGTTTTTCTTGATGGCCAGGAGCATACTGTGGGCAATGTCGCCCAGCAGACGGGGTTAGGTCAATCAACGGTTTCGGAGCATCTGGCTATTCTGAAACGCGCAGGCATCCTTCTTTCGCGCAAAGAGGGCAAAGAGGTCTACTATCGACCCGATCGCGACCATTTGCTTGCTGTTCTTTCCCATCTGACCTCGTTTCTGACGCAGTGTTGTCAGGAATAACCGCTTTTCCAATAGGCACACTCCCTCAGATCATTGGCGGTTTTTTATCGCCATATATATCGTCACTTCTAGAAATTACGATATATAAGGAGACTTGATCTATGTATGATACGCTTGTTCTCGGAGCCGGACAGGCCGGCCTTGCTGTTGGTTATTATCTCAAACGGGCGCGGTTGTCCTTTGCGTTACTGGAGTCCTCGGCGGCTCCAACTGGCTCCTGGCCACAATATTACGAGAGCCTGCGCCTCTTTTCGCCTGCGCGCTATTCGTCGTTACCTGGCTATCCCTTTCCAGGTGATCCTCATCGTTATCCACTGCGCGATGAAGTGAGCGCGTACCTTCAATCGTATGCTGTTCACTTTCAGTTGCCTATCATCTTCCATCAACATGTTTCGTGTGTGGAACAGGCGGGAGCGCATTTTCAGGTGGTCACAACCACAGGCGATGCCTATCAGGCGCGAACAGTCATTGCCGCCACCGGGCCATTTCATCAACCACACATGCCGTCGTTTCTCGGTCAGGATCTCTTTCAGGGGCAGATTCTCCATGCAGGAGCCTATTGCCAGCCTGATCCTTTTCGCAATCAACGGGTTGTGGTGGTAGGCTCCGGAAACTCGGCGGTGCAAATCGGGGTTGAGCTGGCACAGGTCGCGCAGATGACGCTGACCAGCCGCCAGCCAGTACGCTTTGTGCCCCAGCGCCCTTTAGGCCAGGATGTGCATTTCTGGATGTGGCTGCTGGGAGTCGATCGGCTTGCCTGGCCATCTTTGTGGCAGCGCTCGCAAAGCAACCCGGTGCTCGATGCTGGTCGCTACCAGGCAGCCATGAAGCAATCTCGACCCGATTGGCGTCCGCTCTTTGAACGCCTCACGTCCACAGGAGTCGTCTGGGCGGACGGGAGAGAAGAAGAGATCGATGCGATCATTCTCGCCACCGGCTACCGTTTCCAGCCAGACTACCTTGCCCCTCTCCTGAAGCCAAATGGGCTTGCCTCGGTTCAGCATCACAAGGGAAGAAGCCTCACCGTCCCAGGGCTCTTCTATATGGGTTTATCGTACCAGCGCACCTATGCCTCCGCGACTCTGCGCGGTGCTGGTCCTGACGCAACGCGGGTGGTACGCAAGATCCAACGCTTTTTGCAGAATACTTCGGCCCAGGAGAAGAAGTGAGCAGAACTATTTTTGTTGTCAACTTCAACGTTGCTGTTGACAACAAAATAGAGGGTATTGTATACTCTCTTCAAGAAGAAAGTTGCTATTGGCAACGAACCAATGATCTGGGAGAAAATGGTATGCACAAACGTTTTGATGTGGTGATTATCGGATCTGGCCCGGCTGGCTATACAGCGGCGATCTATACCGCTCGCGCGAAGTTATCTACCGTCGTGCTTCAGGGCTATCAAACCGGCGGACAATTAATGCTCTCGACCGAGGTGGAGAACTTTCCCGGCTTTGATACGGGTATCCTGGGACCGGAGTTGATGGAACGGCTGGCTACCCAGGCTCAGCGCTTTGGCGCGGAACTGGTTCCCTCAGACGCAGTAGCAGTCGATTTCCAGCGGGCTCCATTTACTGTGAAGACTGATACCGACGAGTATACGGCTCGCGCGGTGATCATTGCGACTGGAGCCAGTGCCAAATGGCTTGGCTTGCCCAATGAGCAACGCTTGCTGGGGCGCGGCGTCTCTATCTGCGCGACCTGTGACGGCTTCTTTTTTCGCGGGAAAGAGGTGGTCGTGGTTGGCGGTGGAGACACCGCTATGGAAGAGGCATTGTTCCTGACCCACTTTGCGAAGCAGGTCACGATTATTCATCGCCGAGAGATGTTTCGCGCAAGCCCGATCCTGGTCGAACAGGTGCAGAGTCATCCAAAGATCCGGTTTGTGCTGTCGAGCGAGGTCGTGGATATTCTGGGGGAAGACGCTGTGACAAGCGTCTCTCTCCGCCATGTGAAGACGGGCGAGAGGCAATTCTTGCCAATCCAGGGCGTCTTTCTTGCGGTTGGGCACCATCCGAATACCGATCTTTTTCGAGGCGTGCTCCAGCTCGATCAAGAAGGATATCTGCTTCCCATGGAACGGACCATGACCTCGATCGCGGGTGTTTTTGCTGCCGGGGATGTGGCCGATCCGTACTACCGCCAGGCGATTACGGCTGCGGCAGATGGGAGCCGCGCTGCTATGGATGTAAGACGGTGGTTGGAACGGCAAAAGACAGCTCCCCTTCCAGCAGACGCAGCATCGCAGAGACATGATTTCGTTCCGATCTGTTGCTAATCACAACGTTGCTCTTGACAACGATAAAAGCATCAGATAGACTGGCACTAGATCTGTTGCGAATGGCAACGAAGAAAACAGAAGGAGGAGACCCATGGAACAGCCAGCATCGACAGGTGCCTTGTTACGCGAGGTGGCGCGTTTGCATACCCAGTTACAGCGCAGTTGCGTGGCGTATTGTGGAGGAACCACCACGACTCAATGTACCGTGCTCACGGAATTGGGGCGCAGTGGCCCCGTGACCCTGGCGGAACTCAGCCGCCGGATCGGTTTTGATAAAAGTTGGACCAGTCGCGCAGTTGAAAATCTGGTTCAAGAGGGACTGGTTGAAAAGGTCCCCAGCACGCAGGATCGACGGACGGTGCGTCTCTCGCTTTCCTCTGCGGGAGAAGCGCGTTTGGCGGATCTCAATCAGACCCTCAACTCCCTGGCTGATCGGACGTTTGAGCATATTCCTGGCGACCAGCATACGTCTGTGCGCACGGCACTGGAGTTGCTCCAGCAGTCGCTCCTCGTGCTCACGCAAGAAGCCTGGGTTTCTGGCTCGGAAGAAGGAGAAACGACATGCGGGTGCGACTAGCAAGCGAGACTGATGCGGCGGCGATCGCCGCTATTTATAATCAGGGGATCGAAGATCGGGTGGGGACCTTTGAAACGGAACTGCGCACCGAGGCCATGGTCGCAGCCTGGTTTGATGGCATCCATCCCATCGTGGTTGTTGAACAGGAAGATGCGATTGTGGCGTATGCCTCCTCTTCTCCCTACCGTTCACGTGCCTGCTATGCCAGCATTGTTGAATTTTCGGTCTATGTGCGGCGGAACGTGCGAGGCCAAGGAGCGGGACGGCTGGCCATGACCCGGCTCATCCAGGAATGCGAGCCAGCTGGCTTTACCAAGCTCGTCTCGCGCGTAATTGCCGAAAATGCCGCCAGCCGAGGATTATTGCGCGCGCTTGGTTTCCGCGAAGTAGGCATCTATGAAAAACACGGCCAGCTTGATGGTGTCTGGCGCGATGTGGTGATTGTCGAGTATGTGCTCACCAGCAATCTGGCTGCCAGATCCTAAGGGTAGGAACAAAGATCAGGTGATGCGTCCTTTTTGCAGGCTACGCGTCTATCTGAGCAAGAAAGCCATTGGCGCTCACAAAAAGGTCTCATTTGTAAAGAAAAGGAAGAATCGATGAACGAAGAGAAGCAATTGTATCCTGTTGTCATTATTGGAGCTGGACTGGTGGGTTTGGCCGCTGCCGCGCACCTGGTGCGCAAAGGAGAAACGCCTCTCCTTTTTGAGGCTGGAGCAACAGTTGGAGCTTCCATGCTCCAGTGGGGACATGTACGCCTTTTTTCTCCCTGGCGTTACGTAGTTGACCAGCAAGCGGAGGCACTGCTCGTTGAGCAGGGCTGGCAGGCTCCTGACCCGGAAGCCTACCCTACCGGGCGCGAAGTAGTTGAACAGTACTTGCAGCCACTTGCTCAGGTGCCGCTGATTGAGCCTTTGCTTCATCTCCGGACACGAGTAACGGCAGTCAGCCGGGCGAGCATGGATAAGGTCAAAACACCTGCCCGCGAAGCAACCCCCTTTGTGGTCCGCATTGAGCAGGCAAATGGGGAGGAACAGGATATCCTGGCCCGAGGGGTGATCGATGCCTCGGGAACCTACCAAACCCCAAATCCACTGGGCGCACATGGGCTGTTTGCGCTGGGTGAGCACGCCCTCCAGGACCGCATTTTTTACGGTATCCCTGATGTTCTGAGCGCAGAGCGTGCACGCTATGCGGGCAAACGTGTGTTGGTGGTCGGCAGTGGTCACTCGGCACAACAGACTTTGCTGGAACTGGCGCGGCTTGCTGAACAGGAGCCAGAGACGCAGCTTGCCTGGGCGGTCCGACGCCTCGTTGCTCAACAAATGTTTGGAGGCGGCGCGAATGATGGGTTGCCTGAACGCGGCCAGATTGGAACACGCAGCTTGGCGCTGATAGAAAAGGGCCAGGTGCGCTTCATCACAGGTGTCCACATCGAGGCTCTTGTACACACAGAAGAGGGTGTCGTG
>DASVMX010000225.1:0-5453 GCA_036384215.1 Ktedonobacteraceae bacterium | reverse complement strand
CCCTCTACCTGGATGATAGCAAGGCTCCGTTCAACAACGTTGACGTGCGCCAGGCCATCAGCGCCGCGCTTGACCGCGAGGCGATGTCCACCGAGGCCGAGAACAGCTATGAGACCCCGGCCAGCACCGCTGGTCTGACCCAGAACAACACGTCGTTTGTTCAGTCCAAGTATGCGACTCCCCCGACCGCTCCTGATACGACTGCTGTGGCTTCCCACATGCAGGCCGCTGGCTACACCAAGGGCAGCGACGGCTTCTGGAAAAAAGACGGCCAGAAATTGACCGTGAAATACCAGGTGCCTAACGACTGGAACGACTGGGTGGCGATTGCGAACATCATGAAGCAGAACCTCCAGGCTGCCGGTATCGACGGCCAGGTGGACGCCATTGGTGACAATGCCTTCTTCGCCAACCGCGCCAAAGGCAGTTTCCCGGCGATGATCACCGGCTTCTTCGGTGGCCAGACCCCCTTCTACCAGTTCAACACGCACCTGCTCAGCACGAACGACGCTGCCACCAGCGGCGCGCAGAACTGGGGCCACTACCACAACGCGCAGTTCGACAGCCTGCTGAAACAGTATGCCACTACCTCGGATAAGACGCAGCAAACCACTCTGATCAACCAGATGGAAGACCTCTTCTATCAGCAGATGCCGGTGGTTCCGCTGCTGAACGCGGCGAACTGGTTCGAGTATTCAACCAAGCACTTCACTGGTTGGCCTGACGCGCAGCACCCCTACGCGCTGGGTCCGACTTACGACGCTCCTGGCAACGAGATCGTGCTCACGCATCTCCAGCCAGCCTAAGCTTCTACTAAGCGGTAAGGCCGCGCGGCTCTTGCGGGGCCTTACCTGGGGGGTGGTTTGCAAAACCACCCCCCTTTTTCTCGCTAAATAGCCAAAGTGATAGCCAGGAAAACGCTCTTGTGTTATACTTCTCAACAGTAAGTAGGTAAGCGATGCAATGACGCATACTCTCTGTTTTCACTGGAGTACCTGGTCGCTATGAAGAAGATTGCTTAGTTCGTATTACTACATTCTTATCACAAAGGAGTAATCAGATGCGTCACCTACTGCGTCGCATACTCTTCTACCTGGCGGCTGTCTGGGCCTCGGTCACTATGAATTTTTTCATTCCACGCCTGGCGCCTGGTGACCCGATCCTATTGATGGTTGCAAATATGCAGAAGTCAGGCATCAGACCCTCCCCTGATACAATCCGAACTCTAGGGGCCTCGTTGGGTCTGGATACCACTGATCCTCTCTGGCTGCAATATTTCAAATACCTCAATGACCTCTTACATGGCAATTTTGGAACCTCTTTTACCAACGCGGGCCAGCCTGTGGCTGAAGTGCTGGGTCAGGGCATCTGGTGGACGCTGGGCCTGGGCACGCTGGCGGTGATTATCGGCTTTGTGCTGGGCTGTGTAATCGGTATTCTCACCGCCTGGAAGCGCGGCACGGCGCTGGACAGCATTCTTTCCCCCGCGCTGACTTTTCTCTACGCTATTCCCCCTTTCTGGCTGGCACTGATTGTTGTTTACATTCTTGGGTTTGTGCTGGGCTGGTTCCCCTTCGCCGATGGCTACGATACTACGATGGATATCGGCTTTAGCTGGGATTTTATCTCCAGTGTGATCTATCACGGTTTTCTGCCAGCTTTGACGCTGGTGGTCTCCTCTCTGGCCGGCTGGATGCTGGTCATGCGTAACTCGATGGTTGGTGTGCTCTCCGATGACTATGTGATGATGGCGCGAGCCAAAGGTTTGAAGCAGGGGCATGTGCTGCTGATGTACGCGGCGCGCAATGCGATCCTGCCGAATATCGCGAACTTTGCCCTGGCGCTGGGTTTTGTGGTGAGCGGGCAGGTGTTGACTGAGATCGTCTTCTCCTATCCTGGCATTGGCGATACACTCTTTATCGCGGTCGGCCAGCGGGACTATCCCTTGATTCAGGCGGCGTTCCTGCTGATTGCTCTGGGGGTGCTGGGCGCCAATTTCCTGGCTGATATGTTGTACGCGAGCCTTGATCCACGTGTTCGCATCGGGAGGAGCGCATAAAATGGCAGAATATTCTTCCTCACGGCCACAAGTTGTGCCGGTGAATCTTGGAGTAAAATCGTTTGGCGAGCGCTTTCTTGACATCGGAAAAGCCCTCTGGCGCGCGCTGACGGTCAATGGTAAGGTCGCAAGCGGGGCGGTGATTGTAGGCATCTTCCTGCTGGTCGCGATCCTTGGTCCCATTTTCGTGCCCGCGAACGCGAATGTAATCAGTCATAGCGGCAATCTGCCGCCTTCTTCGGCTCACTGGTTTGGCACAACAAGTCTCGGTCAGGACATCTTTGGCCAGTTGATCCTGGGAACGCAGACTTCGGTGCTCTGGGGCTTCTTTAGCGGTATTCTAGTCACAGTGATCTCGATTGTCATTGGCCTGGTAGGAGGCTATTTCGGCGGGGTCATCGATGAAATTCTTTCGTTTATAACGAACGTTTTCCTGGTGCTACCCGGCATTCCTCTGATGCTGGTGATAGCTTCCTATGTTCCCCCCGGCTCGTTCACAATCGCCCTGGTTGTGGCGGGTACAAGCTGGGCATTTGGCGCGCGCATGCTGCGCGCTCAGACGCTCTCGATGCGCAGCCGGGAATTTGTCACGGCGGCTCGCTCGAATGGTGAGTCGACCGCGCGTATCATCTTTGCTGAAATCTTCCCGAACCAGATGTCTCTGGTGGCGGCAAACTTTGTCAGCACGATGATTCAGGTTGTCCTGGCATTTGCGACTCTGCAATTCCTGAATCTGGGAGATTCCCTCCAGCCCAGTTGGGGCGGTATGCTCTACTGGGCGAATAGCCAGAATGCGCTGCTGGCTGGCCAGTGGTGGTGGTTTGTGCCGCCCGGTGCTTGTGTTGCCATTCTGGGCGCGGGGCTTTCGCTGATTAACTTTGGGATTGACGAGGTGGCAGATCCACGCTTGCGCAGCGAGCCAAAAATCAAAGTGCCAAAAATCAAAAAGGCGGTAGCTTAATGGTAACCAATGTTGGTACAAAAACTCTCCTGGAGGTCAGGAATCTCAGCGTCGATTACTCGGCGGCCAGTGGCGCTGTCCACGCTGTGGATAAGGTGAGTTTCTCACTGAAGCGCGGTGAGATTCTCGGCCTGGCCGGGGAAAGTGGCTGTGGTAAATCCACGCTGGCGTATGCTATCACACGTTTGCTGCGTCCACCCGCGTATATCACTGGCGGCGAGGTGCTCTATTATCCCCCCGAAGGCCGCGAGCGAGCGGCTCAGATCAGTAAGCTCTCGTTGACAGAGGGTACGCTGAATGGCGACGGTGGCGGCGCGATTGATATTCTCGGCCTCACGCCTTCGCAGTTGCGGCGTTTTCGCTGGAACGAGCTGTCAATCGTCTTCCAGAGCGCGATGAACGCGTTGAACCCGGTATTGACCGTGGGTACGCAGATCATGGATGTGCTGAAGACGCACCGGCCCGATATGGGGCCGGAACAACGCCAGCGCCGCGCCGTCGAGCTGCTTAACCTGGTGGGCATCGCGTCCGATCGCCTGAAGAGTTATCCCCACGAGCTGAGTGGTGGTATGCGCCAGCGCGCGGTGATCGCGATTGCCCTGGCCCTCAATCCCGAATTGATCGTGATGGATGAGCCGACCACCG
This sequence comes from Ktedonobacteraceae bacterium, assembly GCA_036384215.1. Taxonomy (GTDB): domain Bacteria; phylum Chloroflexota; class Ktedonobacteria; order Ktedonobacterales; family Ktedonobacteraceae; genus Paraktedonobacter. The sequence continues at coordinate 1,788 of DASVMX010000225.1, read as the reverse complement.
CGCTGGATGTGGTGGTACAGCGTGAAATTCTGGAGCTGATCAGTTCGCTGTGTAAAGATTTCTCCATGGCGCTGATCTTTATCACCCATGACCTTTCACTGCTGCTCGAACTGGCCGATAAAGTGGCGATCATGTACGCGGGCAAGATGGTGGAGAAAGCCAGCAGCCGCGATCTCTACCTCAATCCGCGTCATCCCTATAGCTATGGTCTGCTGAACTCGTTCCCGAATCTACACGGTCCCCGGCGCAGCATGGGTGGTATCCCAGGTTCTCCGCCCGATCTGCGCGCGGTGCCAGCCGGATGCGCGTTTAATCCGCGCTGTCCCATGGCTTTTGGACCCTGCCGAAGTGTCGTTCCCGTCCTCAAACCAGCTCTGCCCGGAGCCGCGGGAGACAACGCGCAACTGGTCTCCTGCCACATCTACGACTCTCGTTTTTCAGCGGGCGATCTGCCAAACGGAGAGCATTTTGCCGCGTCCTACGCGTCAAAAATTGAGGGAGGAAAACTTCGATGAACGTTTTACAGCAGGCTCCAAATCGCCGCAATGGCAACAATCCCTCCATGCCTGTGCTGGAGGCGATCCATTTGCGCAAAGAGTTTCCGGTCGGCCAGCGCGTGTTGGGCGCCCATCGCTCTGTGCACGCGGTCGAAGATACGACGCTCGGCCTCTATCCGGGACGCGCCACCGCGCTGGTGGGCGAAAGCGGCAGCGGCAAGACGACGGTCGCGCGTATGCTGGCCCGTCTCTATGATCCAACCTCCGGCACGATTCGCTTCCGCGGCGAGTCGGTCAGCTTGAAGCACCGGGCCGAGGCGCTGCGTCAGTATCGCAGCAATGTACAGTTGATTTTCCAGGACCCCTTTGCCTCGCTCAACCCTGTACATAGTATCCGCTATCACCTGGCCCGCCCGCTGCGCATCTTTGGCCATGCTCACAGTCAGGCCGAGGAGACCGAGCAGGTGATGTCACTGCTCAACCGCGTCAGTCTGACTCCCGCCGATCAATTTATTCAGAAGTATCCGCACCAGTTGAGCGGTGGCCAGCGCCAGCGCATCGCTATTGCGCGCGCCCTGGCGGTGCGCCCCCAGGTGCTGCTGGCCGACGAGCCTGTTTCGATGCTGGATGTCTCGATCCGCCTGGATATTCTGAACCTGCTCCTGCGTCTGAAAGACGAAGAGCAACTGGCGCTCCTCTACATTACGCACGATATCGCCAGCGCGCGTTATTTCGCCGATGATACCCTGGTCATGTACGCGGGACAGATGGTGGAAGGCGGCCCCAGCGAAGAAGTGACCCAGGAGCCGAAACATCCCTATACCCGCTTGCTGTTGTCAGCCGCGCCCGACCCCGATCGCATCAAAGCCGGTACCTCTGGCATGAAAGAGATCGGCGCGCGCGGTGAAATTCCGAGCCTGATCAATCCTCCCACCGGCTGCCGCTTCCATCCGCGCTGTCCGCACGCCATGGATGTCTGCCGCCAGCGTTTCCCCAAGCGCACCGACCTGGGCAATGGCCACTGGACCCATTGTTTCCTCTACGGCGATGGCGAGGGCGACTCGCAGAATACCTCGCAGCAATCGGCTGTCAAATCTTGATCTCTCATGCTTCCGCTTGCGAACTGGTCAACATGAGTCATGCCAGAAAATGAGAGAGGAAGAGGTTATCGGCGATAACCTCTTCCTCTCTCATTTTCTGATAGCGTTGGTAAACTCTCATCTGGACTCCTCAGCACCTGCGGTGCTTCGCCCGGCGTTCAGAAGGTATGGCGAGTTGGGCGGCCCATGGC
>DASVMX010000224.1:0-3300 GCA_036384215.1 Ktedonobacteraceae bacterium | reverse complement strand
GTTTCAATATACCAATTTAATAGATCACGATCTGGGTGCTCCAGTCGGTGTGGCTGTAGAGCCAGGCCGCCTGGTCTTCACGGACGTTGACGCAGCCATGGCTGCCGTTGGCGGCAGAGGGCAGGCCGCTAGAGTCGTTGTGCGGGAACTGGGTGCCCCATCCATAATCGTAGCGCCACCAGGCATCGTGGACGAAGAAGCCGCCCCAGTGATACAGGATAGCGTAGTGAATATCCGTGGGCGGATACCAGAACGGCGAGCCCTTGGGGTCACTGGATTTGAACTGCGTCGGTGATTGGCGATTCTGCGTGGTCCAGACGCCGGGCAGGGTCGGGCGCTCGACGCGTCCGGTGGTGACCAGGAAGGCGTTGACCAGTTTGCCGTTGACGAAGAAGTGCAGCGATTGGTGGGCCATCGAGACGATGATCACCGAGCCGTGTTGCAGGCTGGGATAGTGCTGCATCAGCTCCAGGTCGGTCTGGTGCACCTGGTTATTCGGGGTGGTTGTGTCGGCGTAGTCCTGCTGGAAGAGCGAGAAGTTGTAGAATTCGTTCAGGTCATCGTCAACGACTGACTGGTAGTCAGCCGTGGTGTAGGACCAGCCGTTTTCGCGCTGGAGCCAGTAGCCGATGCCGTCCATGGTGTAGCCGGAGTCAGGGATATAATTGTGCCCGTCGTTTTTATCGTGGTACAGGTGCTGATTGCCCCAGGCTTTCGCCTCTTTATCCAGCTTGGTAATCAGATACCAGGACTCGCCCTGCACCAGGTCAGCCTGCATGGAGGCCATGTCTGTATTGATCTGATTCGATACTTTCAGGTAGTCAGAGATGGTCGAGGCTTTCGCCATGGCATCTTTGTCCCTGTTGTACAGTTTCTGGTAGGCGCTGGCATCCATCCCATACAGCTTGAGCTGGCTGAGCTGATCCTGGAATTCGGCCAGCTTGGCGGCTCCCACGTAGGGCAGCGATTGGATCGAATTGACCACGGCCAGTTGATACTGCGCGTTGAGCATGGTGCCCAGCGACTGGAAGTCGGTCTTCAAGGTAGCAGAATTAAAGAGATTCAGATCGCTGGTATACTCGCTCTGCATGGCCGTCACATCAACTCTGGCCTGCTGCATCTGATTAATGGTGCCTTTAAAGATGGTGAGTTGCTTATACGTGGTTTCCATTAAGTCCAGTGCATCGGTCGCGCTCTGGGCGTCATTGGTGACTGCGAGATAATCTTTGGGATAACGAGCCGCGGCCAGGAGATTTTCATCAGTGGTATAGCGCAATGAAAAAGCCTGGAGATCACCAACTTTCTGGGCCTGCTGAGTGGTCAGAGCGTCTTTGAAGCCCTGCAATTTCTGCTGGGCATCTCCCTGGTCCTGGCCAGTCACAATGGCGACCTCGTCTTGCAATTTGCTCTGTAATTGCTGATAACTGGTAGTCTGACTTTTATAGAAGTTATTGGCCGGTGTATCATCAAACATAGTAAAGGGCGCACTGGCGCTATTGAGTGCTTGCTCTTGTTGAAGGATAGGCTGAATAGAAGATACAGATACGCCAATGCTTTCAGCATGTTTAATCTGCTGATCCAGTTGTGAGCGGGCGTTGCTGGCTTCCTGCTTCAACTGGTTATCTCCTCCACAGGCGCTGGTCAGGAGTAGTACCCCGAGGAATACTCCTGCCAGCAGAACCTGGGCGGCGCGAAGAGAACGTGCTCTACGCATATGTGGATTACCTCCGTGATCTGGCTCGTTGTTTGCGTTTTTCCTTGCGCGCGGCCTTCCCTGATTTTTTGCCACCGCCGCTGCGACCAGGCGTCGAAGGGAGAGAGGGCATAGACATGCCTTCGGGCAGACCCGGCATGCCAGGCATGCCGCCGCTTTTGGCCATCTGCCTGGCCATTTTCCCCCACTGGCCTTTGCCGCTGCTCATCTGGCGTATCATGGTGCGCATTTCACCGAACTGTTCGAGGAGCTGGTTGATCTCCTGTGGAGAGGTGCCGCTGCCACCGGCGATACGCTTGCGTCGGCTGCCGTTGATAAGATCAGGATTACGACGTTCTTCAAGGGTCATAGAAAGAATTATTGCTTCAACACGTTTTAAAGAGTCGCCTTCGAGAGCCTCGTCCATGCCTTCCATGTCGGCCATTTTGTTGAAGCCGGGCAGCATCTCCATGACGGAGCGTAGCGAACCCATGCGCTTCAACTGGCGCATCGCGTTTAAGAAGTCCTCCAGGTCGAACTTGCCCTGTTGTAACTTGGCCTGGGCTTTGAGTGCCTCTTCCTGATCGATTGTCTCTTGCGCACGCTCGATCAGCGAGAGCACATCGCCCATGCCCAGGATACGCCCGGCCAGGCGGTCTGGATAGAAAGGCTCCAGCGCGTCTGTTTTTTCGCCTACGCCCATGAATTTGATCGGCACGCCCGTGACCGAACGAATCGAAAGCGCGGCTCCACCCCTCGCGTCACCATCCATTTTTGTCAAAATCATGCCTGTCAATGAGACAGCTTTATGAAAGTCATCCGCCACCCTCACCGCTTCCTGTCCGGTCATAGCGTCGGCCACCAGCAGCACCTCGCGCGGGTTGACGCGCTGGCGAATGTTGATGACCTCGTTCATCATCCGCTCGTCGATGTTCAAGCGGCCTGCGGTGTCCAGAAGCACCACCGTCGCGGCCTGCTCGCGGGCATAACTGAGCGCGTGGACGCAGATCTCCACCGGGTCGGCCCCGGCTGGTTCTGCATAAACCGGAATAGAAAGTTGCTTGCCCAGCGTTTGCAACTGGTGCACAGCCGCGGGACGGTACATGTCCGCGGCTACCAGCAGAGGCCGCTGCCCCTCTTTCTGCAAAAATTTGGCCAGTTTGGCCGCCGAGGTTGTTTTACCGGAACCTTGCAGGCCCACCAGCATAATCACATTGGGCGGCTGTCCGCCGAGGTCCAGCTTGCCCTTGCCCTCCGTGCCACCCAGCATCTCAATCAGCTCATCGTTAACAATCGACAGCACCTGCTGCGCGGGAGAGAAGCTGCCCAGCACCTCTGCGCCGACCGCTTTCGCCTTGACGCGTTCCACAAACTGCCGGACCAGCCGCAAGTTTACGTCCGCCTCCAGCAGCGCCAGGCGTACTTCGCGCATGGCTTCGTCAACGTCCGCCTCGGTCAGCTTGCCCTTCCCACTCAGGTTGGTAAACACACCTTCGAGTCGTTTTGATAAGCTCTCAAACATTGCCATAAGTTCGTGATCCTCTCTCCGCCTAACAACGAAAATTTCCTCAATTATATCACGTCTGCTCTTATTTTAAACTCTGGAT
>DASVMX010000223.1:0-8522 GCA_036384215.1 Ktedonobacteraceae bacterium | reverse complement strand
CGTGCAACAGTGTGCTCATCTCCTCGCGTAGAACTCTCTGAACCTGCTGGGCTGTACGCAATTGTTCTTCAGCCACCCGCTCGCGCAGGCGCTTCATCAGCCACTCGCTGGTGCCCGGACCCACATCGGCAAGCAGGAGCGCCTCCTCCAGTTCATCCCACATCTCATCCGTAATCGGGGTCTGCTTGACCGGCTCGGCGCGCGGGCCGGGAACAGCAGCGGCCTCGCTGGCCACCTCGGGGCTGGCACTCTGCCCACTAAAACGGGTGAAGAACTGGCGCGTACGGCTCAAACTTTTTTTGAATGGGTTAAAGCCTTGCTCGGCCATTGGAGTATCCTCTCCCGACTCCTGACCACCCTCAGGGGTGGGAGGAGCCGTCATCCCGGCTTCTTCTTTTGCTTTCTGCCCAAAGAATCGATTGAGCACGTTGATCCTGACTCCCTTTCCACGTGTACTCACAGCAAGTACACACGCTCACTACCGACTGACTGTTCTTCAATGAAATACTATCGTGTGCGTTTACACGTTATTATAAGCTATAATTGCAAGCTCACCCTGTCGATTTTCAGGGGAAAACAGCTCCATCTTCTCGCCCGTTTTGATGATAAAAATGATTCAGGGCAAGAAAAAAGAAGAAAAAAGGCAAAAGGCAAAGTCTCCTTTTCCTTTTGCCTTTACCCATTCCTACTCGCCTGGCTGAGAAAGTTTACCGGATATTCATCTTGAAAACATGAATACCCGGTCATGGAATCTACTGCCGATTGGTACGATAGGAGTGGAGTGACCCATCGCTGATGGGCTCGTTGATGATAATATCGCCATTACGGATTTTGATGTTGTAAAGGCACGAAGGGTTGGTGCACACCCATGCCTTGTACTCGATGGAAGCTCCCTGGCTACCGAAATCCGACAACGGAACCAGATCACCTTCACTACACTTGCGACACCGAGGAAATGCATTCTCCACGAAATCGCCTCCTTCCTTCTCACGAGGGATAGTATTCGCCTACCTGAACAGGTGTTCCCGACCAGGCCTGGCGAGAAGTAAGCCGAGGGGGAGCCTCCGCCGCTGCATCCGCGTCCCCACAAACAGTCGTACGTCGTCTCTGCCGCTGCTATAATACCATACTTTCCCTTTTATGTCAGCAGGCTCATGAAGTTTTCTTCATGATACAACAGACAGCCTCAAACGTGTCAATGGGATTTCTCCCATTTCCTGCAAACGACTGCTACATTCCTAGCATAGCAGGTAGTCCAATTCCAGTCAAGCTTTCACGGACTTCTATGTATGATTTTCCCTCCCATGGTGCGGAATTTTCCACAGAACCTGGAAATATCTTCATCTCCAGGTGAATTACTCTGACCTTCTTTCCCTTTAGTTCGGACTGTTCCTGTCGATTGTGGAATGCGGGAGGAAATTCAGCGCGGACCGCTGGATCTGGCTGGCAGAGTGGCCTGAGGCGGATACTCGCATGCTCGGATTTTCTGCTCGCGGGAGGTTTTGGCACGATTGTTGCTATATCTCTTAAGCAGGAAGTATTTCTGAACAAAAAAAAGACGCCATTGAATGGTTCGCGGGCTCCCCTGGCGGGCCGCGCGAGTTCATCAATTTGCTTTAGAGTGTTACGGCTTAGAAGGAGTTACTGGTATGGGCAAGCAAGTTGTTAAAGTCTGCAATACAGAGCGTGTGACGGAGAAGGTTCCGAGCGTGAGTAGTGGAAGGAAGAGCTACAGTAAAAGCGAGCGCTCCAGTTACGCGGCAAATGATCTGTATAATGAGCCAGATGGGGCAGAGGCGTACCTGGAAGAGCGGGAAGACGAGTGGGAAGATCAGGGAGAGGAGAAGCAGAAAGGCGCCGCTGATGATGCTGTAAAGCAATATTTAAAAGAGATTGGTTCCTATCCCCTGTTGAGCGCCGAGCAAGAACTGACGCTGGCCGAGCGGGTGGCACGCGGGGATAGCCTGGCGCGCAAGAAGCTGATCGAGGCCAATCTGCGCCTGGTAGTGAGCATCGCCAAACGCTATTCTAACCAAGGCTTGCCTCTGCTGGATATGATCCAGGAAGGCAATATTGGCCTGATGCGCGCGGCTCAGAAGTTTGACTATAAACGCGGCTTCCGTTTCAGCACCTACGCTACCTGGTGGATTCGCCAGGCGATCAGCCGGGCCATCGCTGAGCATTCGCGCACGATCCACATTCCGGTCCACGTGGTCGAGCTGATCTACAAGATCAAACGCATCGCCCGGCGCATCTATCAAGAGCAGGGCGTCGAGGCGCTCCCCGAACAACTGGCCGCCGAGGTGGGCCTGACCAAAGAGCGCGTCGTGGAACTGCTCAACGTCTCCGATCAGCCTGTCTCCCTGGATGCGCCGATGGCCGATGATGAACAGTATCACCTGGCAGATACCCTGGAAGACACCAGCATGGTCGCGCCTGCCGAGCAGGTCTCCCATCAAGTCCTGCGCGACAACCTCGAACAGGCCATGGCCATCCTCAATCCCCGCGAGCGCACAATCATCGAAATGCGCTACGGCCTGCAGGACGGCCACTATCACACTCTCGACGAAGTCAGCGCCGAATTCAAACTCACCCGCGAACGTATCCGCCAGATCGAAGTTAAAGCCCTGCGTAAACTGCGCTACCCCGAACGCTATTATGGCCTGCGCGAATTTGTCCAGGCGTAATTATCAACCCACATTACAAATAAACAGATGCGCTCGAAGCACCTGCCGTTCGGGCGCGTCTGTTTATTTGTAATGTGGGTTGATAATATAGCTAGAGCTTGAAGAATCAGACTGGCAGTTTCTTATTCCAGCGCAGGCGTATTGCCGTAGGTAACTGCCTGGGGCGCGTCTGGAGCCGCCCAGCGGACGGCGTTGGCAATGACGCGCTGTACCTGGGGATGGCGGTAAGTGGGAAAGGCTTCGTGGCCAGGGCGGAAATAGAAGATCTTGCCCTGCCCGCGGGTATAGCAACAGCCGCTGCGGAAGACCTCGCCGCCGCTGAACCAGCTCACCAGCACAAGCGTTTCGGGCTGGGGAATATCAAAGTGTTCGCCATACATCTCCTCGTGCTCCAGTTCAAAGTATTCGCCGAGTCCCGCGGCAATCGGGTGACCTGGCTGCACGACCCACAGGCGTTCGTGGTCGTTACCTTCGCGCCATTTCAGATCACAGGTGGTGCCCATCAGGCGCTTGAAAATCTTGGAGAAGTGGCCCGAATGGAGCACAATCAGTCCCATACCCGCCAGCACGCGCTGCTGCACGCGCTCCACAATCTCATCGGCCACCTCGCCGTGCGCCATATGTCCCCACCAGATGAGCACATCGGTCTGCTGGAGTACCTCGCGCGTCAGGCCGTGCTCTGGCTCATCCAGGGTCGCGGTGCGTACCTCGATCTGCCCCTCCTGGCGCAGCGCCGCGGCGATTGTGGCGTGAATGCCCGCCGGATAGATCTGCGCGATCTCCGGGTCGTTGCGCTCGTGACGAAATTCATTCCAGACGGTGACACGAATAGCTGTCATAGCAATAACCTGCTTTCTTTTGTTTACTCTCTCTTTTTATATAGAAAGCCCATGGCTCAGATTTACTGTCCTGGCTGTGATAATATTAAGTATATGCCGATTTGTTTTGGCAAGCAAGGACAAGCAACACCACGAGGGAGTACACGACTTTGGCAATTCGTTTGATACAGATTGGACTGGGAGGCTGGGGACGCAACTGGTTTCACGAGATTGTAGCGAAGAACCAGATGGTTGAGACGGTGGCCTGGGTGGAGATTGACGCACAGGCGCTGGCGGAGGCGCAGCAGAAGCTGGAGCTGCCCAAAGAGCGCTGTTTTCTGAGCACCGAAGAGGCGCTGGCGGCTGTGCCGGCGGACGCGGTACTGATTACGGCCAGCCTGCCCGGCCACGTGCCAGCGGCGCGAGCGGCTCTGCTGGCGGGCAAACACGTGCTGCTGGAAAAGCCGTTCGCGCCGACGCTGGAAGAGGCTCAAGAGCTGATTACGCTGGCGGAGCAGCAGCAGCGCATCTTGATGATCAGCCAGAACTATCGCTTTGGCATGGCAGTGCAGAAGGCTCGCGAGCTGGTGCGCCAGGGCACGCTGGGCGGAGTTAGCTCGGTGGAGATCGACTTCAGGCGTTCAGCGAACACAGTTCCGGCTACCAATCATCGTCATTATCAGCTCTGGCATCCCTTGCTGGCCGATATGGCTATTCATCATTTCGACCTGATGCGCTACGTGCTTGGCCAGGAGCCGCTACAGATTAGCTGCCAGACCTGGAATCCCTCCTGGAGCAACTTTGTGCAGCCTCCCGCGGCAGCGCTGACGGTGACCCTGGACGGCGGCACGGTGGTCAATTATCGCGGGAGCTGGATCAGCCAGGGACCAACCACCAACTGGTGCGGGGAATGGAGCATGGATTGCGCGGAAGGGCAGATTATCTGGACGGGCCGCGGCGAATCCGAGAAGGTCCAGGTGCGTCCATCCGGCAAGCGGGCCTATGCCTCGCGCCTGCCCGCGCTGGCCCAGGTTGATCGCGCGGGCAGTCTCCAGGCCTTTGTGCAGGCCCTGGAGAACAACCAGGCACCCGAAAGCTCCGGGCGCGACAACTTGAAAACGCTGGCCCTGATGTTCGCCGCCATCCGTTCAGCCGAAAGCGGCCTGCCCGTTGCAATCGCCGACCTCCTGCCGGCGGGCGCGGCGCGCTAGCGCAGAGGCAAAATCTGGCTCTTGCCGCCCATTGTCTCATCAAGGAGGGATTAGCCCAACCCCTGAAGAAAATGAGTGTGCTGGATCGGCGCACTCATTTTCTTCAGGGGTGGGGCTAATCCCTCCTTGGTGAATGATGAGATGCTAGCTTTGCGACCAGGGTTCGGGCAGGCGGCTGGTTCCCAGGAGGCGGAAGGTAGCTTTGACGGAGCCGAAGCTGACCTCGTCTCCGTCGTGGAGTATCTCCTGTTTGAGCGGGACCAGGTAGGTTTCGCCGATGCGCGTCCGGTTGCGACTCTTGAGATCTTCAATCGAGAAGTGGTCTTTCTCGACACGAATGCGCGCGTGCTGGCGCGAGACGGTGCCCTTGGAGTCGAACTGCGTGAGGTCAACCTCCGGGACAATACCGCGGTTGGGGTCAGCGCGCCCGACTATGATGTAGTCGCCCTTGATCTCAAAACGCTGCGCCTTTTGTCCATCCTGCAAAATCTCCAGAAAGGCGTAGGTTTTCGCGCTCTCCACGGCCAGCGCTCCGATGCTGAGCCTGGTGACCATGCTCTTTTCACCCGCGGCTTCAGGCCTGTGCATAGGCATGGCCTGCTCCGTGGGAGCTGGCATTGCCATGGGCATAGGCGCTTGCACAGGTGCCATAGGCATCTGCATGGGTGGTGGTGTGAGCGTGGTAATGAGCAGCGTTCGCTCATCTTCGCCCAGATCTTGCGCGGGGGCGAGGATTGATTTGAGCGCAGCCTGTTCGTTTTTGTCCAATTCCTCGTCTGTGTGGAGAATGGACATGATTACGCTCTGCCCGGCCTCGTCCAGTTCCTGGTCGGTATCGAGGATTTCTTTGAGTACATTCTGTTCGGCCTCGCCCAGTTCTTGTTCAACGCTGAGCCGGGAGGTAACGCTTCTGGGTTTGGGGGTAATCGGCAGCGATTTCATGACCGACAGCAGCGTGCCCGCGTGAGCGGCGCGCTGGAGCGGGTGGTTGTCGCCCAGTTCTGGCAGCGATGAAAGCACCTTGCCATTGCGGATAAAGAGCCTGCGCCAGTTGGACGGGTCCAGCGGAATGAGAGCGTGACGATTGCGGCGCGCAGCGTCAATCGAGGCAGCGCGGGCACTGGTGGAGATGCCGCTGGCCTTGCTGATCTGCTCAATGCGTTCCGCGCCAAAGTTGATCGGGGTGGCCTGGCTGTATTCCTTCGCGCTCACGTGCAGCCAGCCGTGCGTGTCCTCTTTGATGCTGTTCGCCAGCTTACGGATCGCGGCTTTTGGCAGCGTACCCGCGTCGCGGGCCTGCCAGTATTCAAGCACACGGGCGCTATGCCCGATCATGCCTGTCATCGCGCCTCCGCTGGTCAGGAAGTGTCAATTGCCAAAAGAATCGCCCGCGACCACGCCATTGGCCGCGACCTGGGCGTTGTCTCCCACGCGCTCGATCAGGCTGAACATGGTTGGGCCATAGATCATCTGGACCTTCTTAAGCTCTTCGCGGGGAATCTCCAGGATGCCTGAGGCGTGGCGCATGTAGTAGTCGTAGAGCAACTGCTGGTAAGCGGCGAAGTATTCGGGTGAACTGGGGTCTGTGTCTTCTGGCAGCAGACCTTCCTCGATGGGATCGAAGTTTTTGAAGTCGGGCACCTGCACCAGCACCCAGCCTACTTCCGGGTCATTCTCGTGCCCCACCGCGATCTGGCGCACCCAGTATTCCTGACCATTCGCATCGAATTCCGAAGAGATACGCCGGCGCAGGCGACCGCCAACCAGCACTTCGACCAGGCCCGCCATGAAGTCCGCCTGAGCCACTACCGCGCCATGTCCATCCTCGTGATCGACCTCGACATCCTTTTGTTCAAAGCCCAGGCGTTTCGCGTCAGAACTGCTGAAGCCCTGCGCGATCATAAACAGCTCTGGCACCCCCAGGTCGATCGTCTGACTGCCCGCCTCGCGCACGCGCACAAGCTGGCCCTTGAAATCAAATTCCCGCAGCGACTCGATGCGAATCCCCTTGCGACCATCTGGAAGTTGAATGAAACCGTCGCCCTCGGCTGGCACAACGCGATGATGCGTGAACAACTGGACGCGACGCTTCTGGCGGTTATCGATATCCTGCTGCTCCATCAGTTCAAGATAGCGGCGCAGCAGCTTCTGAATGGACGCGGCTTCAGCCTGGAACGTGGACGGGCCATCGAGCACCTCTATCATCGACGTGCGGATCTTCTTCGGATCGGGCGTTGTCGGAGGCTGGGGCGGATTTAACAGCGTAATTACCCGGTTTGGCAGGCCATCGCGCCAGCGGTCGTCGATAAATTCCACGTCGCGGATCGTACCCACGATATGCTGGTCTGTATCAAAACCATCAATAATTTCATCCGCTACAATATCGCCCGCGCTTGTTTCAGGCGTGTAGAAACACTCAGCCAGGCGAAAAATCTGCCCATTGCCGCGCCGGGGTATGCGGTCCTCACCGTAGCGTTCGACCATCAATTGATCGATCAGGCCCAACTGGTGATAGAAATCCTCGCGGATATTCCAGTGTACCCCCAGAAAGGGATCACCGCGCATCTCGACACCCACTGCCTGACGGCCCATAGCTATTGTCCACAGCATAGCCATCATGTTTGTTCCACCCAAACCCAGTGCCAGAAAATCCGGGTTAACAATCGTCTCGTTCATAACATCCATCGGTCTCATTGCCCTCCTCATGGGCTGTGTTTTGATCGCGCTTGTCGATAACTGCTGAAAAAATGATACTGGCCCGTACACAGGGTCAATCCTTTATGACCATCATCGAGTATGACCATCATCGAGGCTTCCCTGTTTTGAGTCCCAGAAAAGAAGAGATAAACACTTCTCTTCTTGAAAACGCTTTGATGTTGAAAGATTATCAGACAAATTCTGGATTGGCTGTGAATGACCTCTCTTTCTGGATGAGATATAGTTCTCAACCACTATCTCGCTCTCACGCGTAGAGACTGTCGCTCCATCCGCAGGCCTGGGGAGCAGTGGGAGTTGGGTAACGCGAGGGAGCTGGCAGGCCAGTGTAAATTTTCGCCAAATAAACCGGCGAAACAACTGCGGATAATGTAGTAGAATGAAGAGCACTCAAATGACCTCCTGTAGTTCGTGGAGGCAGCCGCGAGTGGGTGCATGAAAACAATCAGTCAGGAGCATTTTTATGTCTGAATATATTGATCTTTATGATTATCGCCGGAGGGTCGCGGCTCTCTATGGGGAGCGGCGCGAGGCGTTGGGGGCGGGTGAGGAGGGAGAGCGCGTCTGGAGGCGTTTTCGCCAGGGCCGCGACACGCTCTTTCGAGAACACCCTTCATCCGCGCTGGACGAGGAACAGCGGCGTGTTTTCGAGGGGCTGCCTTATTTTCCGTATCGGCCAGATCTGTGCGTTACCGCGCATGTGGAGTCAATCAGCGAGCCGATACGCCAACTGGTGGCTATGGATGCCAGCGAGCAGATGACGATGACCGCTGTCGCTCGTTTGCATTTTGCCGTTCAGGGCCAGCCGGTTGAGCTAGTGCTCTACTGGCTGGATGTGTATGGCGGTGGCCTTTTCCTGCCTTTTCGCGACACAACATGTCCCGGCGAGAGTTACGGCGGCGGGCGTTACCTTTTTGACACCATCAAGGGCAGCGATTTCCTTTTTGTCCCTGGCACAGTCGGGCAACAGTCCATGCTCCTCGACTTCAACTATGCGTACAATCCTTCTTGCGCGTACAATGATCGCTGGGTCTGCCCGCTGGCGCCGCGGGAGAATCACCTGGCCGTCGCAATCGCAGCCGGCGAAAAGA
>DASVMX010000222.1:0-12941 GCA_036384215.1 Ktedonobacteraceae bacterium | reverse complement strand
GTCCGGCGCCTGGATGAAGAAATCATTCAGCCGCTGAAAGCGGAATTTGAGGGATAAGAATCCGAAAACGCGTGGAAGAAGGGAAGAAGGAGATGAACCGGGGATAGGAGCAAAATTTTCAATTTTGCTCCTATCCCCGGTTCATCTCCTTCTTCCCTTCTTCCACGCGTTTTCGGATTCTTATCCCTCAAATTCCGCTTTCAGCGGCTGAATGATTTCTTCATCCAGGCGCCGGACAATTCCCTCGGGGTAAGGGAAACGCAGGGCAAGCACAAGGTGCGTGGCCCCAGCTTCGATATAGCCGCGCGTTAGCGCGCGGGCTGCGGCCAGATCCTGTGGATTTGTCTGCACCTGAACGGAGCGCTGAATGGTTCGCGGATCACGCCCAACCGCGGCGCAATGTTCGTCGAGAGTTGCGCTCTTCTGCTTGAAATACTCGGTGTCCCCGCCAACAAAGTTCCAGATGTCCGCGTACTGAGCAACAACGCGCAGCGTGAGTTTCTCGCCACTGCCGCCAATTACAAAGGGCGGAGTCGGCTTCTGCACTGGCTTCGGCTCGCAGTAGGCATCTTTGATCTGGTAATACTTCCCGTCGAAGCCAGGAGTCGTCTCAGTCCACATGCGTTTGATAATCTCGCAGGCCTCGCCCAGACGCCTGATACGCTCGCCGGGAAGATACAGGGGAATGCCGTAGGAGCTATGCTCGGTCTCGTTCCAGCCCGCGCCTATACCGAAGTCCAGGCGCCCACCTGAAACGATATCAACTGTAGCCCCAATGTTTGCCAGCACGGCTGGATGCCGATATGTGTTGCCCGTGACCATCAAGCCCACGCGCACCCGACTGGTCAGAGCAGCGAATGCACTGAGCAGCGACCAACCCTCCAGACAGGGACCGCCCGTATCACCATTGATCGGCATGAAATGGTCAAACAACCACGCGTGTTCAATCGACGGAGTAGCGTCCGCTTCCAGCCAGACCTGCTTCATTGCCTCATAGGTTGTACTTTGAGGTGCTGTTTTTACACCAAACGAAAGTTTCACATTTTTTCCTCTCTAAATCAACTGTTCCCGTCCTGCACAAGCGAGATATAGAGAAATCTCACTTCATAGTATCACAACCTGAGCTCTTCTCCAGAAAAATGCGCGTCTTTTTCCTCTGATTCAACGCTCTCCGCGCGCAATAAGAATAAAAACGCTATAAATTATGCATCGATATGCATAATTTATAGCGTTGCACTTTATAGGGGAATGCTGGCTCTACGGCCTAACAAACAGAATCACGCGGGAGAGCACGGTTGTCTGAGCGGTCTTGTCTACCCAGAACTGGGCAAGAATCTTGCCATCAGAGGACTGGATGGCGTAGATTCTATTGCCGGGTGTGCTGTAGTACACTGTATCGACGCTGGCAACCGGGGCCATATCGAGGGCATATCCACTATTAAAATCAGGATCAACGCTATGAGGCTCCGGGGTTGGCGTTTTCTCGCTGCCATCCAGCAATTTCACTGGCGTTGTCCAACGAACCTCGCCGGTCTGCGCGTTCAATGCTACAATCTGGAGCTGAAGATCCTGTTTGTCACCTGTTGTGGTAAGTGTATGCGCCTCAAAGTAGAGGCTATCGCCCACGAGCATCGCGCCTGTCATGAAATCACTCTCTTTTGTCTTCTGATACTGCCAGCGCAGGGTGCCATCACTGGTGTTAAGCGCGTGCAATGTAGTAATGGTATTGGGCTTGCGGGCTGAATCAGGCCAGAGATTATTGAAGGTCTGGAAGTAGAGTGTATTGTTAGAAACGGCCAGGTAAAACCCTCCGTTGGGCTCCTCGCCCACCATGTATGGAGTTTGCCAGCGCTTGTTGCCTGTTGCCAGGTCATAGGCCGCGGCTCGCGCTTGAGGAATCTCGTCAACCGTCATCCCATGCGAGTCAAGATAGGGCGTAACTGACTTGAGATTATACTCAGTTGTATAAATTACTCCAGTCACAATTTGCGCCGTGACCTCCGGCATACGTCCAACAAGCACTTCCTGATTTTGCCAGAGAATCGATCCATCCGCCGGGCTCAGGCCATAGCGCGCGAAGATGTTCTGCCCGTTTTGACGATAGGCAGCCACTGCGTAGAGCAATTGATCGGTCACGGTAATCAGCCTGAAACCCTCGGTACTGTCAGTACCATATGCTGGATCGCTCTTTGAGCCTGCAATGGGATACTGGCGCTGCCAGAGCTGCTTCCCTGTGCGCGCGTCACGCGCCATCAGCGTGCTGCTATTGGATGTTTTAGACTCAACTAATGTATAGACTGCTCTATCATTCGCCAGGGCTCTGGCTGAAAGTTGTCGCCAGAGCACAGAACCGTCCGCAGCATTGAAGGCGTACAGGTATTGCCTGCCATAGTTCTGTCTATCATATGTTTCTAGATACAAGACGCTTCCTACGACAAATGGCTGGTTAGGGATCAGGCCAGACAACGGGTTTGCATTTACAATCTCATTGCTCGCAAAAGTGTGCTTCCACACAATCTGGTGAGTTCGATTATCCAGCCGGTAAACTGCGTTCCCGAGATACCCGTAAAGCCCTGCTCCAGTTGTATGCGTCAGGAGCGCTGTCCGCTTGTTACGCGAAAAATTGTTATTGATTAAGGCAAAACCGCCTACAATTACCAGCAGAGCGAGAACCGCGGCCAGTTGTGTAAACAGCAGGCTCTTGCCTCTCCTTCGTCCTCTGCGCTGTTCGCGCGGGTTTATTGACAAGAGAACGCCACTCTGGCTTGTTTCTTCCTGCGGCTCCATTTCGCCCTGTTCCTTCGTTGTCTTCGGCAAAGCATTTGCCCGAGCCTCAACGGGCTCGGAGGCCTGTACGCGTTGCCACACGCGCTCCAGTGAAGGCGCGTGTTCATCTCTGCGAATCTGATAGAGACGTTGTAACTGGAGAACAGCGCGCTGTCCCGCCTGTTTCGCCAGGGTACTATTCTGACCGGTCAGATGGCTCTCTATCTGCTCGTCCACCTGGTCCGGTGTGAAGTCGCTCTCGTTGTTGCGAAACATCTTGCTCATTCCTTTCAGCTACCGCTGGTAGTACCTGCGCAATTCGTTTAAAGCCCGCGAGAGAATACTGCGCACAGCTCCTTCGCGCTTATGGAGCAGCACCGCGATCTCCGTGCAGCGCAGCCCGGCGATAAAGCGCAGTTGGAGCACTTCCTGCTGTGCCTGCGATAAGTTGTGTAGATACGCGCGCAAATAGGCCACTTCTTCGCTCTGCAGCGCGAGTTCTTCGGGGCTTGTCCCGTCCGCCAGGGTCTCCAGCAGGGTCTCCAGGGAGACTTGCGGCGGCTGGCGCCGCGCCTGGCGATAGAGGTCGTTGACCTTATTGCGCGCGACCGTCCAGAGCCAGGCCCGCTGTTCGCTCGCGCTCAGATCAGTGAGATCTGAGCGCAGGGCTCCAATAAACACGTCGGCCAGAATATCTTCCGCGTCAGTCAGGGCTGCTGTATGACGCCGGATATATTCAAAAAGCGCCGGGGCATAGCGCTGATAAAGGCTGGCAGTGCATGTATGCCGCTTCTCCGCAGGAGTGCCACCGCCTTCATCCTGCAGTGCTGGGCGTCGTCGCATCGAGTCCTCCGCGCACCTTTGATAAGTGAGATATCTCTGCCATCTACATCGTTATTTTGCCAAAAACGTCGCGCACTTTCGGAGTGGAAAAATTTTTAGCAAGTTTGGAGTTCCAGGAAGGAGCGCGAACAGGTTTTTGAGCTTTGCGGACGCGATACCAATCTGGCGGGAAAGCCACTATGCCAGGGCAGCGCCGACAAGTTCGGCGATATCCACGATCCCTTCATCCCGCAAAAACGTTTCGATTCCTTCGAGGATTTCAACACCAGCGCGCGGGTTGACGAGATTGACGGTGCCAATCTGAATGGCGGAGGCGCCCGCGAGGATAAATTCAAGTGCGTCGCGGGCACTGGTGATGCCGCCGGCGCCGATGAGGGGAAGATGAGGATAAGCTGAACGTAGTTCGCGAGCCACGTCATAGAGGATGCGCAGGGTCAGGGGCTTAATAGCAGGGCCAGAGAGTCCGCCGAGAAGAACTGGCCGGCGCGTGGCCAGGTTGATGCTCAGACCAGGCAGGCTGTGAATCAGAACCAGAGCGTCAACGCCTGCCGAGGCCGCGGCCAGGGCGACGGGCCGCGGATCGCCTGCGTTCGCCGCCAGTTTGGCCAGAATGGGCAGCATACTTTCGCGGCGTACGGTCGCGATCAGCTTGCTCACAAGAGCGGGATCAGAGTCGAAAGGTGCGCCGTCCGCGGCCAGGTTGGGACAGGCTAGATTGAGTTCGAGAGCGGCCACGCCGGGCACGCCATCGAGACGCGCAGCCAGTTGCGCGAAGTCATCAAGACTGGTGCCGGCCAGATTGACAATCACCGGCACCTGCCAGGTATCCCAGGTCTCGGCGTAGCTCCTGAGCACCTTTGAAACTCCAGGCGAGGGCCGATCAAACGCGCTCAACAGGCCCGCGGTGGTCTCCCATAACAGTGGCCGGGCCTGGCTCACGCGCGGGCGCAGGGTAACGCCCGCGCTGACCAGCGCGCCCAGGCGCTGTATTTCGGCGCTTTTACTGTACTCGACGCCATAGCCCGACGGTCCAGCCGCCAGAATGACTGGATTACGCAGCAGCAGGCCATTTTTGTGGCGGGGCGCCAGTTCGGTCTCTAATCTCATGATGACTCCACCATTAAACCAGGGAGAGCGCGTATGCCCTCATCTTCTCTGGCTACGAGCCGCGCGCGCGATTGATCTGGTCGCGCAGATCGCGAGCGGCCTCTCCAGCGGCGGCGGCGTAGTTCGCGCCGGGATCGGCATAGAGGATCGAGCGCGAGGCTGAGATCATCGCGCGTTCGCTGCGGGCATCGATTGCCAGGGGCACAATGGCCTCCAGGTCGCCGCCCTGCGCGCCGATGCCGGGCACAAGGATAGGCAGATTGGGACAGAGAGCACGCACAGCTCCCATCTCCTGGGGATAGGTCGCGCCAACCACCAGCGCGCAATTGCCCGCCTTGTTCCAGTTCTGCACGCGCCGGGCCACCACTTCATAGAGCGGCCTGGTCATCGTCTCTGCACCTTCCACATCCTGCACCAGTAGATCCTGAAAATCGCGCGCGCCTGGATTAGAGGTACGGCACAGCAAAACCACCCCGCGCTCGCGATACGCCAGAAAAGGCGCCACGGCATCATAGCCCAGATAGGGATTGACGGTCACAGCATCAAAGCCATAGGTCTCAAATACCGCGGCTGCATAGTTGCGCGCGGTGCTCCCAATATCGCCGCGCTTGGCGTCGGCGATGACCGGGATATGTCCGGGAATGGCGCGCCGCACCTCCTGTAGCGCGGTCATGCCTGCCGGTCCCAGGACCTCAAAAAAGGCCAGGTTGGGTTTAAAGACCGAGGCATAGGGTGCGGTGGCCTCGATAATACCCCGGCAGAACTCGACAATGCCGCGCTCAACTGGCAAAGCGCGCAGGTGCTCAGGCAGACGCTCGGGCTCTGGATCAAGGCCGACGCAGAGCAGCGAATGATGCTGGCGCTCGGCGGCGAGGAGTTTTTCTAGAAAAGTCACCCTTCACTCCTTCTCTACTGTTGTCCCGGCATTTTACGCGTGCCAGGCTTGACGACGGACTGGCCGGCGCGACACAGCGGACAATCGGCGGGATCGTACGAGCGAGCCTCGACGCTAAATAGCGCCTGGAGCGGCTCGTCAAACTGCTTGCCCGCCTGGCCATTGCTGCGATCAATCAACACCTCGATACCCAGGATCTCAGGTTGGTAGGGACGGAGTGCCGCCAGCGTCTCACGCAGCGAAAGTCCAGTGGTCAGCACATCATCGACCACCAGCACGCGCTCGCCTGCCTGTGGCGCAAAGCCGCGCCTGAGTTCGCGTCCGCCGCTGGCCGCCGGTTCCGCGATCATACAACGCACCCCCAGTTGGCGCCCGACCTCCTGGGCCAGCAGCCCCCCGCCGGTCGTAGGACCGATCACCACCGCAACATCCCGTTCACAATAACGCTGCGCAATTAGCCCACAGAGCCGCTCGGTCACACGCGGATGCTCAAAGACGCGAAACTTCTCCCAATATTCATCGCTATGTCGCCCGGAACTGAGCAGAAAATGCCCACGCGCGAACACGCCCAGTTCCTGGAAAAGCTGTAACATTTCATCGTGATTCATGGAGGATACCTTCAATAACTATAAGTTTCTTCATGGCTGCGGCATTATATCACATCGGCCCGCCTGTTCAGAATGAGAGAGTGCCCTCAGACGGCAACAAACCGATCAACGAGGAACCGGGAAAGTCCTTCGCTGATCGGTTTATAGTTGCCGGCGTGAACGTGCCTGAATGGTAATCCGAGTTACTTGAACGAGATGAGCTGAACGTCGAAGATCAGATCAGCATTGGCCGGGATCGAACCCTGTCCCTGAGCACCGTAAGCAAGCTTGGAAGGAATATACATGCGGCGAATACCACCGGCCTTCATACCTGCCATGCCTTCAACCCAGCCCGGAATGAGCGAACTGGTAGACAATTGGGTTGAAAAGGGCGCCGCAGCACTGGTGCCGTGCGCGTCATACGAGCTGTCAAATTTCTGGCAGGTACTTGCCAGCCAGCCGGTATAGTTGGCGGTGACTGTTTTGCCTTCCGTCACAGCCGCGCCAGTCCCTACTTTGATATCCACATACTTCAACCCGTCTTTTGTGGTTGTCGCGGTGCCCTTGAGCAAAGGCGCGGTGGTTGGCCCAGAGCTCGGCGCTTTATCTCCGGCATAGACCGAAGGCACAGCCTCCCCGTTGGCAGAGAGGAAGCAGTTTTTGCTTACAACGGTCGCGGTGGCGTTCGCGTACATCGTCGAAGTGGCATGGGCACGGGCATCAGCAGTGCTAGTGGCATTCTCGTGGAGGACGCCTTGCTGATAGGTGTAATTATTATACAAAATCTCAGCGGTCAAGCCCGCGACCACAAGCAATACCGCGGCAATTGAGGCGCTGATAATGCGGCGGCGTTTGCGGCGCCGCGCCAGGCGCTGCATGCGCTCTTGCTGGCGCTGGCCGGGGCGTGTCCGCGTGGTAGCGGCAGCGCGCTGCTCTTTCTGCCCTTTCTCTTCCCGTGGTTTTTCGTTCTGTGGTTTTTCGTCCTGTGGCATCTCTTCTGATGTATCTTGCCCATTCACGGTTTGCGGCATAGGCTTATAACTCTCCTCAAACAATATCTTTGGAAGTTTCACGATTGCAGACAGAGGTTACCATTACTGTCCGATTCTGGCAAGAGGGAAGAGATGCAAAACCGCTGCTTTGCATAGTTCTCTCTACTCACCAGACCTGGCTCAAAAGCTTTTTTCTCTTCCTGAGGCCGGCAGAAAAAGAAGCCGAACGCTTTTTTGGCCTGATCTGACTTTGGGAAGGGCGTTCAAAAAAGGCCACAGAAACCTGCGCTATATATAATTGTTGTGATATAATAAGCAATACATTTATACGCGATGATCTGGAGGGACATTTTTCCTATTGGTTGGCCAGGTATGTTTTCGCCAGGAGACAGGAAGGGAGAAAAAAATGCCATTTCAGGGCTATGTGCGCTTCCCCACGATACACCAGGATGCAATTGTTTTCGTAGCTGAGGATGACCTCTGGCTAACCACGAGTACAGGAGGGCGCGCCGAACGTTTGACCGCTGGCGTGGCGGAAGTAAAAACGCCGTGCTTCTCACCCGATGGCAAAGGGCTGGCCTTTGTGGGCAAGGCCGAAGGAGCTGAAGAGGTCTATCTGATGCCAGATCTGGGTGACGAGACTCAACGCCTGACCTTCCAATCCAGTCCGTGCGATATCGCTGGCTGGACTCCTGATGGCAAGCACATTCTTTTTGCCAGCAGCGCCGGCCACTTTGACTATGATGGCTGGACTATTTACGCCCTTAGGCCAGAGGGCGGCCTACCCGGGCCTCTGCCTTATGGCATGGCCAATGCCGTTGCCTTCGGAGCAGAAGGTGGTGTAGTGATTGGACGCAATATCGGTAAGCCAGAGCGCTGGAAACGGTATCGCGGCGGCAGAACAGGCCAGCTCTGGTGCGACAGCGCGGGCAATGGCCAGTTTCGTCCCCTGATCCGCCTGGAAGGCAACCTGGCAGCTCCTTGCTGGATCGGTGAGCGCGTCTACTTTATCTCTGATCACGAAGGCATTGGCAATATCTACTCCTGCACACCCTCTGGCGAAGATCTGCGCCGCCATACCGCGCACGACGACTTCTACGCGCGCAACCTCAACAGCGACGGGCAACGTATTGTCTATCACGCAGGGGGCGATCTCTACCTGTTCAATCCACAGAGCGACGAGAGCTGGCGCGTTGAGATCTCGTTGCCCAGTACCAGAACGCAGCGCAGCCGCAAATTTGTCAACGCGTCCCGCCATCTCGATACCTACGCGCTCCACCCTCAAGGCTACGCGGTGGCTATCACGACCCGCGGCAAGGCCTTCTCCATGGCCAACTGGGAAGGGCCAGTACTGCAACACGGCGAACCTGATGGCGTGCGCTACCGCCATCTGACCTGGCTGAACGATGGCAAGCGCCTGGTCGCGGTCCATGACACCAGCGGTCAGGAAGGGCTGATCGTCTTTCAGGCCAATGGCTCGGAGGAGCCTCGCACCTTCCCTGAGCTGGACCTGGGCATCGTTGAGGCGCTGGAGGTCTCGCCTGCCGAAGATAAAATCGCCTTGAGCAATCATCGCCAGGAACTGCTGGTCGTCGATCTGGAGACAGGCGCGGCCCAGACGCTCGACCATAGCCTCTACTCTACTATGCGCGGCTTCTCCTGGTCGCCCGATGGCAAATGGCTGGCCTATGGCTTCTCATTGGGTGAAAAACTCTCTGCAATTAAACTCTGCCGTCTGGAAGACGGCGAGACCTTCTTCGCAACCGAGCCCATTCTGGAAGACGAGTATCCTGCATTTGATCCTGAGGGCAAATATCTCTACTTTGTAGGCAAACGCATCTTTAACCCGACCTCTGACAACCTCCAGTTCGATTACCACTTTCCCCGCGGCGAAAAACCCTACGCGTTGATGCTGCGCCGCGATCTGCGTTCTCCCTTTATCCCGGAACCAAAGATCCCTACGGAGAAAGAAGAGAACGCGAAAAAAACGAATAACGAGAGCAACGGCGCGAAAGCCGGCGCTGAAGAAAGCGAAGTGTCGTCAGAAGAGCCAAAAGAGAATGGCAACGCCAACGAGACGTATAAAACTCCTGACCTGGTCATCGACCTGGACGGGATCAGCGAGCGTGTGGTGCCGTTTCCGGTCTCCGAAGGTCTCTTTGGCCCTATCGCCGGACTGAAAGGCAAAGTGTTGCTCTTTTCATACCCCCTTGAAAACAGCACGCAGCCCGGCACAAATCAGCCGCGCGGCAAGATCGATTGCTACGACTTTGAGACATATAAAGTGGAATGGAGCATCGAAGGTGTCAGCAATTACGATATCTCCAGGGATGCAAAAAACCTGATCTATCGTAAATTCCAGCGCCTGCGCGTGCTCAAAGCTACGGAGAAGCCCAAGGATAACAACGAGCGCGCCGGGCGCGAAAGCGGCTGGTTGGACCTGGATCGGGTGAAAGTCTCCGTGCAGCCAGCCGCGGAATGGCGTCAGATGTTCGCCGAAGCCTGGCGTCTCCAGCGCGAATACTTCTGGACCGCCGATATGTCTGGCGTAGACTGGCCCGCGATCTACGCACAATATGCCCCGCTTGTCGAGCGGGTCGGCTCACGCGGCGAGCTATCAGACCTTTTCTGGGAATTGCAGGGCGAGCTAGGCACCTCGCATGCTTACGAACGCGCGGGGGATTATCGCCAGTCGCCAAACTACATGCAGGGCATGCTGGCCGTGGACTGGACCTATGACACGGAAGCGAATCGCTATCGCATCGCGCATATTGTCAAAGGCGATGTTTCAGATCCACAGGCGACTTCGCCGCTGAAATCGCCTGGATTGAACGTCCAGCCCGGCGACGCGGTTCTGGCCATCAATGGCCAGCGCCTGGACGCGCAGACCTCGCCGCAGGCGCTGCTTGTGAATCAGGCCAACCAGGAGGTCCAGCTTACTATCGAAGAGGCTGAGAGCAAGGAAATACGCACCGTGACTGTTAAGACGCTCTGGCCCTGGCGCGAACGCAACGCGCGCTACCGCGAATGGGTAGAAACCAACCGCGCGCTAGTCCACAAACTCTCCGAGGGCCGCCTGGGCTATATCCATATCCCCGACATGGGCACGCACGGCTACGCCGAGTTTCATCGCGGCTACCTGGCCGAATTTAACGCGCAGGGCCTGGTCGTCGATGTACGCTGGAACGGCGGTGGCAGCGTCTCTGGCCTGCTGCTGGAGAAACTGGCCCGGCGACGTATGGCTTTTCGCTTCTCGCGCTGGCGCCAGCCCCAACCGTACCCCTATGAATCACCCGCAGGCCCGATGGTCGCCCTCACCAACGAGCACGCCGGCTCAGATGGCGATAAATTCAGCCACAGTTTTAAATTGATGGAGTTGGGACCGCTGATCGGCACGCGCACCTGGGGCGGCGTCATCGGCATCAGCTATCACCACCGCCTGGTCGATGGTACCAGTACCACTCAGCCAACCTCGGCTAACTGGTTCAAAGATGTCGGCTGGAACCTGGAAAACTATGGCACTGACCCCGATATCGAAGTCGATGTCACTCCCCAGGATTATGTCAACAATCGGGACCCCCAGCTTGAACGAGCCATAGAGGAATGTCTGAAACAGATCGAGACCTATCCAACCCTGCGGCCTGAGCCTGGCGAACGCCCGAAGACTGCCAGAGGCAAATAACTATTAGCGGCAGGGATTGGACGCGCTATTCACATTGCTTGTCGGACACCTTTTGACCTCGAAAGCGGGTGAAGACATGGCAGTGTGTGTAATCAGCGCGTAATAGTAATGGCGCGCTGGTGAGGGATAGGGCACAAAGGGCGTACCGCTGGCATCCTCTCCGGTAATCAAAAAAAGGGTGCTGCTGGCCAGCAGGTTAGTCCGCGGCGGCGAACTGGTGTAGTGCTCATGAAGCGCGCCATTGCTCACCTGGATCTGCCAGTGTGGAACTGTCAGCGCCTCGCTATTCTCCTGCGCCAACCAGGCATAGTAAACCTGTCCAGCGGGCGAAGGCTGCACATTGTTCAGATCGATCTGCACTTCATCGAAGGTGCCCGCGGGCGCAGACGCGCTGCTGAGAAAGCGAAGCTGCCCAACAACCTCGTCACGAGCGGCTGGTGTAGATGACGCTGGGGAAGAAAACAGGCGCGGCGCGGCGATCACTGCGCCAAGCCCCAGGAGAAGCACGCCCACACATACCAGGCAGATAAGCAGCAAGCGCTTGCGTGCCAGAGTCCCAAACTGATTACGGGAGCGAGGAGTCGCCGTCACAGTCTGAAGCGGGGGCGCGTTTATACTGAGTGGAGGGGGCTGGCCTCCAGGCGTCTGGCGTAGCTCGGGGGAAAACGGAGACGCGGGTGTCTGGCGCGTGGTTTCTCCAACCGCCGGGGTTATTTTGTCGCCCTCGCGAGTGGACAATGGAAAGGGCGCAGGCGACGCTGCCCGGTTATCGCGCGCCGGCGAAAAAGCCTGTTGTGGTGTAGAAAGCAGAAATGAGGGAGAGATTGGCGTAATACCCGGCGGGGGCTGGAGCGGATTATAAACAGATGGCTCGATGCTCTCTCCAGACTGGACCAGGCGCGTGGGAACAGGAAGATTGAACGCGCGAGCCAGGGCGATGGTCATAGCTGTGGCACTGGGATAGCGCTCGCCGGGATCTTTGGCAATGCTCTGGAGCACCACAACGGAGAGCGCGGGTGAGATCTGAGCATTGAACTGAGCTGGCGCGGGCGGTTGTTCCTCAACATGCTGGAGCATGATAGCCAGGGGATTATCTCCACGAAAAGGCGGAACGCCGGTCAGCACCTCGTAGAGAATGATTCCCAGGGAATAGAGGTCGGAGCGTTCGTTTACCGGGCGTCCTTGAGCCTGTTCCGGGGCAATATAGAGCGGAGTCCCTACAAAGCCTGTCACTGTAGAGCTACCGCCCTGCCAGCGCGCGATCCCAAAATCAGTCAGCACTGGCTCTCCCAGCGTGCGCGCAGCCGAGAGGGAGTAATCCAGCAAAATATTCGCAGGTTTAATATCACGGTGAATCATGCCCTGTCTGTGAGCATAATCCAGTGCCAGGCTAATCGAGGCAAAGAGATCTACAATCTCGCTGGCTGGCCAGAAAACACCCATACGGACGCTGCCGCGCATCGCGCTGGCCAGCGTGCCACCCTCGATATAATCCATCACCATGTACGCTTGAGCGTTCTCGTTCTGCCCTTGCGCCACTTGAAAATCATGGATCTGCACGATATTCGGATGGCGCAACGCGGCAACCAGCCTGGCCTCGCGCTTGAAATACACGCCAAAATCAGGATTGTCTTGCAGGTCCGCGCGCAATAATTTGATTGCCACATAACGTTGGAGCTGCGTATCGCGAGCCTTCCAGACCTCGCCCATGCCCCCCTGTCCCAGGCGCTCCAGCAATTCATACTTGCCAAGCCGCTCTCGTTTGCCAGCCGGTTGTCGCTCCATTGATAATAATCCCCTCGCAATAGATAATACTCAAATGCCCTCCATGCCACGGACACGCGGCAGCGCTCCATTCCCGTCCCTTCAGACAGAGAATGCAGCGCCAACCTTTCCTGCTGCAGCCCTCCCCTGCGAGCCTCCTCGATGGCATGAGCCTTTTTAGATGTTTTGTGGAAAAGTCGTTCCTACTGTCAGGGCCGCGAGCTTCTGTACATCATAATGAACCTGGAGCACAGCGGGAATGACCTGGTTTGTCTTGGGATCAAGCTGGCCAACATACGCGTAGG
>DASVMX010000221.1:0-3822 GCA_036384215.1 Ktedonobacteraceae bacterium | reverse complement strand
ACAGCAAGAACTTTGCTGGCTGCTGCCAGTGAAGAGTATGGTATACTCAGCTTTAGAGTTAAAGATGTAGTTTGCATTACATACAGCATGAAAGAAAGAGGCGCAACGATGTTAATTGCAAGCATCCGCACAACTGTAACTATCATTGAAGCCTGTGGGCGAGGATGCGCTCCAGCCTGTATTCCAGAAGAGGATAAAATATGCTTGCGAAGACGCGGAGATTTGGCCCTTACCCGATTTATCTGACGCTTTCTTTCGTGTATGGTCTGGCGACCGCGACCATTTTCACGGTCAATGTACTCTACGAGTTTGAGATAGCGAAGCTCAGTCCGCTGCAACTGGTACTGGTGGGGACCGTGCTGGAGACAAGTTATTTTCTCTGCCAGGTGCCCACGGGTGCGCTGGCGGATCTGTATAGCCGGCGTTTGTCGGTCATTGTGGGGGCTGTGATCATTGGCCTGGGGTTTGTGCTGGAAGGCTCGGTGCCGAATTTCTGGGTGATCGCGGGGTCGATGATTTTTTACGGCGTGGGTGCGACCTTTATGAGCGGCGCTCAGGAGGCCTGGCTGGCCGATGAACTGGGCGAGGGGCGTGTAGGCCGGGCCTTTTTGCGCGCTTCCCAGGTGAGCCAGGCCGGAAGTATCCTGGGTGCGCTGTTCAGTGTAGGGCTGGCCAGTGTGCGCCTTAACCTGCCTGTTGTGGTCGGCGGCGCGCTGCTCGTTTTGTTGGGGCTGTTCCTGGCGCTGGTGATGTCTGAAAATAGTTTCCAGCCCGCGCCCAGGGAGGAGCGGCAATCGTGGCGCGCGCTGGGGAACACCTCTCGCGCTGGTTTTCGCGCGGCGTGGACGAGCCCTCTGCTGCTGTTGATCCTGGGCGTGGGTCTTGGCTATGGTCTGGCCAGCGAGGGCGTTGATCGTCTGAGTCTGCCGCACCTCCAGAGCGATTTCAGCATTCCCGCGCTGGGACCGTTTGCGCCAGTTGTCTGGTTTGGCCTGATCGCCGTGCTGGGCAATCTGCTGATCATTGGCGCAACCGAACTGGTTCAGCGGCGTCTGAATCTGGACAGCCAGGGCGGATTGATTCGCGTGCTGATAGCACTGAATGTGCTGGGGATCTTCAGTTTGCTGGCGTTTGCCTTTGCCGGCAACTTCTTCCTGGCCGTGCTCGCGTTCTGGTGCGTGGGTATCTCGCGCGAGGTCCGAGAGCCGTTATATATTACCTGGTTGACGCGCAACAGCCCGGCCCGTGTGCGCGCCACGCTGATCTCCTTTGCCGGTCAGATGGACGCGCTGGGGCAGATCGTCGGCGGCCCGCCCATCGGCTACCTGGGCACGGTTGCCTCTCTGCGCGTGGCCCTGGCTTCCGTCAGTGCTATCCTCGCTCCGATCCTGCTGCTCTACGCCGCCGCACTGCGTCGTATACGTGGGAAGTCCACTGAACAGACCATGGATGAAGAGTCCACGGCTCCAGTCTTATAGTTACACGCGCAAGAAAAAGCAGAGGGCCGGGAATGCTAAAAAACGTTCCCGGCCCTCCGCTTTTTTCTCCCCGAAAATGGCTAAGCAAATGTACCGAATTGAGCCAAAGGTGTATTCATTGGCAATCAATGACACGTGATTAGTCGAGAACAAACAACTTTCTTCACTGTTTTGAAGAAAGAGGCGCCTCTTTTCCGGTGTGGAGAGCAGATATTCCACAACTGGCTAGAACAGGTATAGATAAGATTTTATGGTACGGGGTCAATGGATACGGGTTGGATTAGCGGATGCTTCGAAGAAAAACACAATACAGGTGCTCGATGGGGTACGCGCGTTTGCTTGCTTGCTGGTGATCTGGTTTCATATTTATCGCATCCCGCGCGACCTGGGAGTGTGGGCCACCCAGCCGTTTAGTAATCGACTGCTTAATACCCTGCTCTTCTTTGGTCGTTACGGCGTGACGCTCTTTTTTGTGCTGTCGGGCTTTTTGCTCTTTTTGCCATTCGCGAAAGCCCTGCTCTTTAAAGAGCCCTGGCCTTCCACGCGGCAGTTTTATCTCAAGCGTATTTTTCGCATTCTGCCGGCGTATTACCTGTCGCTGATACTCATTGTGCTGTTTTTCCAGCGCCAGTATTTGCAGCCGCAGCACTGGCAGGAGTTGGGCCTGTTTTTCGTCTTCTTTATGGATTCTTCCAGCGCGACTTTCAAGCACCTGAATGCGCCATTCTGGACGCTGGCCATCGAATGGCAATTTTATATGCTTTTGCCCTTGCTGGTGCTGGGAATGCGCCTGCTGGTCTGGCGCGTCGCGCCGTTCTATCGCTTGCCAGCGACGATTGCCTGTTTGCTGGCGGTAATTGCCTGGGGGCTTTTCTCGCGCTATTTTGGGAACTATTATTTTTCTCAGCATCCCGCGGAAACCTTTCTTGTGCCACGCGGCGTGCTCAACGCCTTGCTGGTTCTGATCTATGGAGTCAGCGGCAAGTACCTTGAGGATTTTAGCGTGGGGATGCTGCTTGCCCTGTGTTTTGTCTACGCGCGCCACCCCTCGACTTCTGCCAGCACAGGAACCATCCTGCGCAAATGGAGCCCGTACCTGCTGGTTGTGGGTTTACTCTGCCTGCTGGCTATGATTTTGTGGGCTTATAACGACGCTTACCCGCAGACCTGGCCGCTGTTCAATCATCCCCTCTTCTTTCAGGCCTATCCTCTGCTGAGCGAGCTCTGCATCTCGCTCTCTTTTGGCCTCTGCATACTGGCGCTGCTCTTTGTCCCATCCTCGCTCAAGCGACCAGTCGAATGGACACCCCTCTGCTGGATTGGCAGGATTTCTTATAGCCTGTATATATGGCATCTGCCTCTTTTGCTCCTGTGTATCTGGTGGATACAGCCCCTGTTAAGTGGCTGGTTGCCCGAGCAGGCGTATATTGTGTACGGGCTCTGGGTAGCCGTGGTGATTCTGCCTTTCTGCTACATCTTTTTTAAGTACGTTGAGTTCCCTGGCATGAAATTTGGCGAGCGTTTCCAGCCTCAAAAGAGAAATACAAGCAGCCTGAAATTCCCTCAAATGACGCTTGACGAGCGCTTAAAAGAGAGAGAACAGGTGGGTAATAGAAGGTGATAGTGAATGGGATCACAACGGAGGCGAGCTTCGTTGCGATCCCATTCACCGGGAACGAGCGGCGGAGCGCCTGATTTGCCACCAGTTGCAGAGAAATGCCAGGGTCAGGATGACCAGCAGGATATTACGCAGGGTCACACACTCGATGAAGCCGGGGACGTAGGGAGCTTTGCGTGCGTCAGTCGTCAGCATATAGATGTAGGGATAGATGGCCGTAGTCAGGAGCGAGATGACGCTCCAGAGGACCAGCCAGAGGCGGTTGAAGGCGCCCTGGTAGGCGAGCAGGGGGATGAGCCAGATCAGGTATTGTGGACTGAATACCTTGCCTGTGACGATAAAGACCAGGATCAGCGCGACAAAGCTCTGCACCAGGTCGAATTGGCCGCGCCATTGCCAGAGAATGGTCAGAGCGTAGCCGAGCACAAAGAGCACCTCGCAACTCAGCGAGACCCAACTGCCGAGGTCGCTGGCGATATTGACCGAGCCAAAGGTATAGACAACGCTGGCGGGATGGCCCAGCAGCGTAGCCAGCCAGAGCACTGTACTGCCGGTCGCTTCGACCTGCACCGGGCGGGTGGCGAAGTAGCTTAACTGGCTGACTACGGCGCCCTGAAAATTGAGTAGCGCGAATGCACCGCTGACGACGAGTACGACACCGACGAAGAGCAGCGTGTTGCGCCAGCGCCACTGAGTGATGCCGCGCAGGGTGTGCCAGACCTCGCC
>DASVMX010000220.1:0-1997 GCA_036384215.1 Ktedonobacteraceae bacterium | reverse complement strand
TCGCACCAATGTCAAGTCCTCGCGACCATTGGTCTTCCACACGTGGCACTCTACATAGTAGCGTCGCGCGATCCCGGCCCGGATCACCTCCTCAATCATCCCTTCAAAGCTTCTTGGGCAGTAGTGATGATTTGCTAGGTCGGCGAATCGATCCCATGTCAATGCAAAACCAAGCATGTCCTCAGTCAAGTTCTCCTCAGAGGTGCCCTGACCTTTTAGCTGATTGATTTGATATTTGCGCCCCATATCCAGCACGTGCACTGCTGTCGAGAAGAGATCGGCGCGCTTGCCTTTTATCCCGCAAAAATGGCCAATCCTAGTAAATTGACGGCGGATCATCACGAAATTGTCAGTATATGCTACATAGCTGATTGCCATGGTCGTATCCTCTATAGAACGCTCTTTCAAGTAAAAGAGCTTGAAACAAGTCATAGGACATTTTTCTCTCCATACCCTTCCAACTTGTCTCAGGCTGCCATTCGTGATAAAATGGCAGCCATGAAACAAATCTGGGTGGCAGTCCTCTGCTACCCGAGGACATCGATAGGATTGGCCTGGTCGCCCCTTGCAAGATTGACCAGGCTGATTTTATGCCTTCAAAGCCTTCACCTCCTTTCGCGCGCGACCATTTTCCCGGCGCCGACAAAATGGTGCCTTGCGTTGCGGTCGCCGGTTTGGCTGCTGATTGCGCACACGTGGCGGCTTATAAAGGTCATGCAGACCAGGGAGCACGAGCTGGCCGCGGGCGATCAGCATCATCGTGCGCTGGTTGCGCCGGTGCGCGGCGTCATATTTCGCGTGGCATGGCCAGCACATGACCTCCAGCTCCGCGTCAGAATTCCACGGATCATGGTTCAAATGAGCCGTGGTTAAAACCACCTTCACGAGGCGTCCATACCGATTGATCTGCCGATCGCCGCGACACACGCCGCAGCGCTGGCAGGTCCAGTTCGCGGCGATCTTGGCGGCCAGGGCGATCTCCTCCCAGTTGTCGGGATATAGCTCGCGTTGCATCGGCATGGTGACGTTCCTCCTACTTCTTTGGCTCGCTTTTCGCGGAGCCCTGCCGGGGTTGCGGCGCGAAACATTGCTGGAAGATCTGCTGGTTCAGCATCTCTTCGGCGATGACTCCATTGCTGTCGCGTGTAAACATCCGCCATGGGCCATCGGCCTGAAGGGTGAGATTGGTTTGATAGACCTCGCTCGCCTCGTATGCATCAAAGAGCACAGTCAGCGATTTCTGGATTTCCTCCGGCGTACAAACGATGATGGCACGGGGCTTTCCCTCTGCGTCCATCGCTGCCAAAGCAGTGAGCTGCATCAGATGTTCAATGATTTCCACTGGCTTCTCCTTCGTTACAGCACCGCCTCATGCCAGCACCGCCTCTCGTTCACTAGCTTCCTCCGGCCACCAGCTCGGCGCCGGAACAACCAGGTGCTCCTGGTGCCGACTACAGAGCCGGCCATAGAACGGCCAGCATGCCAGGAACTCTAGACGCTGACGCGGGTCAGGATTCGTGGTCAGGAAACCAAACAGTCCAGGCGTGCTGGCCTGAGACCGGCAATGCTTCCCCCATGGCGCAACATAGGCGCAGCGGGGAGCCGCGCAGCGCTCTGACAACTGATAGCGCGTCGCGATCCGCTCTGCTGCAAAAAGCGCGGCAAACGCTTCCTCCAGGCTGGCGCGCTGGCTGTCAGCCGATACACCGAGATACGCACGCAATCTCCACGTGTCACCGGATATCATTATTTCTACCGACACAGATTGTTACACCTCTTGTTTCTTGTATAACTACTTTCGCCCGTATTTCAAATTTTAATGCGTTTTTAATACCTTTTTCGGGATTCTTTGGGTATGCTTTCTGTGGAGAACGCGCCGCGTGTAGCTAGCGCGGCAGGGGGCTGCATAACCCTTTGCTCTATATGGGTCTACCCCTTACAAATGATTGGGCGCGGAAGACGCAAACTCTTATAAGAATTTGGGTTTACCCCTGATC
>DASVMX010000219.1:0-4139 GCA_036384215.1 Ktedonobacteraceae bacterium | reverse complement strand
TTGTATGAAGGCAAGCTTCTTGATGTAAGGAAAACAGAGCAAAAAAACGGGCTGCAGCCCGTTTTTTTGCTCTGTTTTCCTTACATCAAGAAGCTTGCCTTCATTGTGAAACCGCCATGTGCCGTGAGAATGGAAGGGTTTTTGACGTATATACAAAGGCGGCCTTATCTGGCGCTGTTCCGTTGCCTGGAATAGCGTTTCGCCGTGCGTTTGTTTCATGTTATACTTAGGGTTGAGATCCGTACACGAACATCCCTCGCCCCTTGCGTTAATTAGGGTGAGCGTGTTTTTTCTCAAGCCTGTTTGTGTATTTGTGAAAAACGCGGTTTGTGTATTCCGGTGCCATACAGAGGCAGAGTTCAATCTTGCCAGGTCGCGAGCGATGCCTCGCTCGAACTCTGCTGGGGAGCGCGGCAATTGGTTGCGTCCCATCTGGCGCCACGAGACGTTATTTTGACGAGAAAGGAAGCTTTGATGCGAAAATTGGGTGGGAAGATCCAGATCGCCTCTCTCCTATCTCTGTTCTTGCTGTTGTTGAGCGCCTGTGGTGGCTCAACACCGCCAAGTACAGGGGGAACGGGCGGTACCACGCCTACGCCAGCGAGTTCCGTAACGGTAGCCCTGGTGACCGATATTGGTGGTTTGAACGATGGAGGCTTTAACCAGCTCGCCTACGCGGGCTATACCAAAGCTCAGAAGCAGTACGGCTTTAAGTCAGTTGTCATTCAAACACAGTCCCAGAACGATTATATCCAGAACCTGACGACCGCGGCCAACCAGGCCGATATGGTGATCGCGGTTGGCTTCTTGATGCAGACTCCCCTGGATCGCATTGCGAAACAGTTCCCGAAGAAAAAGTTCGCGATTGTCGATGGCTGCGCTGTGCCTGATGCGACGACTGGCGCCTGCGAAAACTTGTCGAACGTGGCTCCGCTCTTCTTTAAAGAGCAGGAAGCTGGCTGCCTGGTAGGCGCGATGGCCGGCCAGATGGAGCTGGATGGCAAGTCGAAAGCTCCGAAACTGCTTGGCAATAGTAAGATCGGCGCGGTCGGCGGGCTCTCCATTCCTCCAGTGGACCACTATATCGCCGGTTACAAGTACTGCGCACAGAAAGTTGACCCCAAAGTTTCGGTGGTGGTCAGCTATAGCAATGACTTCACCGATCCCAGCAAATGTAAAGCCCAGGCCGAGAGCCAGATTGCCGAAGGCGCGGACATCGTCTTCCAGGTCGCCGGCGGCTGCGGCATTGGCGTGCTGGACGCGGCTACCGCGAAGAATGTCTACAGCATTGGTGTAGACGCTGACCAGAGCAAAGATTCTTCCGGCAAGGCGCGCCCGAGCGTAATTACCAGCGCCGAGAAAAAGGTCGACGTGGCGGTTTATGACATCATCAACGATGCCGAGACTGGCCAGTATGATAAGTTCGTCAGCGATAGCCACGGCTCCACGCCCCCGCTCTTCGACCTGGCGAACGGCGGCGTGGGTTTCGCAACCCCCAGTTCCGATGTCCCGGCGGACGCGGCTGCTACCGCCAATAGCTATGCCAGCCAGATCCAGTCTGGCACGCTGACCCCGCCAACCAAGGTCCCCTGATCAGGGTCAGTGGTAGATCTGCCGAGAGGCTGGCAATAGGATATTCGTCAGCGCTCGCGCTGGGAGTCCATGTCTCAGGGCATGGACTCCATCTCTTTTACAGGCATCCTCACCGCTTGTTTTTTTTCACGCCAGTGTTTATGATAAGCGCAGAGTTTTCTATCCAATCATTTCTATGTATCAAGCCACGCCTGGTGCTGGTGTTATTGCTGGCCGCGAGGCTGTCTCCTGCTCTGAGGAGGTTTGAATATGGCTGTGCTCAATACCGCGCGCGAAAAGGCGCCAGGCAATCCGCTCGTTGCCTGGCTGCTCAAGTATGGCGCGAAAGTCGGTCGTCCTCTCTTTGCCGTGTTTCTGGCGGTGATTATTGGGGCCGTGGTCATTCTTTTCACTTCGCCCGTCCCGTGGGATCAGCGTTTCCAGGTTGTGTGGAACGCTTACAGCGCGCTGTGGACGGGTTCATTTGGCGACATGGTGAGCCTTTCGAATACATTGGTAAAGGTCACGCCATTAATTCTCGCTGGCCTGTCGATTGCCATCAGTTTCCGCGCGGGTCTGTTTAATATCGGCGCGGCTGGTCAGATGGTTGTTGGGGCGATGGCCGCGGATATTCTGGCGCTGAAAGAGCCGCACT
The DNA here is from genome assembly GCA_036384215.1 of Ktedonobacteraceae bacterium. Classification (GTDB taxonomy): domain Bacteria; phylum Chloroflexota; class Ktedonobacteria; order Ktedonobacterales; family Ktedonobacteraceae; genus Paraktedonobacter. The sequence goes on along the minus strand of DASVMX010000219.1, from coordinate 1,912 downwards.
GGCCGGGCTGGTTGTTGATTCCCGCGATGCTCCTGGTGAGTATGCTCGTGGCAGGCCTGTGGGGCGCGATTGTGGGCTTCTTAAAAGCCTGGCGCGGCGCCCACGAGGTGGTGACGACGATCATGCTCAACTGGATCGCGTTCAACGTGACTGATTATTTGATCAACGGACCTCTGGCCGCGCCTGGTGGTTCTGAGCAGACCATCGCGCTGCCGCCCAATGCCCAGTTGCCACAGATCACTACCGTTTATAATCAGACGCTGGGTCGGTTCCTGCCGCAGGCCGATCAGTACCAGTACCTGGTGGACGTTGGCCTGTTGATCGCGCTGCTGGCGCTGGTGGTCTACTGGTTTATCAGCCGGCGCACCTCTTTTGGCTACGAGATCCGCGTGCTGGGGGCCAATCCCAAAGCCGCGATCTACGCGGGCATTCCGGCGAAACGCAATATTTTGCTGGTCATGGCGCTCGCGGGCGCTTTTGCTGGACTGGGTGGCGCGTTGCACTTGATGGGCCAGTTTCCTTACCAGTTGATCGCGACGACCTCGCGCATCGACCCCACCGGCTTTGATGCCATTGGCGCCTCGCTGCTGGGCATGAATACCGCTGTAGGCGTGCTGTTTGGCTCGCTGCTCTTTGGAGGATTGCGCGCGGCCAGCCCGCAGGTGCAGGCCTCTGGCATTCCCGGCGATATCGTACTGGTGCTTGAGGCGCTGGTGCTCTTCTGTATCGCCTCCGAATTTATTCCGGCCCTGCGGCGCTTTGTGCCGGGCTGGCTGCGTTTCACCTCGCTGCTCCCGGAGCGCGCTCCATCCCCCACAACGGTCACCGCGAGCACAACAGCCGCGGTAGTCAGCGCGCACGCCGAGCCTGGCGTCAACGGAGACGTGGAGGTAGAGCGAGAGAAAGTTCCAAGCGACGTAGCTGTAAAAGAAGCGTCCGATGAGAGTACCGGTGGCGGCACCGGAGCCAGGGAGGAATAAGCATGTTTTTACAAGCCCTGTACCACGTTCTGATCTCCAGCAATACCTGGCAGAGCGCGCTCCAGTTTGCCGCACTGCTCCTCCTGCCCGCGCTGGGTGGTCTGATTTCAGAGCGCAGCGGCGTGGTCAACATCGCCATGGAAGGTATGATGCTGGTGGGAGCTTATGCCGGCGTCGCCGTGGCGGTCGCGAGCAATAATGTCTGGCTGGGTCTGCTCTCGGCCATTCTTTGCGGCGGCCTGATCTCGCTGGTCCACGCCGTTGTTTCCATCAACTTCAAGGCCAACCAGGTCATCAGCGGCATCGCCATCAACATCATCGCGCTGGGTCTGACCAACTACCTGCTCTTTGTGCAGACGCCAAATAACGCGGGCTTTTCCGCGCTGGCGTCGAATCTGCGCCTGCCCAACTTCTCCTGGGCACCGCTGGCACATATCCCATTCCTGGGGCCGATACTCTTTCAGCAAAACATCGTCTTTTATATCGCGATTGTCCTGCTCGTTGGCATTCATTTCTTGCTCTTCCGCACCAACATTGGCCTGCGCATTCGCGCCGTGGGCGAGCATCCCCACGCGGCGGACACGGCTGGTGTCAACGTGCGCCTGCTGCGTTACTGCTGTGTAGTAAGCAGCGGCCTGCTCTCGGGCCTGGCTGGCGCCTTTCTCTCGCTGGGCATTGTCGGCATCTTCAACTCCAACATGACCGACGGGCGCGGCTTTATCGCCCTGGCCGCGGTAGTCTTCGGCAAATACATGCCCTTTGGAGCCGCCGGAGCCTGCCTGGTCTTTGGCCTGGGCGAAGCGCTGGCCTACGCCGCTCCTCTCCAGCAAGCGGGGATCGATTCTAACATCATCGCCACCCTGCCCTATGTGCTGACCCTGGTTGCCCTGATCGGCTTTGTGGGCCGCACCATCGCCCCAGCAGCGGATGGG
>DASVMX010000218.1:0-10060 GCA_036384215.1 Ktedonobacteraceae bacterium | reverse complement strand
CCCGGCAGGGAGGACCCTGCACCCCTTCAGTACGCGCCTGTGGAACACGCCTCCGCTTCGGGTTCCTGGCTAATTGCCTGATACGGTCGGCGTGGGAAAAATGTTTTGGATAGTGGGTGTCGGGAAGGTGAACTGGGAATTTGCTTTTGTGGTGTCCACTTTCCATGTGTGATTTTCCAGCACCAGCCCTGTTGATATCTGAACTGAGGCAGAAGCTGAAATGCCTCCAAAAGAAGCGGTATCGGTAATGGTAATCGTGCCGGTCGCGGTTGAGCCGTTTTCGTGAACGTTGCTGACCTTGCAATCGGTGATTTTCACCATGCCGCCCAGACCTTTGAGTTCGTCGAAGGCCTGCTGGATTTGTGACAGGCTGGTGTTTGCCCTGGATGTTGTTGATAGGGTGTCGTAGACTTTCCGGGCGTCCAATGTCTTATAGCCGTCACAGAATTGTTGCAACGCCTGGGTGGGCGTGTTTGTGGGTCGCTGGCTGACTACGACGGCCAGCGCTGTTCCGCCGCCGAGCAGGAAAAGAGCGAGCGCAATCAGGGCGATCCACAGCCCTGTGCGCCGTTTTCTGGGAGGCGCGTAAAGCCCTGGCTGGCCTGGCTGGAGGGGCAACGGGATGGATGGCTGCTGATATCCTTCTTGAGGATAGCCGGGCTGCGCGTAGTTGAGAGCATAGGGATAGGCCGCGGGGTCTGGTCCAGCGTACAGTTGGCCGGGGGCTGGCGCTGATTCCTGCGCGGATCGATAAGCCTCGCCAGCCGGCTGATCAGGCGTGGTTATAACACCCTGTGTGGCCTGAATGAATGGATGGACCTCATTGGCTGGCTGAACAGGAGTTGCCGCGCTGCCTGGCATGGTGATGGCATCTGGCACGGCTTGCTCTGCCAGTTCTCGCGGTTCGGCCCGCGGTACAAGCATCGTGGGTTGATCAGCAATCTCCAGGGACTCTGGCACGTTTTGCCCTGTTAGTTCCTGTTGTTCAACCTGTGGTACGAGCATCGTGGGTTGATCGGCAATCTCCGTGGTCACTGTTTGCTCGCCGCTTGCTGAGGTGGTAAACTGTGTTGCTTCGCCCGCAAGCAGTGTGGGTAGTTCTTCACTGTTTGCTCGCGGCGTTTCAGTCTGTTTTGTGCTGGCAGGCTCTTCACTGGAAGGCTGTGTATTCTCGTCCGTCATTTTTTGCTCCTCATGTTTCTCATGTTATCTCTACTGCCTCTAACATAAACGAGGCAATTGTGGAGGTATCAAATCTGGCTTTGTGAGGGGAACAAGATCAGATGGAGCCGCTGGCGCGGGGCGTGACCTTGCCAGTTTCGCGCAGGAGCCGTCGCGCCGCTACAGCTACGGGATCGACGCCCAGAGTGACCAGACAGTCGCGGGTAGCGCAGCCTTCAGGGGTGCCCAACTGGTGGCCGCGATAGAAGCAGGGCATACAGGGCAGGTCGAGTTTGACGACCAGGGCTTTGCGCGTGGGATGGTTGCCGGTATACGGTCCCCAGGCGTCGGAGTTGGAGAGGCCGAAGATGCCCACTGTGGGCGTGCCCACGGCAGTGGCCAGGTGCATCGGGCCGGCGTCGTTGCCGATGAAGAGATCGACCAGTTCTAGCGCGGCGGCTGTGACCTGGATCTTGCCTTTGCCGGCCAGGCTGCGCGCGGGCACACCTGAGCGCAGCATACCCATGATCTGCGCGTGGAGATCGACCTCTTCGGGTCCGCCCACGAGCAGGAGTTGACCACCAACCTCCTGGTAGAGTGTATCTGCCAGTTGCGCGAAGCGTTCTGGTGCCCAGCGGCGCGCGGTACTATAGCCGCCGCTGCCGGGATGCATGGCGATAATCGGGCGCGCCGCCTGTTCAACAGGCGCGTCTCCAAAAACGAGCTGGCGCGCTTGCAGGCGATGTTCCTCTGTCAGCGGCATAATCGGCCATGTTTCATTGGTTCGCCCGCCCACAGCCGCGGAGACGGCCAGGGCGTACTCGACCTCGTGCATGGCTCCGAATCCCTGGTCGGGTACGCGTACATTTAAAAACCAGCCGTGCCCGTTGTCCAGCCCGACCAGGTATTTTGCTCCCGTGGCCAGCATCAGCGCCTGGTGCTTGCGCCTCCCAAAAAACAGGGTCAGGTGGTGCATCAGCAGCACGGCATCGTAATGGCCTGAGCGCAAATTATGCAGAAGTGGCCGCAGCTTGAGCAGATTGGTCGGGTGCGTCACCAACTGTTTGGGTTGATCAAAAAGATATTTGTCCAGCACAATCACGCGATTAATCACCTCCCATTCGTCCAGCACACCCGCGGAGGAAGGCGTAACCAGCAGATCAATGGTTGCCTGTGGATAACTCTCGCGCAGGGCGCGCAGCGCCGGGGTTGCCAGAAGTAAATCGCCAATCGTGGCCAGCTTGACAACCAGGATGCGCGCGTTCGGCGGTAACTGTATTGCTTGTGAATGTCTTGACATAATTTTCCCTGATGCCCTTAAATATGACTGCGCTCGCGCAGTTTCTCGCGCGCGACCGTGAAGACCTGCGCGGGTGTGATGTTTTTCATGCATTGTGTGGTGAAAAAGCGGCAGTCCGCCGTCTCTCTGGCCTCGTAACAGGGGCTGCACCAGATGTCGCTGCGCAGCACGGTCGCGTAATGGCTGACCGGGCCGGAGAGCGCGGGATCAGTTGGCCCATGGATGGCGATAATCGGCGTCTCCACAGCGCTGGCCATGTGCATTGGACCGCTATCTCCGCTGATCAAAAGGTCGGCGCGTTTGAGCAGCGCCGCGAGCTGGGTCAGGCTGGTCTTGCCCGCCAGGTTGAGCGGCTGCTCGCGCATGCGCGTGGTGACCTTTTCGATCAGGGGCAGATCGTTGGGCGCGCCAGTCAGCACAATTTGCGCGTTCTCTTCACGTATCAGGCGGTCCAGCAGCGCCGCCCAGTACGGGACAGGCCAGCGCTTGGACTGGCCATTATTGGCGCTGACATGACAGGCGATCAGTGGGTGCTGTGTTTGTGCTCCCGCGCTCGCGAGTATCTGTTCGACCTCGTCACTTACTCGCGTGGGAATGAGCAGGCGCGGATAGCGGTCCTCGGCTTCAATTGTCGCACCCGCAGCTTGAGCCAGTTCCAGGCAATAATCGACCTCGTGCTTTTTCTCGCCCCGTGTCCAATGCTTGCCTGGCACGCTATCGCTCATCAGACCGGGGAAGCTCTCGCGGCCAAAGCCAAGCGTTCTGCGCGCTCCGCTGAGCGCCGCCAGCGCGCCAGCCCATTTCCCAAAGACGCTGATTGCCAGGTCGTATTCACGTCCACGCAGGGTCTGCAGCAGTTCGCGCAGTTCGTGCCAATTTTTGCTCTGAACCAGCGCTTTGGGCCGCCGCCAGATATTGGGATCGTATCCCAGCAGGCGCGTGACATCGGGATCGCCCTCGATGACCTTCGCGCTGGCCGGCACCGAAATCAGATCGATCTCCGCCTCCGGGTAGGTGCGTTTCAGGACACGCACAAGTACCATCGAGAGTACCAGGTCGCCGATCAGGTCCAGGCGCACCACCAGAATACGTTTTGGCTGAAACGTCCCTGGCCGCAGCGGCGGGCGACTTTTGCTTACGCGTCCCAATGCAAGACTGCCGCCCCAGACACTCACCGCCGCGTAAATAGCCTTGCCCAGCAGACCACGGCTGGCGCGCACCACGCTTTTGCGCAGCCGCTGCTTCACCGTTGGCCGCGTCGGATAGCCATCGTCGTCGCCATATTCCGTTTGTATTTGCGCGTTTATTTCTGCCATTATTAATTCTCTATACATCGGGTCAATCTCTATACGTTGCAAGCGTGACCGAAGGAACAAGACAATGGCAAGCATCGTCTGCTCAGTGTCAGGTGAGCAAGGATCACAACGGAGGCAAGCTCCGTTGCTACATCGCGGGTGGTGAGCAGGCAAGCTGCTCTGGCCCGCCGCTGCGCGGCCAGCGGGTGCGAGGAAGAGCTTGCCTCTTTCGAGAACCCGCAATGCAGCAACAGAGCTTGCCTCCGTTGTGACCTGCTGACGCACATATAAATCCTCAATTTGTCTGTACCTGTCCAATGCCCAGCAGCTTTTCCGCGGCGGCGAGCACCTGTTGTTCGCTGATAACGCGCACGCAGGGGTGGGCGTCCAGTTCCTCTTTTGACCAGTCCAGGCGCCCGCAGGGAATGGCGGGACAGCCGGGACAGCGTTGGGTCGAGGCCAGGATCGTGTGGCGCGTGGCGCTGCCCCAGGGACCGAAAATACGCGAGTCTGTGGGTCCAAACAGGTGCACACCCGGCGTACCCTGCGCGGCGGCGATATGTCCTGGCCCATTATCAACTGTCAATACACAACGAGCGCGTGCCAGCAGGGCCGCGAGCTGGCCAATGCTGGCGTCAGTCACCAGCGTCGCGCCCTCGGGAATGCCTTGCGCGACCTCTTCAACCAGCGGGCGCTCGGCGGGACTACCTGTGACCAGTATGCGCGCCTGGTGAGGTGATGTCAACGTCGCGCGCAAAGTGTTCGCGCACGCCGCCCAGGCCTCTGAACGCCAGAGCTTGACCGAGCCGCCGCTGCCGGGTGGAATCACAATCAGCGGCGCGCCTTCCTCAATCCCCTCGGCGCGCAGGCGCGAGCTGACCCAGGCCTCTTCCTCCGGCGTCGGGGTAAAGCGAGCGGGATAGCGCTCGGGTGTGAATGGCTCCGCCAGCGGTTCGTAGCCCAGCGCCGCCAGCCCAGCACTTGCGAGGCGCAGATTAGAGACGGCGGCATGTTCAGCCGCGGGGAATGCCAGCGGGTGGCTCAAAAAAGGCACTCCTGGCTGGAGCGCGTAGCCCACGCGCGTGGGAATGCCCGCCAGGTAAAGCAGAGCCGCGCCCCACCAGAAATCCGGGCGCAGATTGAGCGCCAGGTCATAGCGTTCCCGGCGCAACTGGCGCGCGGTCTTGAAAAGCAAGACATACGGTGCCAGCGCCCCCTGAGCCGCGCGCTGGAAGCCAGGAAACGCGCAGGTCAACACGTGGTTGAGCGCCGGGTGACGCGCCACAATCTCGCGCGACCATGGCCCCACCATCATCGTCAACTCCGCGTCAGGCGCGTGCTCTCTCAACGCCTGGAGCACCGGCGTCGTCAAAATCAGGTCGCCCAGGTGATCTGGCCGCACCAGCAAAATTCGCGCCGGCATCGTTTTATCTGTACGCGCGCGCCGTTGTGCTCGCTGTATCCCTGGCCAGCCCAGCACCCGCACCAGCGCCAAAATCGCTAATCGCAAGAAGCGTTTCATGAACCATTCTCCCTGGTGCAAAAATCTATCCTCGCCATTATACCTTTTTGCACGCGCTCGGCCTATCAACCGTGACTATTGACTCAGGATTTTTTGCCGGCAGCGCTCTGTGGCGTGTGAAGAAAGAGGCAGGATATCCACGGCTCAGCCGTGGATATCCTGCCTCTTTCTTCACACGCCACAGAGCGTGCTAGGCCTTTTTCGCGCCGACGATTGCGAACATGGTCGTGCCGCAAACCGAGCACTGGCCTTTCTTCGCAGGCTTGCCATTTTTCATGGTCACCTCCTGCGGGTTCTTCATCTCGCGTTTATCTTTGCATTTCACACAGAAGTAAAGCTGCTCTGCCATTGAATATCTCCTTACGCCTGTTGGTTAATATTGACATATATCCCCTGTTGTGGGATATATTGCACGCGACAGGTACGCTTCGTATCCCCGTGATTGCATGTCCCGTTGAACCCGCGTCGCCTCCGCCAGGCTGGCAAAAGGCGCGAAAAGTGTGGGGCCGCTGCCCGAGAGCCGTACCAGTCCTGCTCCTGCTGAGTACAGGTCGTTTCTAGCACGCGCTACCTCGGGGTAACGTTCCAACACCCCCCTCTCCAGGTCATTGTGGAGATCCTCTGAGCGCGGGTCACGTCCTTCTTCCAGCGCGACACAAATCGCGCGGCTGTGCGCGCCATCGCTATAGTCGCTGGCCGGCAAGCCGCCGAAGACCGCCGCGGTCGAGATCGCGATGGCCGGCTTGATTAGCACGAACCAGCGCAGCGCGGCGGGCCAGCGAGGAGTCAGCAGTGTGACTTGTTCGCCTCGCCCTTCGCACAGGGCCAGGCCACCGGTGAGGAAGAATGGGACATCCGAACCCAGAGCAGTGGCCATGTCCAACAGGTCGCCCATGTGAAGCGGAAGCTGCCACCACTTCTGCAAAGTAAGCAGAACCGCAGCGGCATCGCTACTGCCACCACCCAGGCCAGCCGCCATGGGAATACATTTGCGCAATTCCAGCACAAGCCCCCGTTTGATATCCAGCCGCTGGCGCACGAGTTGCGCCGCGCGGACAACCAGGTTATCGGCATTGTTCAACTCTGGTCGATCGCAGCGAAGATGTACCTGCTCGTCCGCGCTCTCCGCCAGGCAGATGGTATCATACAGATCGACGGTCTGCATGACCGTGACCAATTCATGATATCCATCAGACCTGCGGCCTCGTACATCCAGTGTCAGGTTGATCTTCGCATACGCTCGTGTGAAGCATATGCCCGGGTTCTGTGCGTGTTGTGCGTGACTCATGCGAGCATTGTGCATAGAAAATGTGATCTTGTCAAGCTCACTCGCGGAAATTGCCCCTCAATAGCCCATATTTCTCGCTCTGGGGCAGGAGAATCCAGTCCCTATGCTATACTTCTTAGTACGTGTGGATGTATCATCGTACTCGCACGTCTAGCGGCTGGGTTTGTTTAGAAGGATAGCTGGTGGGTCTTATGGATATAACTGTTGCCTATTTTCACGCCTTGCTCCACCCGGAGGTTTTGAAACACGATTTCGAGCAGATTCGCTCGACTGGCGCGAGTAGCCTTGTATACGCGATACACGAGCAAGAAGAGCAGCGCGGCCCGCGCGATTTTGAGCGCGGCCTGCGCCTGGCCAGGGACGCGGGCCTGAAGATCCATCTGAGCCTGGGACGCTTTGGCAATCTCTTCGCCGGACCCGCGCTGGTGCCAAGCTGGTACACGTTTCGCCATCCCCAGTCGCGTGTTCTGGATCAGCATGGACGCTACCACGAGATTTCCTGTTTCAACCATCAATCTTTTCGCACGTGGCTTTTTCGCGAGATTGAGCACTACCTGACCACCTATCCTATTTCCGGTATTGTGCTCGACGAACCGCGCGGCCTGGAAGTTACCTGTTATTGTCCCGCCTGTCGCGCGCTCTGCCCGGACGTGACCGACCTCGCTCGTTTTCGCCGCCGCTCGATGATTGAGTTTTTGCGCGAACTGTGCGACTCCATCAAACAGATCAATACTCACGTCAAGATAACTGTTGTGCTGCATCCGCACGATATCGGCCTGGCCGAAGACCTGGCGACGATCGACAACCTGGATACCATTGGCTGTCATCTTTTCTGGGATATGCTACAGAGCGATGTCAGGCAGGTCGAACTGTGGGGCCGCCAGGTGCTGGAGACTACACGTGGCACGAACCTGCGCAGCCAGCTCTGGCTCCAGAATTTCAACATTAGCGAGCGCAATGCCGCGGCCATGGAGACGGCCTTCGCGGGTCTTTTAAGCCTGGAACCAGACGAGCTGGGTTGCTTCTACTTCTGGCGCAATAACGCCGACCCGCTGCAGGTCTGGGAAACCACGCGTCGCTTGCTCAAACGCGTGCCGCGCCGCCAGTTGCATTGGCGCATGTACACCTCACCATCCCCTGCTCCCAGGCCCATGAATATCACCCTGCCCAGCCGTGATCGCTCACCTGGCAAGCTGTCCCTCACCCCTGTGACCCCTACGTCCGCATCCGCAATTCAGGCCCCGGCTGGCGCGGACTCTCAGTCTGACCAGCTCTCACCCGCGCCTCTGCTCGAAATGAGCCCGTCAGAGCCTGCCCACGCGGATCAGCCGTCATCATCTACACCAATCACGCCAGCACCCCCTGTCAGCCCCCCTGAGTCCGCTGACGAGGAAAAGAAAGCGGCGGAGCTAGCTACAACCCTCCCCGAATCCACAACCGAAACCGAGGCACTCGCGCAATCACCTGGCGAAACGACCTCATCTCAGCCTGCCTGTGACGAGCCAGGCGAGCCTTGCGATAGCTAGAAAGCAGTAAAGATCTACAACGGAGGCCAGCTCCGTTGCTGCATTGCGGGTCTTGAGCAGGCGAGCTGCTCTCCCGGGCCGCTGCGCGGCCCGCGGGTTCCCGGAAGAGCTTGCCTCTTTCCAGAACCCGCGATGCAGCAACGGAGCTGGCCTCCGTTGTGAACCCATTCACGAGCAAATGTTTTTCTAGCGGATATTCAGTCCCAGTTTGGGAGATTCGCTGTCTTCCTGATAGACTTTTTCCAGAATATCATGCAGGTCGCGAATCTGCTGATTGGTGGTGGATGCGTCTTTGCCTTCCGCGAGCACGACTGCCTGGGCGCCCAGAGCCAGTAGCGCGTAGGCGTCATCTTCGCCGGGTACGCCTTTAACGTGGACCAGCGCGGGCGCGTGAACTGCTTCGCGCACGGCGCGATAGTGCAGCACGTCTTCGATGGACAGGCCGCCCAGCTCGCCACTCAGCCCGAAGTCCAGGTGGACCGCGGCGATGTTGTCGAAGGCCGAGAGGTTGCGTATAAAGACCGGGTACAATTCACCCTCGCGCAATGGCACCGACACAACCGGTGCGAGGTCTTTGATCTGTAGAGCCAGCAAGCGTGCTGGCGCGTTCAGCGGAAGCACCACAAAGCTCATCCCCAGCTCTTTGAATTGCTCAAAATCCTTGCGCTCCAGCTTTTCCCAGCCGCCGCTGATGTGCAGGCCCGCCAGCACATCTTCCCCGGCTGCCTGCGCTGCCGCCGCCGCTTTTCCCAGATCTTCCGTATTTCCTCCGCCTTTCCAGGCAAAAACGAGCCCGTCCGCGCCCGCTTTTACCGCTGCTTCCGCGTTGCCCGCGTCCGTTCCACTTAATTCAACGAGCAGGGCCGCCGCCCGTGGCTTTGCAGCCGCTGTGCTCTTGCCAACAAAACCAATGCCTTTGCCACTGCGCGCTTTGCGTACCTGTGCAAACAAGTTCGACAATTTACCCATGCTTAAAACAACTCCTTATCTTGTACGGGAGGTGATGGCCGTTCGGTACCGCCCGTGTCGATGTTTTTGTGCGAGGCCGGATATTGTGTCTCATTATAGCACTTTTGATATCAGGTTTGTTTCTGGGGTTGTTCTGTTGAGTTCACCAGTCCATCAACTCAAAGACTGACTTTTGATTTTCCATATCCCGTTTTCCTGGACCAGGTTGATCTGATCTACCACGGAGTTTCCATTGGTGTAGACAAAGTTCAGGCTGGCCTGCGCCGTTGCATCTGTGACCGAAATATTGCTTACTGAACAGCCCGTGGTCCTGGATTTGCTTTTCTGCGTATAGGTGAAATCACTTTCGCTCATCTGCGTACTGCTCGACCATTGTTGATAGGCCAGGTGGTAATTTTCATTCTTGAGCGCGTCACAATACGTTTGCATCGTCTGCGTGACGCCATTCGCTGGCTGGTTCGCGCTGATGATCCACCAGGCAATGCCCCCACCTGCGAGCAGGAAAATAATCAGAATCAGCCAGATCAGAGGCCGTATTCCCTTGCGCTTGCCTTCGGTGGGGGACTCGTCGTACTCACTATACTCGCTCGTGAGTATGCCAGATTTTGGAACTGCGATCAACTCCCTTGAGGAAAAAGTCGCGGAAGAAGAAGAGGGTTCTGACAGGCGTGCCCCGCATTTGCGACAAAATGTTACCGTTGCAGGATTTTTCCACCCACAATGAGTGCATTTCATGATGTTCTCTTTCTATGCCCCCTCTGCTTCTGTCAGATCAGCGAAGAGGTTGGCACCCCGAGAAAGCCACTTTTCTGCAGAGCCAGCATGAGACATCACAATAGATACCAATAAATATACAGCTTTCTCTGCCGGAAAAGCCATTAAAAGAACATTAAAATCCTGAGGGATTTTATAAACTCGCGCCCGTGGTGCTCGCTCGGAGGATATGGGATAAAATCGGGCGGGTGCACCCGCCCGATTTTATCCCATATCCTCCGAGCG
>DASVMX010000217.1:0-5032 GCA_036384215.1 Ktedonobacteraceae bacterium | reverse complement strand
GCAGGGCGGCCAGTTCTTCTTCGACGTTGTGCGCGGACGAGATTTGCGCGAGCTGGTGGTCCAGGTCGGTGGCCTGGCCGCCACTGAGCAGACCCTGGTCGCCGAGCGAGCCGGAGTCGAGCAGGGAGTCGATGGCGTTAGCCCGCGATTGCATCTGCAAGACCTTCTCCTGCGCGCGTTGCATGGCGAGGCTCATTTCGTCCGACTCTTTGGAAAGGCCGGTCGCGGCCTCGCTGATCTGTACGGAGGCCCTGGCGGCCTGGTACTGCGCCTCGACCATCTCTTTCTGGGTCTTAAATGTGGAGACGCGCTGTTCGGCCTGCTGGACAAGCAGTTCGATCTTGTGGTGCTGCTCCGCGAGTTGTCCAAGCTGCTGCTTGTAGCCCTCGGCCTGGCTGTTCAGCGCCTCTTTGCGCTGCAGGGCCAGGCGAGCCAGGTCTTCGCGGTTCTGCTGCATGGCCTGTACGGCCTGCTGCTGCAAGCGGTTCGCCTGGGCCTCAACCTGCGCTTCGAGCAGTTCCACGTGCTTTTCGTTCTGCACGACCGAGACCAGCCCCTGGCGCAGTTGCTGCAATTGCTCAAGCTGTTTGGTGTAGCTGTAATCAAAGACCTCGGCGGGATCTTCGGCCTTCTGCAGGGCTTTTTCGGCCTTCATGCCGGCCACGAATTTCAAATGATCAAACAAACCCATCAGTTATCAGTCCTTTCATCTCTTCTTTTCTCACGAACGCATTACCAGCTTCAATCTCAAATCTGGCGCGCAACGCCAGCGTCAATTTTCTGTCTGTTCCTGCTCCCCACAGATATTGGCTAGCAAATCTGATGTTTGTTCCGCCCGCGCTGGAGGCTTCTGCCGGGAGCTTTTATAGCTGCTTTGCGCCGGGGGCTGCGCGCCTGGACCTGGTTCTTCAGCCAGCAGACCGGTTAGATCGGTCTGGGAAACATCAGGTGTCCGCGGGCACTCTCTTCCCTGGTTAAGCAGACCGTGAGTTTCGGACGCCTGTTGAGGGACCGTGGGCGGGCGCGGCTGTGGATTGGCAGTGACTTGTTTGAGCATGTCGAGCAGGTCGGGAGCAGTCTGCGCGGGGGCGCTTTGAGCTGGACCGGGCTCCGCGGTGACTTGATTCAGCAAATCGAGCGCCACCGGCTCCGGTGGATCGGGCAAACGCTGAAGTGGGTGTGCCTGCGGAGCGGCTTCTTGTCGCGTTGGAGCTGGCTGCTGCGTGGGAGTGGACGCTTTCCGCTGCGCGGGGCGCGGGCGCAGATCGGGCATGGCGAGGAGCTGGCTGACCTGGTAAAAGCTCTCCATTGCTTCCCAGAGAAAGCCCTCGGCCTTCGGGTGTAGCGCCTCCGCGACCTTTCCCTGGCTGACCTGGCCTACCATATCAGTGCCCGTGCGCAGGTGAAAATTGCCCAGTTCCACCTCGCTCTTCATCTGCTCCAGGTGCGCGGAAACTTCCGCGGGCAGAGATGTTTTCGGCGCGTGCAGAGCCAGCTCGTATTGCGCCAGCAGACCGGCAGTCCAGCCCTGTATCTCCTGGGCCGCGCGCATCATTCCCTGTAAATGAGAGAGCGGCAAGTTCTGGATTCCGCTCGCGATATGCGGTCCCAGTTTGAGCGGCAGCGTGGAGCGCGGAAGGATATAACGCGAGTTTGTGGAAGCCTTGATGGCTTCCTCGATGGTAGGTTCGATCTGCTCGCAGAGCGCCAGGGCCTGTTCATAGGTCACTCTGGGCAGATAGCCCGCGCTGGCCTGGTCGCTCGCCGTTTCAGCCTTGAGCAGTTCCTGTACAAAGACCACGTTCAGACGGCAGGCACGCACAAATGCCAGCGCATAGCCCATTCGACTATACGCCTCCCACGGCGGCAGCCCTTGCAAAAGAAACTCGTTTACTTTGTCGTCGATCTGCTGCCAGACATTCTCAATCTGGCTCGCCGCGCGCAAATACCCTTGAATCGCCGCGTCATTGACCGCGCCATACTTCGCGTTCGCAAGCAAGCGCTGAAACCATTGACCCATGAGCAGCACCCTTTCCCGTTGATGTTTTCTACACGCCCTCACCACCACTCAGGCGCCATCCACCCTCTTTACCATCGCTCACCAGCCTGAGATGATATCATCATGATCACCTCAGACGCAGGTTGTTGTCAATATTCAAACGCCAGCGCGTCTCTTTTTTTGCTGTTGGGGCAGACAGTACAGCCTTTAGTTGATAACAGCGACAGCGATGCCGTTGGGAGCCCAGTTGTAGAGCCAGCGCATAGCCTGTAATGGCAGTTCAACACAGCCGTGTGAGCCTGTTGATGGGCCATAAACGGGACCTTTGTGGGGAACATTGGTGCCGGGTCCGAAGACGCTGCGCCAGGTGGCATCGTGCAGGTAGATGCCGCTGCTGGTGAGCTGCAAACCGTAGTTGACGTGAATCGGCGCGTAATAATAAGGGGAACTGGCAGGCCAGGGCGAATAAAACATGGCGTTGGCGACGCGGCCAATAATATGATAGGTGGCCTGTGAAATGATGCGTTTTTGGAGGAGAAAATCTCTTCTATAACCAAAAATTCCTATTTATCAATCAGAAAATCTCTTTGAGCGCCTTCAATACGGTTCAAAGCAGCAATGGCACCATTCACACTGGATGCGCTGATCCAGTGTGAATGGTGCCAAAATAAACTCATCAATTCTTCAGCTTCAGGATGCTTTCAGCGCGGTCACCAGTTTTGTCGCAAACCAGGGGGAGCCGTACCAGAAGCGCCAGCCCAGGGCTTGATGCGTGACATTGCTCACAGCCAGGCCGCGCAGGTGTTCGACATAGCGAGCCGTTTCGCTGAGATCGGCGATGATTAGCTTGCCGCCTGGTTTGAGGACGCGCATGGCTTCGTCCAGGGCTTGCTTGCGGCCTGCATTGTTGGGGATATTATGGATGGCCAGGCTGGAAAGCACAAGGTCGAAAGAGCCATCATCAAAGGGGAGCTGGCGCATATCGGCGGTATGCAGCTCGATCTTTTCCGCCACGCCTTCCAGTTGCGCGTTTTTGCGCGTGGCTTCCAGGGCATTACCTGATTGGTCGCCGCTGCTCCAGATATCCACCCCGCTGGCCTTGCCCTGGGGCAGCAGAGACGCGACCATCAACAGCACCATCCCGCGCCCGCAGCCCATGTCGAGCACTTGCTCATCACCGCGCAGATCCAGGTGCGAGAGCATTTCGCTCCAGACCTCGAATTTGCCGCGGCGCGTGGTGTAGATATAGCTGGCGGCGGAGAGCAGCATGTAGATACTAACGAGCAAGTCGATAATGCCCCAGACGAGAGATTGCCAGAGCAGAAAAGAGAGCAGGCTGAATACAAGAAGGACCAGTCCCATGAGCGCAAAAATGGCCGGTACATAAGGTGCATCAAAGCCGTAGTCGCCCCGGCGCGGTGCTATCTGCCGCTCTGACGATGAAGTTGAAAATTGTTCCATGTTCGGTTTTGCTCCTGGCATTTTCTCATTTTTGTTTGACTGTATGTTACAGATGACCGTGGGTCACCGCTGGTTAACGGCGGGCGTGTTGCGCTTGCGCTTGCGTTTCAGAGTTCGGGTAATTCGTGGAACGAGCAAGAAGAAGACGATGACAAACGCAATTACCACGACCAGCATGACATAAGGAAAGATCAGCGAAGCGAGAACCGAGAGCGCGGCTACAACGTCTTCCGCGAAGCTGAGTACAATATTCATGCAGCCAGCGGTGGTAACGGTGGAGGTAATGCGCACAGAGGCCTTGGTGGTGTGAGTGACAGCGGCGAGGCCCGCGCCAAGAGCGATAACGACTGGGAGCCAGCCGCCAGAGGCATGACTGGCAGCAGCGGCGATAAGAGCGCCCGCGACAGGCCGTAAAACAGTGTGAAGCAGATCCCACACGTGATCCAGGCCAGGAACTTTATCGGCGAAGAAATCGGCCAGGGTCAGGATAACCAGGATCACAATACACCAGCCCTGCGTCAGAAAGGCAAACTGCGGATTGATGTGAAAATTCTCCGGCCACAGATCGACCGCGGCAGCAAAAGAGAGCAAGGGCAGATAGGCGTTAATGCCTGCCGCGAAAGCCAGGCCAGAAGAGGTTGCAAAATCCATGTAGATGCTCCATACTCTTCAACAATATATCTATCTTTATATCATATCAGTCTATATTGACGATGAGGAAGAGCGGCAGGCGCCCATTCAGACTCTTCTTTTTACTCAGGGGTGGGGGGCGCCTGCCGCTCTTCCTCATCGTCAAGCTCGCGCAAGATTTTCTGGTCCTGTTTGCTGCTCAGGTCCAGCCTGGCGAAGAGATCGGGGCGGCGGGCGTGGGTGCGGCGGATGGCTTCTTTGCGGCGCCAGCGGGCAATGTTGGCGTGGTGACCGGAGAGCAGGATTTCGGGTACGGGCCAGCCGCGAAATTCGGGCGGGCGCGTGTAGTGGGGATATTCGAGCAGGTTGTTGCTGTGCGATTCTTCCAGGGTAGATTCCTCGCCGCCCAGTACTCCGGGAATCAGCCGCGCGGTTGCGTCGACGATAATCATGGCTGCCAGCTCGCCGCCGGTCAGGACGTAATCGCCCAGCGAAATCTCGTCGGTAATCAGATGCTGGAGTACGCGCTCGTCGATACCTTCGTAGTGGCCGCAGATCAGAGTCAGGCGCGGCTCCTGCGAGAGCTCGCGGGCGATCTGCTGCGTGAAAGGCCGGCCCTGCGGCGACATCAGAATGATTGGACCGCTCTGATAGACTGCCTCTACTGCCGCGAAGATCGGATCGGGTTTCATGACCATGCCCGCGCCGCCGCCATAAGGATAGTCATCAACAATATGATGCTTATCAGTGGTGGCCGCGCGAATATTGTGCAACGCGACGCTCAGCAGCTCCTGCTCCTGCGCGCGCTTGAGAATGCTCTCGGAGAATGGTCCATAAAACATCTCTGGAAAAAGCGTAAAGATATCAACATGCATAGCAATCACCCTTTTATCACCTGACTCTTACAAGACTGCTCAGCGCCTGCGGCGCTTCGCACAGATT
>DASVMX010000216.1:0-8689 GCA_036384215.1 Ktedonobacteraceae bacterium | reverse complement strand
CGATTTTCGCGCGCGCTTTCTGTTGCGCCGCTGGCAGAGATCCAGCTAGTTAGTCAATCGTAACGGACTGCATGACGTCGCCGACGCGGATGTTGCGCACCACATCCATGCCGGAGACAGTGTCGCCGAAAATGGTGTAGTTGGGCGGCAGGCTGGGCTGGTCTTCGAGACAGATGAAGAACTGGCTGCCGTTGGTGTTGGGACCAGCGTTCGCCATCGCCACGGTGCCCGCGCGATACGGCCGTTTCACCTTCTCATCCTGGAAACGATAGCCGGGGCCACCCGTTCCCGTTCCGTTCGGATCACCGCCCTGGATTACGAAACCATCCACAACGCGGTGAAAGGTCACCCCATCGTAAAAACCATCACGGGCCAGAGTGACAAAATTGTTCACCGTAATCGGAGCTTCGGCTGGATTCAACTCCAGCTTGATATCCCCTTTATTGGTCTTAATCAACACTTTATAGGTGCGATTCGTCTCAATCTGCATCTCTGGCGGCTTACTATACTGCTTGGCCATAGGTTTTTCCTTTCTAACTACCACTATAATCCTTGTTAGCTTTTAACACGGATTATCCACTCCCCACTATAACCCGAATTATGGCTTGACTGCAACCACAGTCGTATAATTCAGCATGTCAGGCGTGACTTTCGTATTAGTGCTATTAGGCCCCTGGATCTTCAGGAGGACGTTCATGCCCTCGGTGACATGCCCGAAAAGGTTGTATTTCTTGTCCAACTTGCTGTTATCGCCTGTGCAGACGAAAAACTGGCTGCCATTCGTGTCCGTGCCGCTGTTGGCCATCGCGACACAGCCCTGCGTATAATTGCCCTTCACCGGCTCGTCCTTAAACGAGTAGCCAGGACCGCCGCCCTTGACATCAGTGCTGCCAGCGGGACTGCCGGTCTGGATCAGGCTGTTGGGCTCAACGCGATAGAATTTCATGCCATCGTAGAAATGATTCTGCGCCAGGTAGACAAAGTTGTTGACCGTATTCGGCGCCATCTTTGGATCAAGCTCCAGCACGACCAGACCTCGACTGGTATTTAATCCGACACAGTAAACTTTGTTCTGATCAATAGTCATCGCCGGCGCTTTGTCATATGTATGCTTGATCTTGTTGAACGCGTCGGTCGTCAGCGGAGCAGCCGTGCTGGTCAACTGCTTGACCACGGTGCTGGTATTACAGGGAGACTTGCTGTCAAAAACTGCCGGGGTCACGGTTACAACCGGCGTGGCTTTCGCGGTGATTTTCTTTGCAGGCGGAGGGGCAAAAGGGCCGATGTGATAGATGTACAGGGAACCAACCGTTGCGACAATCAACAGCAGGACGATGCTCACCAGCCAGGGATAGCGTCCAATTCCTCGTGAGGCCCGTTTTTCTCTCCCTGAGCGGTGCTGAGGTGCCTTTACCTCTAACTTCGGTAGATCTGTTGCGTGAGCTTTGGCAATCTTGGCCGCGCGTTTCGTGGCGGCTCGTTTCGTTGTTTTGGGCATGGATTGTCTAATAACTGCCTTTCAAGATGTATTCAAACCTGGTGATTGCGGTGAAAACACCACGCACCGCACGGGAATCATCCCAAATCTGCGCTTTATAATAACCCGCTCGCTTACCATGGTCAAGCCCTCTTTTGCTGTTCTTTTTCCGCGAAAAGGAGGCGAGACGAGGGATGCGAGGGTTCCGAGTCAGAAAAATCTGCAAATTTTCTGACTCGGAACCCTCGCATCCCTCGTCTCGCCTCCTTTTCGCAAACGAAAAGGGCGAGCGGGTGGGAAACAAAGCACCTGACATACCCCACTTTCTTCCCATAGAAAAGAAGAGCTAAACCGACGAATTTTGGCAATTTGCGAGATCTTTTGGTGGATAACTCTGTGGATAACTCTGTGGATAGATGGGGAAAACTCCCTCTTTGCGGTGGATAAGTCGGGGAAAACTCCCCTTTTCCCCTGCCTCACGCTCATCCCCTGAGCCGACTTATCCACATATCCACATCTGGCTAACACCGCTTGCTATTTGCATTTGGCGCGACTATTCGCTACACTGATTAGGCACACAGAATTATTGCACGCGCCGGGCTTTCTGTCCCCAAAATCGGGGAAGAAAAAGCAAAGAGAGAGCAAATTCGCCCTGAATGCAATATTTGTAATTGAACTTATGTGCTATAATCGCCTTACAGAGAGTCTTCTTCCTCCGATCTGGCAAGTAATCGGTGAGCCATCAGCAGGCCAGGGCCATGCCCTGTATTGTCGAGCTTTCACCGGAATTGGGGGCGCCAGCCTCGCCTTTGCCACGCGCGCGGAACGAAGTTGAACCTGACAGCAATGGAGTCGAAGATCGTGGAAAAGCTGCTGCCACAAAATATAGAAGCCGAGTGCGGTGTCCTGGGAAGTATCATCATTGATCCCGAGGCCATTGTTCAGGTTTCAGATTTTCTCCGCCCGGAGGATTTCTATCGGGACGCACACCGCACGATCTACGAGATTATTCTCCACTTATATCAGAGTAGCGAGCCAGCCGACTTCATTACCATCTGCGACGAGCTGGAACGCCGCGGGCGCCTGGAAGACGTGGGAGGCGCGAGTTATATTACCTCGCTGATCAACCAGGTCCCGACCAGCGGCAACGTCGAATACTACGGCCACATCGTCGAGCGCACCTCCACGCTGCGCCGCCTGATTCACGCCGCCGGCCAGATCGCCGCCGTGGCCTACGAAGAGGCCGACGCCGACGCCGCGCTCGACAAAGCCGAAAAGCTCATCTTCGACATCAGCCAGCGCCACACTCGCTCGGACTTCTCCTCCATGGAAGAGATTCTCGCGGGCTACATGACCAAACTCGAACAACTCAACGCCCGCCGCGGCACTATCGTCGGCGTCCCCTCCGGCTTCACCGACCTCGACCGCATGACCGGCGGCCTGCAACGCTCAGACCTGATCGTGCTTGCTGCAAGGCCGGGAATGGGGAAGTGTCTTAAACTCAGCAGTATAATCGATGACCCCGCCACAGGCGAGCGCCTGACTATTGAAGAGTGCGTCAAACGCCAGTTGCCGCGTATCTATGGGCTTTCTGAACAGGGCGAAGTTCGCACAGCAGAGATTGGCGCCTGGATCGACAGCGGCATCCAGCCCTGCTTCCGCGTGCGCACACTCTTAGGTCGCGAAGTTGAAGTCACTGGCCATCATCCTTTCCTGACTGTACACGGCTGGACGCCCTTACATGATCTCAAAGTCGGTGATAGTATAGCTATTCCGCGCCAGGTTCCCGTATTCGGCCACGATACAAGCTGGCCTCTGGAAAAAGTGCGTTTGCTGGCATATTACATTGCCGAAGGTGGGCTAACGCATACTTCGCCAGTTTTTACGAATACTGATCCGTTAATTGTAAACGACTTCAAGCAGATCATTGCCGAACATTTTCCGGTTTGTGGAATCAGGCAAAATGCAATTTCATACATGGTTGCTCAGCCTAAAACGGAGGAAAAACGTCTAACCAGTGCAAAGTTGGGAAAAAACCCGATTACTCTCTGGCTAACCGAACTGGGCCTATGGGGCAAGCTGGCAAAAGATAAGTTTTTCCCGCCGTGTGTCTGGCAATGGGATCGAAAACGGCTGGCTGAGTTCTTGCGAGTACTGATGAGCTGCGACGGCAGTATCTTCGCCCAGCAGAAGCATTACCCGCGCATTGAGTTCGGTGTAGCTTCGCGTCAGCTCGCCGCGGATGTGCATCACGCCTTTGTGCGTTTTGGCATCGTGAGCAAGTTCTACCAGATCAGGGGAGGCGCCTGGAAGGTGTTGATTACTTCGGCGCCTGACATCAAGAAATACCAGGAAGAGATCGGCTGGATTGGTGAGAAGGCCACGCGCTTCGCGGATTATACAATCAAGGTCGAGCCGCGTCTGAGTAATGTAGGGCACGCGCCCGCGGCCATCTGGGAGATGGTCAAAGCAGCAGCACAACTGCGCGAGATGACATTGATTGAGCTGGCCCGCCAGAGCGGGGAGACGACCAAAGGCGGTAAGTTCGGCGGCTATAACGCTCATATTCACCGCAGCCTGTCGCAGTATCGTCTGGCCAGGTACGCGCGCATTCTGGAAAAAGACAACCTGCGCCGCGCCGCTAGCCCGGATATCTACTGGGACCCCATCGTCTCGATTGAGCCAACCGGCGAGCACCAGGTCTACGACCTGACCGTGCCCGATGGGCAGAACTTTGTCGCGCAGGACGTGTTTGTGCATAACACCAGCTTCGCGTTAAGCCTGGCGCATAATACCGCGCTGAAATATAAGAACTCGGTCGCGGTCTTTAGCCTGGAAATGAGTAAAGAGCAGTTGGTACAGCGCCTGCTCTCGATGGACGCGGGAATCGACCAGCAGCGCCTGCGCACCGGCTGGATTGAGGAGGACGAGTGGGAGCGCATCGTGTACGCGAGCGACAAGCTGTCCGAGGCCAATATCTGGATCGATGATACCGCCGGTATCTCGACCATGGAGATGCGCAGCAAATCGCGCCGCCTGCTGGCGGAACACGGCGTCGACCTGATTATCGTCGACTACCTCCAGCTCATGCAGGCCAGCGCCAACGGACGCAGCGAAAACCGCGTCCAGGAAGTCTCTGAAATCAGCCGCAGCCTCAAAGGCCTGGCCCGCGAACTGAACGTGCCCGTGGTCGCGCTCTCGCAGCTCTCGCGCTCGGTAGAAAGCCGCCAGTCGAAAGTACCACAGCTCTCAGACCTGCGCGAAAGTGGCTGTATCACCGGCGATAGCCTGGTCTACCTGCCCGATACCGGCACGCACCAGCCCATCGCTCAACTGGTGGGCAAGAGTGGCTTCCGCGCCCTGGCGCTGAATACCGAGACCTGGCAGTTAGAGCCGCACGAGGTTACAAACGTCTTCACCAGCGGGCGCAAGCCGGTTTTTCGCCTGACTACGCGCCTGGGACGCACTATCCGCGCGACCGCCAATCACAAGTTTTTGACAATGAACGGCTGGAAACGTCTGGATGAATTAGAGCCAGGTATCCATCTCGCCCTGCCACGTGGCCTGCCTGGGCCAACTCAGGCCACGATGAGCGACGAGGAGCTGGCCCTGCTCGGCCACCTGATCGGCGATGGCTGTACCCTGTCCAGTCACGCAATGCAGTACACAACCCATGAACTAGAACTGGCTGAAACCGTCTCTGGCCTGGCGAGCGTGGTATTTGGAGATACAGTCATCCCACGCATCAAAAAAGAGCGCGACTGGTATCAAGTCTATCTCGCGCCTGCTCAGCATCTCACGCATAATGTACATAATCCAGTGGGTGATTGGCTGCGCAAACTGGGCGTATACGGCCTGCGCTCGCACCAAAAGTTCGTGCCAGAGCAAGTTTTTGCACAACCAACAGAAGGAATCGCAAAGTTTTTGCGGCATCTGTGGTCAACGGATGGGTGCATTAACTTGAGCACAAATACTGATCATTATCCGACGATTTACTATGCTTCCAGTAGTAAAAAGCTGGCTAAAGATGTTCAGTCTCTTTTACTACGCCTGGGTATCAATGCGAATCTTTCGCGCCACGCCCAGGTCAACAAGGGTAGAGATCAGTATCATATCAACATTCGCGGCAGAGCTGATTTTGAGAGTTTCTTTGCTAAAGTCGGTGCATTAAGCCAGAAAAAGGTACTGCACCAGGATGCAATTGTCGAATATTTTGCAAACCGGGAGGAGCGATCTCGCGATATCATACCTTCAGCCGCCTGGTCTCTGTTCATCATGCCGGCTCTATACGCTGCTGGTCTAACACTCCAAACTGTTAGCCAGACTTTAGGCGACAATCGCTCTGCCTATCTCCCAACAAGAAATATAAATCGCAAGCGGGTTTTACAGCTTGCTGAACTCTCTCGATCAACAGCATTGGCCCAGCTGGCTCAAAGCGATGTCTATTGGGATCAGATAGATACTATAGAGGCAGATAGCGAAGAAGATATTTATGATTTGACAGTGGATGGGCCACACAATTTCGTAAGTAACTATATTATAGTAAGCAACAGTATTGAGCAAGATTCGGATATTGTTATGTTTATTTACCGCGATGACGTGTATAACCAGGATTCAGAGCGCAAGAATATCGCGGATTTGATTGTGGCCAAGCATAGGAATGGGCCGGTGGGGGAGGTAAGCCTGTATTTCCAGGCCAGTCAGACGCGCTTCCGGGATCTGGAGGCAACACCTACGGAAGAATAGAGTGGGACGAGTTATTTTATAGGACTTATTTGTCATGACAGGATTTACCGGATTTCCATCGGGAAAGAATCCCTATGTGCCGGTGCCAGAGGCCTTTTTTACGGTTTTATTGCCAGAAATTGAGGATACGGCGGAGATGAAAGTAACGCTGCATCTGTTCTGGCTGCTGGCACAGAAACAGGGAAACCCGCGCTGCGTCAGTGATCGTGAATTGCTGGCTGACCGGGTATTGCTGCGTGGACTCAAACGCCAGGGCGATCCCCGGCCAGTTGAGGAGCGCCTGCAACACGGCCTGGAACAGGCGATGGCTCGTGGGACGTTATTGCGCATTCATCTTAAACTACTAAGTGAGATCAGTGGCGAGGAAGAGGTGATTAGCTGGTATTTTTTCAACACGGCACGCAGCCGGAAAATTGTCAAAGAACTCCAGGGAGCTGAGATGGTGCCTGCCAGCCTGCTGGCGAAAAACGAGCAGGAGGAGCAGGCGGTCGGCGTGGGGGTAATGCAATACGCGAGCGCGAGCGCGAATGGCCACCAGCCAAAAGCGCACGCTCAGGTGCAAGTCGAACGACCAAATATCTTCGTGTTATATGAGCAGAACATCGGTCTGCTCACACCAATGATCGCCAGTCAATTAGAGGACGCGGCTGACCACTATCCGGCTGACTGGATAGAGGCGGCTTTTAGTGAAGCAGTGCAGCGGAATAAACGCAATTGGAAGTATATTCATGCTATTTTGCGTCGCTGGGAAACGGAAGGTAGGCAAGCATGGAACGCCTGAGTAATATCATGAGAGGCACGCAGGGAGCGCATCTCTCCGCGCAGCAGCGCTTAACACAGCAGACATCCACGCCGGGGCAGCGCCAGTCGGTGCCGGGTCCACGTTCCCAGAGCGGGCGCCTGAACGGGTCTGAGCGCCCGACCAGCCTCTACCGCTCGCGTCCTCCACTTCCCACGCGCGTTCCCGCAGAGCCGGGCGAAAACTGGGAGGAATCCATGCAGCCTCCTGCGCGTCCGTTCAATCGCGCGAGCTATGGCCAGGATGGCGCGGGAATGCAGCGGACTCCGCGTGTTCCATCCCCACATCCTCACCCGCATCCAGCGCGCTATTCGGAGCAGCCGCAGGGGGATTACTATGAAGAAGACGAGCACTCAACGGTCGTGCCCGCAGACGTTCAGGAGGACTGGAACGACGATACCGCAGGGATGCGCTACGGCGATTGGGAGAGCGCGCCAGGCTATTCCTATACCCCTGGCCCCGATTACGAGGACGAGGACGAGTATTTGCCTCCCGTGGCGCGGACCCGCGAGACCAATCCCGGCATGCGCCGGCCTGTGCAGGAGATCAGCCCGGCAGCGCAGCGGCTCGCCCAGCAATATGGCAAACAGAACCCGCTGGCCACCCGCGAGTTGTACCGTACCCAGCAGGAGCACCCACGTGCTGCGGTTACCCGCGAGATGCGCGAAAACCGCCTGCCCGTGCCCGCGGCAAATCCCCAGCTCGCGCCAGCGCAGCCTGCCCAGCGCACCACGCAGCCGCTCCGGCCTCAGCAGGTCGCCAGACTCAATGAGATCCAGCAGCGCGCTCTCCGCTCGCAGCAGACCGTTCTGCCGGAGACGCCCCGCGATACCGGCGCGGATTACATCATCACGGTCACAAACGCGGCCAGCGTCTGCCAGATCTGCAAAGGGGCTGGCTTCCTGCGCAACAATGTACCCTTTGGCCACCCACAGTTCGGCAAGGCTGTGGCCTGCCAGTGCAAAGAACAGGAGCGCAAACGCAAACGCCGCCAGCAGCTCCAGGAGATCTCAAACCTGGGCGCCTTCTCCAGCAAGCGCTTCAACACCTTTAATGGGCGTATGCCCGGCCTGCAGGAGGCCTACCAGATCTCAACTGAGTACGCCAAAGCGCCCGATGGCTGGCTCCTGTTGATTGGTCCCAACGGCTGTGGCAAAACACACCTGGCCGCCGCCATCGCCAACGATTGCCTGGAAGCTGGAGCTGTCGTGCTCTTCGCCACAGTGCCAGATCTGCTGGACCACCTGCGCGCGGCCTTCGCGCCAGACTCCAACGAGGTCTACGATCAACTCTTCGCCCGCATGCGCGAGGCTGAACTGTTAATCCTGGACGACCTTGGTGCGCAGCAGAGTTCACCCTGGGCCAACGAAAAGCTCTTTCAGTTGCTCAACTATCGTTACAACTCGGGCTTTCCCACGGTAATCACCGCCAACCCTCGCGGCCTGCAAACAACTGACGACCGCATCCGTTCGCGCCTGAGCGACATTGGCCTGGTCATGACCGTCAATCTCGAAAGAGCCCGCGATTATCGTCCCAACAACCCACATCGCGGCTAATCCACGCAGGCAAGCTGCCATTGTTAAGGAGCACAAAGAGGGGCGACTACCCAGGCAGGCGACGCCTGCCTGGATAGTCGCCCCTCTTTGTGCTCCTTAACAATGGCAGCT
>DASVMX010000215.1:0-4459 GCA_036384215.1 Ktedonobacteraceae bacterium | reverse complement strand
CCGCCAACTCCCTGTTCAATGCTCTATCTCGTGGCCAACTGCTTCTTCGAAAGTGGCGAGTTGCAGGCTGGAGGGCATCCATTTGAGGCTGAAGTCGCGTACTTTGCAGGCCAGCGGATTCTGCCATTGGCCGACGCGCCCGATGTTCCAGGAGCGGTTGACGATGCGGGTGGTGCGCGGAATGCGGCGAGCCTGGTAGAGTTGGAGGGCCACACTGGCGTTTTCGGTCTGCTCCAGCGCGTGGGCCAGCACCAGGGCGTCTTCCAGAGCCTGACAGGCTCCCTGGCCCAGGTTGGGCGTCATGGGATGCGCGGCGTCTCCCAGCAGAGTCACGCGGCCTCGCGTCCAGTGGGGCAGCGGCGGGCGATCGTAGATGTCGTTGCGCAGGATCGCGTCTTCGGGGGTTGCCGCGATGATAGCGGGGATAGAAGGGTACCAGCCGGTAAAAAGTGCCTGTACTTCGTGTTTGCGGCCCGCCTGGTCTTCCGGCTCGCCTTCACGCGCGTTGCGCGCGGCAAACCAGTAGTAACGGCCCTGTGTAAGCGGAACAAGGCCAAAGCGCGTGCCGTGGCCCCAGTACTCGCCGACGCGCATCTCTCCATCCGGCGGAGTTGTGATTCCGCGCCAGGTGGTATACCCGGCGTAGCGCGGCTTTTCCGTGCCAAAGAGCCGAGCACGAATGGTCGAGTGAATGCCATCAGCTCCGATCAGTACGCTTCCGCGTATCTCCTGGCCATCAACAAAGCGCGCGGTCACGCCCTTGTTGTCCTGCTCAAACCCGCTGCACTGGCGGTCCAGCGCCAGCGTATCCGGCCCGACAGCCGCGAGCAGGGCCGCCTGGAGGTCGGCGCGATGCATGGCCAGGTTGGTCGCGCCAAAACGCTGCTTGAGCTGCTGAGCGGAGATCGACGAAAGACGCTCGCCCTGCCAGGAATAAATATCGCCATCGTCCAGGTGAAAAGCCGAATTGGTGAGTTCTTCCAAGCCCAGTTCGCGCAGCACCTTGACCGCGTTGGCCCACAGCGTCAGACCCGCGCCAACTTCCTGTAAAGCACTGACGCGTTCAAAAACTCTGACCTCGATCCCGGCACGTTTCAACGCCAGGGCAGCGGCCAGCCCCCCAATACCGCCGCCAATAATGATGACGGGCTCAGTATCACGCATATATTTTCGCTGTTGCGCCTCACATTTCGTTCGTGATTTTGGCAACGGTTGAGGGAAATCGGCAAAGCTTCTCTTTGCCGATTTCCCATGTGTCCTGTCAGCTTAGCTGACCGAGTTGGCAGTCGCGGAGACGTGGGCAACGGTGCCGATGGCTTCCGCCAGGATGTCCAGACCCTGCTGCAATTGCTCGTCACTGGCGTTCAGAGGAACCAGCACGCGGATGACATTGCCGTACATGCCGGCGCTAATCAGGATCAGACCACGCTGGTGGGCCGCGGCCAGGATGTCGCCAGTAGCCTGGGCGTCGGGCTCTCTGGTCGCGCGATCTTTGACAATTTCCATCGCCAGCATACCACCCTGACCGCGCACATCGCCAATCATGGGGTACTGCTTCTGGAGTTGCAGGAAGCGCTCGGTGGCAATCCGGCCAATCTGGCGCGAGCGCTCGGCGAGATTTTCTCGCTCGTAGATGTCGAGCACGGCCAGCGCAGCAGCGCAGGCCACGGGATTGCCGCTATAGGTGCCGCCAAGGGTACCGGGAGGAGGTGCATCCATGATCTCCGCGCGCCCGACCACGCCGCTGATCGGCATACCCGCGCCCATGGACTTCGCGATGGTCATCAGGTCCGGCTCAACCCCGTCGTGGTTGACCGCGAACATCTCGCCCGTGCGGCAGAAGCCCGATTGGATCTCGTCGGCAATAAAGAGAATCCCGTGCTCCTCGCACAACCCCTTGAGCGCCTTCAAAAATCCAGGAGGGGCCGGCATAAAGCCGCCCTCGCCCTGCACCGGCTCGATCACGATAGCCGCTACCTGGTCGGGAGCAACCTCGCCGACAAACATGCGTTTCAATTCAGCGATACAGGCATCCGAAGCCTGGCTGGGCGTCATATTCATGCGATAGGGATAGGGGAAAGGCGCGCGATAGACCTCCGGGGCATAGGGTCCAAAGCGATATTTGTAGGGTTTGACTTTGGCTGTCATCGTCATCGTCAGCAACGTGCGACCGTGATAGCCGTTATCAAAAACAATCACGGCGGGGCGTCCAGTCGCGTAACGCGCAATCTTCACCGCGTTCTCCACGGCCTCTGCGCCGCTGTTAAAGAAAATAGCCTTCTTGGGGAAATTACCGGGTGCCAGCCTGGTGATACGCTCGGCAAGCTCGACATAGGGCTCGTACATCACCACGCTAAAGCAGGTGTGAACGAATTTCGCGGCCTGTTCCGCAATGGCCTGGACCACCTCGGGACGAGAGTGGCCGATGTTCATCACGCCGATGCCTCCGGCGAAATCAATAAAGCGATTGCCATCGACATCCTCGACAGTCGCTCCATCCGCTCGCGCGGCAAAAACACTCATCGTAGATGAAACACCGCGCGCGACAAACTGTTGACGACGCGCCTGCAATGCACGTGATTTCTCTCCAGGAATCCCCAGATACGGCGATGGGTCAGACATAAAGCCTCCTAGCTTGGGATGACAGCGCAGGTGAGCGGTCCGCTTGCTTGAAGCGTCTCCATCTCATCCCTCATTCTATCATATCCAGCAGGCTGCTCGGAACGGATGTTATGAATACATTTTGCCAACCAACAGCCAGCCAATTTTTCTCAAAGAACTATAAACAAAGAGTGAGAGTAGAGGTCCCTTACCTGGTGGGAATTCGATGCCATCAAATCTTGTTTTTTAATAGTGTGATTATTTAGGGATAGTTCAACTCCTACTTGAGGAGACTTCTGGTGCCCCCTTTTGATCACTGTTCAACGGGGTTTGATATGAAAGGTTTTTGACTTTGTATACCTATCCGCCTGAGCCTAATCGGCCTCAACACAGAGCTCACAGGGGCAGGAGACGGGGCTTTTTGCTCACGCTCGTGCTGCTGAGTTTTACAGCCTTTACCGCGTTCGTTCTTGTTTTCTATCAGCCATGGCATTTGTGGGAAGCGTATGCGTCTCCGCGAACTCCACAGCCAGCAGGCTCTTTGTCGCCTGCCGTTTCTACTACATCTACCGCTTTTGTTACACCTGCTCAGTCGATAGGTTCTCCTTCGCCTACCTCCACTGCGAGCCTGGATCAGCGTATCGATGCCTATATTGCTCATATGACGCAAACAGAACAGATTGGGCAATTGCTGATGCTGTCCGTGTATGCGAATAGTGGTAATGCAGCATTGTACCGAGCACTTCAGCAATGGGATATCGCGAATGTCATTGTCTTTAATCAGTACAATGGTGGGTCACTGATGCCTGATACGCTGAGTGGATTGACGCAATTGGTTCATGATCTCCAGACGCATGCCGATCAATCGTTGATTGTCGCCACAGATGAAGAAGGGGGGATCGTTGATCGTCTGGCTCCATATTATGGTCCATCGCCCTCGCCCCAGGCACTCGCCGCGACGGGTGATCCTCACCAGGCCTATGCCCAGGCCCAATTGGATGCCCAGCGCCTGCGCGCTTCTGGCATTAACACAGACTTCGCGCCGTTGGCGGATGTGTATCAAGGCGGAGCGGTCGATCAGAGCCGTATGTTTGGGACGACACCCGCGCAGGTAATCACCTATGCAGGCGCGTTTCTGGATGGTTTACAGCAGAACGGTGTCCAGGGAACCTTGAAGCATTGGCCTGGTCTGGGTGCCTCGCCAGCGAATCCTGATTTTGGGCTGCCGACGATTACCACGAGCCAGTCCCAACTCAATGCTGTTGATTTCGCTCCATTCCGTGCCCTCCTCTCCCATCAACCTGGAATGATCATGACGACACATGTGATCGTACCTGCGTATGATTCAACCGAACCTGCCTCGCTCTCGCCAGTGTTGGTTGACCAGGTTTTGCGGGGACAACTGGGATATCAAGGGGTGGTGGTTACGGACGCCACGGATGCCCAGGGGCTTCTGCAGTTTATGAGCCAGCAAGGGTATACTGATCCGGCGAAAGCGGTTACAGAGGCGACAATCCGGGCTATTCTTGCAGGGAATGACATTGTTGAATGCCCTATGGCGCCTGATCGCCTGGCGGCAGTCGTTACTGGTCTCACCGCTGCTGTTCAGTCAGGACGTATCTCACAGGTGCGTCTCGATCAGTCACTCCAGCGTATTGTGCGGCTCAAAGCGCAAATGGGATTGATCTCGTTACCTTAGAAGTCGGTAGAACTCCGCTAACCGATGAAGAGGACTGGCTGGAAGAAACCGGGGAAGCAGGATCATAATTGCTGGCTATCAGTCATCCCAAACTTTGCAAAAGTTTGTCAAAGCGCCCCACCCCCTTTTTTCTCAAGGGGTTTGGTGTGGGGGGGGGCG
>DASVMX010000214.1:0-4078 GCA_036384215.1 Ktedonobacteraceae bacterium | reverse complement strand
CATGGGGTTTGGGGCGCGGGGCGCACGGCGCTCCGCCCACAAAACCCCTTGTTTTTCCTGGGGCGGGGGGAAAACGCGTTTTGTCCTGATTTTGCAAAATCAGGGATGACTCATATTACATTTACAGATTCAAGAGTGCACGCTGAGATACTGCACGCTGAACAATTCGCGTGGATCAGTCCAGACGCGCTCAACGGTAAAGCCCTGGCCGGTTGCCAGGCGGGCGAAGTCGTCGAGCGCGTATTTATAAGAACTCTCTGTCCAGATACTCTCGCCGCGTTTGAAGGCAATCTCGGCCTGGTCAACGCGCACGGTCTGCTTCTGCAAGCTGACCAGGTGCATTTCGACGCGACTCCGGTGAGGATTATAAAAAGCGTAGTGCCCGAAGTTCTGGAGTTGAAAATTGGCCCCCAGTTCCCGGTTGATGCGCTCCAGCAGGTGCTTATTAAACTGCGCGGTGATGCCCTGCGCGTCGTTATAGGCGCGGTGCAGGATTGTAAAATCCTTGTGCAAATCGACGCCGATCAGCAGCCCGCCGCCGCTCCGGCAGACCGCGGCGACCTGGCGCAGGAAGCGCCTGGCGGCAGCCTGCTCGAAGTTGCCAATGGTCGAGCCGGGAAAGTAGGCCACCCTGCGCGCGGGCGTCTTGCGTGGCGCGGGCAGATCAAAAGATTTGGTGTAGTCCGCGCAGACGGGCAACACCTCCAGGTCAGGATAGACCATGGCCAGCGCGCCCACGGAGGCGAGCAACTGCCCCTTCGAGATATCGATCGGCACGTAGCCCGCGGGATCTTGCAGGGCATCCAGCAGCAGGCGCGTCTTCGTGCTGCTGCCGCTGCCGTATTCAATCAGCAGGCAGCGTGGACCGAGCAGTTCGGCCATCTCGCGCGCCCGCTCACGCATAATCCCCAGCTCGGTCCGCGTCAGATAATACTCGTCCTGTTCGCAGATCTGTTCAAAGAGCTGCGAGCCCTGGTCATCGTAAAAGTATTTGCTCGGCAGCTCTTTCTGCCTGGTCTGTAGACCGTGCAGCACATCAGAGCGAAATTGCTGGCGCTCTGGCGCAAAATCGTAGAGACGCGGCGACTGTTCCAGGCATTTACGCATGATCGCCATCCTTCGCGAGCCGCACGCCCATGAACTGCCAGCGCGCGTCAGCGGGGAAGAAATTGCGATAAGTCGGGCGAATATGCGCCATGGAAGTCGCGCAGGAGCCACCGCGCAGCACGTACTGGTTGCACATAAACTTTCCATTGTACTCGCCGACCGCGCCAGGACCGGGTTGAAAGCCTGGGTAGGGCGCGTATGAACTTTGCGTCCACTCCCAGACATCGCCATACATCTGGGCAAGCCGTCCACCGGCGAGCGAGGCGTTGAGTGCGGTCGGATGGTACAGGCCACCCTCGATAAAATTGCCCGCGATTGGAACTGTGCGGGCCGCGACCTCCCACTCGGCCTCCGTAGGCAGGCGGCAGCCAGCCCAGCGCGCGAAAGCGTCAGCTTCAAAGTAACTGATATGACAGACCGGCTCGGCTCTATCCACCTCGCGCATACCATGCAGCGTCAGCGTCCACCACTGATCATCGCGCTTCTCCCAGTAGAGTGGAGCCTGCCATTCCTGTTGATTTACCGTGTTCCAGCCCTCGGAGAGCCAGAGCAACGGATTGCGATAGCCACCATCCTCGATAAATTCCAGGTACTCCCCGTTTGTCACCAGGCGCGAAGCCAGTTGGAAATCCAGCACAAACTCGCGATGACGGGGCAGTTCATTGTCAAAAGCAAAATCATCGCCCGCATAACCAATCCACTGTAGTCCCTCCAGAAAGCCCATCCAGGCCAGCGATGGCGTTGGCAGCAGCGACTTTTTTTCACTCGGAGCATAGACCGGCGCGAGAGGATTGCAGGAAAACACGTGCTTGATATCGGTCAGCATCAACTCCTGGTGCTGCTGTTCGTGGTTCAAACCCAGAATAAACATCGGCGTAAGCTCGGCCAGTTGCTGATCGTTGACCTCTTCCAGCAGAGCCAGCATGTGATCGTCCACGTAGCGGCGATAAGCATAGGTCTCTTCAACCGTGGGACGCGAGATCAGACCGCGCCTCGGACGGCAGTGCCGTTCGCCCAACGTATTGTAGTACGAATTGAAAAGATATGCGTACTGAGGATGAAGCGAGCGATAATTGGCCAGCGTAGGCTTGAGCAAAAAAGTCTCAAAAAACCAGCTCACATGCGCCAGGTGCCATTTCGTGGGGCTGACATCCGACATGGACTGAATCACATAATCCTCGGTCCTCAGCGGCTTGCACAGGTATTCAGAAAACTGGCGCACCCGCTGATATCGCTCGCGCAAAACCTGGCGAGACGGGCGTGGCATAGCAGATGTCCGGTCGCGTTGCAATGTAGTCACGATAGCTCCTCCCTCCTTACAGCGCGTCCCGGCGATAAACTCTTCCTAGAACAAGCTCATCTCATCCTGACACAGTCAACAAATTTCTCTGTTTCACTATAGCAAGACCAACAAAGGCAACCGAACAGGCTCAGAACAATTCAACTCGTCTGTTGAACAGAAAATATTCCTAGCTGAGTTCGCGTAATAAACGCCCTGGGCGCAGCGTGATAGACTGTAGAAAAATATGTAGCTACAGGAGGCACGAAATGGTTCAGAATATCAGGTATGACGCGATTGTCATCGGGTCGGGCCAGGCAGGAGGGCCGCTTTCGACGGCGCTGGCGGGGGCTGGCTTGAAGACGGCGATCATCGAGGAGGAGCATATTGGCGGGACTTGCATTAACGAGGGATGTACGCCCACCAAGACAATGGTGGCAAGCGCGCGGGTGGCGTATATGGCCATGCACGCCGCCGATTATGGCGTGCAGACCGGCCCGATTAGCATTGATATGACAGTGGTGCGCAAGCGCAAACGCGATATCGTAGAGAGCTTTCGCGGCAGCGGCCAGAAACGCATTGAGAGCGCCGCTGGACTGGATCTCTTGCTGGGTTCGGCACGTTTCATTGGAGAAAAAACGCTCGAAGTGAAGTTGCGGACGGGCGAAACCCGCCAGTTGAGCGCGGAGAAGATTTTTATTAATACCGGCGCGCGGCCTGCTCAACCAGTCGTGGACGGGGTAGAGCAGGTACCTGTCCTCAATTCGACGACGATTATGGAATTGGACAGCGTGCCTGAGCATCTGCTGATTATTGGCGGTGGCTACGTCGGACTCGAATTCGGGCAGATGTTCCGCCGCTTCGGCAGTCGGGTGAGCATTATCCAGCGCGGCTCACATCTGCTGGCGCAAGAGGATGATGATATCGCGGACGCCGTGGCCGATATTTTGCGCGAAGATGGCATCGAGCTTTTCCTACAAACAACGCCGCTTTGCGTGGAGCAACTGGACGGCGGACAGCTTCAACTGCGCGTGCGCACCAGCAGCGGCGAAGAGGTTCTGCACGGATCGCATCTACTGATGGCCGCGGGCCGCACGCCCAACAGCGACCACCTCAACCTCGCGGCCACCGGCCTGCGCTCTGACGACCACGGCTTCATTCCCACTAACGAACGCCTGGAGACCGGCGTGCCGGGCATCTACGCGCTGGGCGATGTCAAAGGCGGCCCGGCCTTCACGCACATCTCTTACGACGACTTCCGCGTTATCCGCACCAATCTACTCGAACAGGGTAACGCCAGCATCCACGGGCGGCTCGTCCCCTACACCATCTACATCGATCCCCAGTTGGGCCGCGTCGGCCTGACCGAGAGCGAGGCGCGCAAACAGGGCCTGGTCATTCGAGTGGCGAAAATGCCCATGAGCTATGTCGCGCGCGCCCTGGAAACAGACGAACCGCGCGGCCTGATGAAAGCCATCGTCGATGCCCAGAGCGGACAAATCCTCGGCTGCGCGATCCTGGGCCTCGAAGGCGGCGAAATCATGTCCGCGCTACAACTGGCCATGATGGGCAAACTGCCCTACACCACCCTGCGCGACGCCGTCTTCGCCCATCCCACCCTGGCCGAATCTCTTAACAACCTGTTTACCAGCCTCGATTCTTAACCAGAGTAAGGTATGGCTGAGACATGAA
>DASVMX010000213.1:0-2987 GCA_036384215.1 Ktedonobacteraceae bacterium | reverse complement strand
GTTGGATGCCGCAATGCGGCATCCAACCCGATCCTGTTTTTTCAGGCGATAATTCGTGGATAATATGGGAGAGATGCTGGATCTTCCAAAAACACCTGGCTGAGAAAGAATAGTTCTCTAGAGAAGGAGGACGCGTCATGGACCTGGATGGACCTGAGTGCCTGTGGGCCTGCGTGGGTCGCAGGAGCGATTACGCGGTCCAGCAGCGCAATGGTCGCTATCTGCGAGCGTTTCACCCCCTGACAGATACTATCCTGCACAAACACCTGGCCGGACAGGCCTGCGTTGGCACCTATGTACGCGATGAGCAGGGATATTGCTCGTTCGCGGTTTTTGACGCGGACCAGGCGGAAGGGCTGACAATCCTCAAAGAACTGCAAACAGACCTGGCAAACCACGGCGCGCCCGCCTATCTGGAACGCTCGCGACGCGGAGGACACCTCTGGCTCTTTTTCCGCGAACCCTGTCCCGCCGCGCTGGCTCGCGCCTGGCTCTTGCCCATGGCTGTCAAGCGTAAACTGGAACTGTTTCCCAAACAAAGTTTCGGCCAGGGCATCGGCTCACTGATGCGCCTCCCGCTGGGCGTCCACCAGCGCAGCGGCAAGCGCTATCCCTTTCTCACCCCCGACCTCCAGCCGGTCGCGCGCACCCTGTCAGAGCAACTCCACTGGCTGGCACAGGTGCAGCGCGTGATGCCCCCGCCAACCATCTCGCTTCCACCAGAGCGCGATTTTCCTCCCTTCATCCCGCCCACAGATGAGCAATATATTGATAAATCTCGATCATTACACTCAATCCACGATTGGAATGCGGCGCAGAACCCGTTTACCTTGATTGGTCATTATGTACGGCTAGGTCACAATGGGACAGGCCATTGTCCCTTTAGCGAACACCACGACGAGGGGCGCGACTCTCATGCCTCTTTCCATGTGTTTTATCCCCGCCGGCCAGGAGGCATGTGCTGGTATTGCTATGCCTGGGAAAGAGGTGGGACTGCCTTTGATTTCCTGCGCCACTATCATCGCCTGGACGCCAGAACGCTCTGGCGCCAGATCGTCGCGGGCGAGTTGCCCTGATTATTCACTGGACGAAGAAATGAAAAGTGCTTGCTCGTTTGACCCCAAAAGACAATAAGCATTGACAAGTTTCCACAAATATGAGTAAGATAAAACTACCTGAACAGATGGATCTTCTCACATAATCAGGTGAATAGCACGGTTTATCCCCGAAGGATTCGCGGATAGCTGCTGCCTCACCCTCTGAGTGTTTTCGATTAGGAAAGCAACGACCATCCATACCAGGTACTGATCTCGCTCTCTCCCGGCCCGAAGGGATACACTTCGATCTTTCTCGTGGCGCGAGTGGGCGCGCTGGGATCAGTGGGATGTTCTATTCCTGAAATACTGTTGTCTTTGAGAAGCGGGCCTGCCAGGTCGCCCTGGCTGGTTTCGTCATTCGGTGGGTAGGAAGCCCACCACTCAAGGGAGAAAACCATCATGGCTTTGCAAGGATTGCGCAGGCACAAATGGGTGGCCGGTGGATTAGCCATCCTCGTCATCCTCTCAGTCTCGTTTGTCAGCCTCTTAAACACGACAGCCAGCCACGCTGAAAGCAATGGCCAGGCCTTAACCCCATTCAAAGGCTGGAGCACCTGGAATTTCATTGGCAAAAGCCCGACCGCGGCCAGGGTCTACGCCCAGGCCCAGGCGCTGGTCAACTCCGGGCTGGCAAGCGCTGGTTACAACTACGTCCTGCTGGATGATTTCTGGTACCTCAACCCCACCACTACAGTGGACGCCAACGGCTACTGGGTGCCAGATACCAGCAAATTCCCCGGCGGGCTCGCGGCCCTGGCGTCAAAGATCCACGGCCTTGGCCTCAAGTTTGGCGCGTACGTGACGCCCGGCGTGCCAGTCGCGGCGGTTAACAAGAAGACCCGAATCGTTGGCACCAATAACACTGCCAACCAGATCGCGGTCGTGGGCAAGTTCGAGAAGAACTACAATTACCACAATGTCAACTATTACATCGACTACAGCAAGCCAGGCGCACAGGCGTTCATCGATGGTTGGGCCAAAGAGTTCGCATCCTGGGGCGTGGACTTCATCAAAATCGATGGTGTTGGCACCTTTGATATCCCTGATGTTCAGGCCTGGTCGCAGGGACTGAGGAACTCAGGGCGTGGCATAGTCTATGATCTTTCCAACAATCTCTCGATCTCCAGCGCGACCACCTGGCAGACGTATGCCAACGCGTGGCGCACTCAGGGCGACGTTGAGTGCTATGGCGGCTGCCCTGGCCAGCTCGTCAACTGGTCCAGGGTTTCCGGGCGCTTCGGCAGCGCGGCGGCCTGGGCCAAATATGCTCGCCCTGGTGCCTGGAACGACCTGGACGCCATGGATGTGGCTGATGGGGCACTGGATGGACTCAGCAACACTGAGCGCCAGACCTATATGACCCTGTGGGCCATGGCAGCCGCGCCAATGTATATGGGCGACGACCTGACCCGTCTGGATAGTTACGGCAAGTCGCTGCTCACCAACAAACGCGTCATCGCGGTCGACAACTCGGGCAAAGCGGCAACCCAGTTGACAGGCGGAAACTCACAGGTCTGGTGGAAGAAGAACAGTAATGGCACCATCACAGTCGCCTTTTTCAATCTGGCCAGTTCCAGCGCCAAAATCTCCGTCTCCTGGAGTTCACTGGGCATCAGTGGCAGCAAAGCGCTGACCAACGTCTGGTCAGGCGCCAGCCTGGGCAACCATAACGGCTACAGCGCCACTGTCGCCTCGCACGGCACCTTGCTATTCAACATCGCAGCATAATTCAAAACAGGCGGGAGGCAAGCTCCAATACCTTTCGGATAAGGAAGTCAAATCAGACAAAAGGGTGAAAGAGGAAGCAAAGGGTCCAATTTCTGGCATACTGAAAAAAACACAACCCAGAAAGAAGGACCCTTTCAATGCCCTTTAGCCTACGTCAAATGC
>DASVMX010000212.1:0-1687 GCA_036384215.1 Ktedonobacteraceae bacterium | reverse complement strand
CAACGCACTGAGGACTTGCCCTGATTTTAATGGTGCAGAAAGTGCGCGACGCGCACTTTCTGCATCATTAAAATCAGGGCGAGCCCTCAGCAGGAGAGCGCGCAGGTGCTAGTCCTCAGGGTGGAGATGAGTCAATATAATTGGCCCACATGCTGACTGGCGGATTGTCTCTCGACATTAGCCCTGGTATACCTTATAGTCTGAAGTATATAACCTGGTTTTGTTTGAATGTCCATGTGTTTTCCAGGTGGAGAGGTTACAAGAACTATGGCAACAGTTTGGGATCGGCGCTACGCGCAGCGGGTTCAACGTATTCAGGGATCGGCGATTCGCGAGCTATTGAAGGTCACTGAAATGCCAGGGACGATCTCTCTGGCTGGCGGTTTGCCGGCGGGCGAGATTTTTCCGCTGGAGCAGATCTCGGAAGTGACTCAGCGTATTCTGGCAAAGCAGGGCCGGCAGGCGCTACAGTATGGCACAACTGAGGGTTATACCCCCCTGCGCGAACTGCTGGCCGAGCGGCTGACGCAAGAGGGCGTGAAGGTTTCGCGCGAGAATATCTTGATTACGTCCGGCTCGCAGCAGGGTCTTGATCTGTTGGGCAAGTTGCTGGTCAACCCTGGCGAGCCTATGCTTGTAGAGTCGCCGACGTATATGGGAGCGCTACAGGCATTTAATCCCTACGAGCCGAAATACATAGCAGTACGCTCGGACAGCGAGGGTATTGTGATTGATAAGCTGGAAGAGGCGCTGCGCCTGCGCCCCCGCTGTATGTATGTGCTGCCTTCGTTCCAGAATCCTTCGGGCGTGACCTTTACGCTGGAGCGGCGCCAGCAGTTGATTGAGCTGGCGAGCCGCTATGATGTGCCGATTATCGAGGATGATCCCTATTCACAACTGCGCTTTGAGGGGGAGCCGCTGCCCACCTTGCTGGAACTGGAGCACAGGCGCCAGCAGCGCGCGGGCCAGGCCGGCCAGGTTTACCAGGGCAACGTCATTCTACTGAACACTTTCTCGAAAGTTCTAACGCCCGGCCTGCGCGTGGCCTGGATTGTGGGTCCCGAGGAAGTTGTACGCAAGTTGACCCTGGCAAAGCAGGGCGCCGACCTCCAGACGCCAACGCTCAACCAGATGATCGCCTATGAACTCACCCGCGAGGGCTTCCTGGAGCAGCATGTGCCGGTGATTCGCCAGCTCTACCGCGAGCGGCGGGACGCCATGCTGGCCGCGCTCGAAGAGTACTTCCCGGACACAGTCACCTGGACGCATCCGCAGGGCGGCCTCTTCCTGTGGGTCACGGTGCCGGAAGGCGTGGACACCGGGCAACTGCTCAACGACGCGCTGGAGTATCGCATCGCCTTTGTGCCCGGCGCGGCCTTCCACGCCAACGGAGGCGGCGCGAACACCATGCGCCTGAGCTTCTCCAACGTCAATGCCGAGCGGATCGAAGAAGGCATTCGTCGCCTTGGCAAACTTTTGCACGCTCGCATGCTGCAAGTTTGAGGTAAATATAAATCAGCCCTGATGTGAACCGTCATGCGCCGCAGGCCACTGAGGTGAACTAAACTAAAAGTAGATTAGGTGGCTGTCACCGCCGCCTGATCCTCCAAGGAGGCTTTCGCTTGAGCTACTCTGAGAGCTTGAGCCTCTTTGGATGCTTGACGCCTCTGACGCTGCACCTGATATC
>DASVMX010000211.1:0-1944 GCA_036384215.1 Ktedonobacteraceae bacterium | reverse complement strand
GGTCAGGTGCCCCAAATGCAAGGAGACATTGCTGACACGCGAATGGGAAAAGAACCAGAAAGTGTGCATGCGCTGTAGTTATCATTTTAAATTGACTGCCTACGAGCGCATAGAGATGCTGGTCGATCCCGAGAGCTTTGTAGAGATCGACGCGGGTATGGTGTCAGCCGATCCACTGGGCTTTGTCAAACGTGCCAAAGACGAGGTTCAGACGTATCCTGATAAGCTGCGCGATGAGATCAAGAAATCGGGCCTGAACGAGGCTGTGGTCAGCGGTTACGCGACGATTGAGCAGCAGCCTCTGGCGCTGGCAATTATGGATTTCCGCTTCCTGGGCGCCAGCATGGGTTCAGTGGTCGGTGAAAAGATCACGCGCGCGATTGAACTGGCGATTGCCAAAAAGATTCCCGTGCTTGTCTCCTCCACCTCCGGTGGGGCGCGGATGCACGAGGGAACGTTCGCGTTAATGCAGATGGCGAAAACCTCCGCGGCCCTGGCGAAACTGGGTGAGGCGGGTTTGCCGTATTTCAGCTTGCTCACCGACCCCACCACCGGCGGCGTGACCGCGAGCTTCGCGATGCTTGGCGATGTCACCCTGGCCGAGCCAGGCGCGCTGATCGGCTTCGCTGGTCCACGCGTGATCGAGGATTTTATGCATATCAAATTGCCCGAAGGCACGGTCAATTCTGAATTTGTGCTCCGTCATGGCATGATTGACGCCGTTGTTCATCGTAACCAACTGCGCACCACCCTGGCTCGCCTCCTGCGTTTTTACACACCTGCTGCGTGCACCTGGACGAGGAGAAGCGCGGTTGCCGCCAGTAGTCAGGCAGGAGAGAAATAATGGCTTACGATCTGGAATTTGAAAAGCCCCTGGCTGACCTGGAGAAGAAAATTGTCGCGCTCCAGAAAAAGGGTGATCGACTCAAGGCCGAGGAGCACCGCCAGCTCCAGGATATGGAACGCGAGTTGCGCCGCCGCACCGAGGAGATCTATCGCGATCTGACCTCGTGGCAGACGGTACAGGTGGCGCGTCATAAAGAGCGCCCGCATTCAATCGATTATCTGCGCCTGATGTGCGATGACTTCTTTGAACTGTGCGGCGATCGCGCTTTCAACGACGACCATGCTATCCTGGGCGGGCTGGCGCAGTTCCACGGCGAAACCGTCATGTTTGTGTGTCACCAGAAGGGGCGCACCATGAAGGAAAAGCAATACTATAATAACGGCATGCCCCATCCCGAAGGCTTCCGCAAGGCACAGCGCTTGATGAAGCAGGCCGAGAAGTTCGGCATCCCGCTGGTTACCTTGATCGACACGCAGGGCGCCTTTCCAGCTCTGGAAGACGAAGAGCGTGGCCAGGCCGAAGCTATCGCTTCCAACCTCTATGTCATGTCGCGCCTGCGCATCCCTTCGCTCAGCGTCGTGATTGGCGAAGGCGGCAGCGGCGGCGCGCTGGCTCTGGGCGTCACAGACCGCGTCCTGATCAACGAATTTAGCATTTATACCGTCACCTCGCCCGAGTCGGCGGCCTCGATTCTCTGGCGTTCCAATTCTTTCGCGCAGCAGGCAGCCGATGCTCTGCGTATTAGCGGACGTGAATTGAAGAAGCTCGGCCTGGTAGATGATATCGTTTCTGAACCACTCGGGGGCGCGCACCACAATCCTCCCCAGGCCGCGGAAAACGTCAAAGCCGCGATCTGTAAGCAGCTGGCAGAGATCAAACAGATCCCGCTCGACGAACTGCTTGAGATCCGTTACCAGAAATACCGTTCCATCGGCCACTTTGCCTGGGCCGAGGGCAGCGAAGCGTAAATAGATAAGCGGAGGCAGCTTAGATTTTTACGAAATCATAGGCGATAAGCAGGACGAGAAAAATTGAAAATTTTCTCGTCCTGCTTATCGCCTATGATTTCGTAAAAATCTAAGCTTGCCTCCGCTAAA
>DASVMX010000210.1:0-4538 GCA_036384215.1 Ktedonobacteraceae bacterium | reverse complement strand
CAAAACGCGAGAAACGGCCCGCGGGCCGTTTCTCGCGTTTTGTGCTTCCCCAGGAAACTCGCTTCTGTTTAACCAGGGAAGTGGCAGGCGGCGTAGTGGTTGGGACGCTTTTCCTCCAGCGGAGGAATCACCTCGCGGCAGATATCCTGAGCTTTCCAGCAGCGAGGGTTGAAGTTGCAGCCTTTGGGCGGGTTAACCGGGCTGGGCACGTCGCCTTCCAGAATAATGCGTTTGCGGCGCGTTTCGACGTTGGGATCGGGCACGGGAATGGCTGAGAGCAGCGCCTGGGTGTAGGGGTGCAGGGGTAGCTCGTACAGCGCTTCGCTATCGGCCAGCTCGGCAATGCGGCCCAGGTACATCACGGCCACGCGATCACTGATGTGTTTGACCACTGAGAGGTTGTGCGCGACAAAGAGATAGGTCAGACTGAGCTTATCTTGCAGGTCTTCCATCAGATTCAGAACCTGGGCCTGAATGGAGACGTCCAGCGCGGAGACCGGCTCGTCTGCGACGATAAACGAGGGATGCAGGGCCAGGGCGCGCGCGATGCCAATGCGCTGGCGCTGGCCGCCGCTGAACTCGTGCGCGAAACGGTTGACAAAATAAGGGTTCAGACCAACAGTTTCCAGCAGGTTGGCAACCTCGCTCTCAAGTTCCTTCTTATTACTGTATTTTTTGTAGTTCAGCAGCGGCTCCGAGATAATCTGTCCCACAGAGAAGCGCGGATTCAACGAGGCAAAGGGGTCCTGAAAGACCATCTGCATGTTTTCGCGCTCTTTCCGCACTTGATTGGGGGAGAGTTTGGTCAGTTCTGTTCCGTTGATCTTGACGCTGCCAGCGGTGGGTTTAATGAGCTGGAGAATGGCTCGCCCGGTTGTTGATTTGCCGCAGCCGCTTTCACCCACCAGACCGAGTGTTTCGCCGCGTTTGATAAACAGGTCGACGCCATCAACAGCTTTGACGTGGGCTTTGGTTTGGCCGAGCAGACCCCCTTTGATCGGGAAGTGAACCTTTAAGCCCTTGACTTCGACCAGGGTGGAGTTGCTCTCCTGCGCTGGCGGAGTAGGCGGTACTAATGGATTCTGGATCATAAAATGCCTTTTTCCCTTACTATAGAGCTACTTGCCCTTTTTTACTTTCTGCTTGACGATGTTCAGTGTGTTGCTTATGCCGGAAAGAAGCATGCAGCTAACTGGTTGCCGCGTCCGACGGATTTAAGCTCGGGTCGTTCCTGGAGACACTGCGCTTGCGCGCGCGGGCAGCGTGGTGCGTAGAGGCAGCCCCCGCCAGGATTCAAGAGATCGGGCGGCTGGCCCGCGATTGGCTTGAGCTTGGCGCCGCGTTCGTCAGTCAGGCGGGGAATGGAGTCCAGCAGGCCGATAGTGTAGGGGTGCGCGGGCGTTTCAAAGATCTGTTTGACCGGGGCTGACTCGACCACGTGTCCGGCGTACATGACGTTTACGTGCTGGCAAGAACCAGCCACCACGCCGAGATCGTGCGTGATCAGCATTACCGCGGTGCCAAATTCTTGCGAAAGGCCTTTCATCAGGTCCAGAATCTGCGCCTGGATAGTCACATCGAGCGCCGTGGTGGGCTCGTCCGCGATTAGCAACTGGGGATTGCAAGCCAGGGCGATGGCGATCATTACACGCTGGCGCATGCCGCCGCTGAACTCGTGGGGATAGCTCTTCGCCCGGCGTGAGGCATCGGGGATACGTACCAGGTCGAGCATCTCAACCGCGCGCTTCCAGGCCTGTTCTTTGGACATGTCTTTGCGGTGGCGCCTGACTGTTTCCGCGATCTGATCGCCGACGCGGAAGACCGGGTTGAGGGAGGTCATCGGGTCCTGGAAGATCATGGAAATTTTGCTGCCGCGCAGGTC
Organism: Ktedonobacteraceae bacterium; assembly: GCA_036384215.1. Lineage (GTDB taxonomy): Bacteria > Chloroflexota > Ktedonobacteria > Ktedonobacterales > Ktedonobacteraceae > Paraktedonobacter. The sequence goes on along the minus strand of DASVMX010000210.1, from coordinate 2,656 downwards.
AGTCAGCTCTTCCTGGTTTTTCTCCAGAATGCTTTCGCCATTGAAGTTAATATCTCCCCCCACGATCTTGCCAGGATTGGAGACCAGGCGCATCACTGAAAGGGCGCTTACGCTTTTGCCGCTGCCACTTTCTCCGACCACCCCCAGCGTTTCGCCCGGTCGCATGCTAAAGGACACGTCGTCGACTGCTTTGACCACTCCAGCGCGTGAGAAGAAGTAGGTCTTCAGGTTCTGCACGTCGAGCAGATTTTCTGCCATTGTTGTTTACTCCACTTACTAATCTTTCGACCGGGGGTCGAAGGCATCTCGCAGGCCATCGCCGATAAAGGAGAAAGCCAGCACAATCAAGGCCAGTGTAACACAAGGGATCAGGACTTCCCAGGGATGGACACCAACATACTGGGAGCCACTCGCGATCATCAGACCGATGCTGGAGCCGGGGGCTTGTACTCCCAGGCCAAGCATGCTGATGCCAGCCTCACCCACAATTGTGGACGAAATGTCTAACGTTGCGGCAACTACGACGATACTGAACAGATTTGGCACGATATGGCGCATGATGATGCGCATATCGCTGGTGCCAACTGTGCGAGCTGCCTCAACAAATTGCTGTTCTTTGAGTTGCAGGGTCTGCCCGCGCACATAGCGAGCCATCAGGGGCCAGGCGGTAAAGGCCAGGGCCAGGGAGACCAGGAGCAGGCGCGCATTGCCATTCGCGCCGATGACTGGAATATGGCTGAACACATCGTCCGAACTGGTGCCAAAAATGCCAGTGAGCAGGATGACAAAAAGCAGGCCGGGGAAGGCGAACATGACATCGGTGAAACCGGCCAGGAGATAGTCGATCAGGCCGCCATAGTAGCCAGCCAGGACGCCAATTATAATGCCAAAGACGACATCGATGATTTCAACCACCAGAGCGACGACCAGCGAGACCAGCGTGCCCTGCATCAGCCGTGCCAGGATATCGCGTCCAATATCGTCCGTGCCCAGCCAGTACTGGGCGGAAGGCATTTCGTGCTGACGATCCAGCTCTTCGTGGTAGTAGTTATGATAGTCCCAGGGGTAGTATGTCTCGTCATTGACATTGCTGACGTAGGGTCCACCAATATGCTGGTAGATCGGCGGTCCGGCGATTGCGAACAGCACCAGGAAGAGAATAAAGCCCAGGCTAATCATCGCACGTTTATCACGGCGCAGGCGGCGCAGCGAATCGCGCAAGGGCGAGGACGTTTTTTTGTCATCCCTGTCCGGGGGGATGGGGATGCCCGCGGCTCTCTCCAGATCGAGCATCTCAGGCCCGGCACTACCGGGAACCACCGCGCCTATTGTCAACTCCTGGGGTTGCTGTCCTTCGTGTAAATCCATCTCAATCTCTCCTATTCCACTTTGATGCGCGGATCAACCACACTATAGAGCAGGTCCGACATCAGATTGCCCAGAACCACGGCCACGGCCAGCAAAACCGTGGTGGCCTGAATGACGGGATAGTCGCGATAGGTGATGGAAGTCAGCGTAATTTGCGCGATGCCCGGAATATTGAAGATATTCTCTATGAAGAACGCGCCGGTGACCAGGAAGCCCAGTGAAACGCCCAGCACCGTTACCAGGGGAATCAATGCATTGCGCAGCGCGTGGCGATAGACGACCATGAGTTCGCGCAGACCTTTGGCACGCGCGGTACGCACATAGTCCTGGCGCAGCACCTCCAGCATAGTCGTGCGGGCCAGGCGTGCGAAGTAGGCAACGCCAGTAGCGGCGTAGACGAGAACGGGAGCCAGCTTATACTGAATGCTGCTCCAGTTATAGAGCCAGGGCGTGCCCCAGTTTGCCGCCGGCCAGTTAATGCCGGTCGACTGATCGAGTTGAACGATAATCACCTGGGCAAATGTTGCCATCACAAAGACGGGGATGGCATAGAAGACCAGCATGGCCCCCATGCTGGTGGTATCAACCCAGGTATTGGCTTTCAGTGCCGAAATAATCCCCAGAGGAATGCCGACAAGGAGCTGTAAAAGCAGCGCCCACAATCCCAGTTCTAACGAAACGGGTACGCCACTTGCCAGAATGTCCTTGACCGCTCGATTCTTGTACTCGAAGGAGAGGCCGAAATTGAAGGTAAACAGATTGCGCAGATAGTTGAAATATTGCTGATATCCGGGCAGATCGAGCCCATATGCATGCTTGAGGGCGTGATACGCCTGGGGGGTGAAGTGTAAACCAAGCATACCATAAATCGGGTCGCCGGGTGCCAAGAACCCCAGGATAAACGTGATAAAGGTGACGCAGAGAACTACGAAGAGTAGCCTGATCAACCTTTTGACTAAAAACTGAACCATATTATGTCCCTAACTATATAGAAGCACATGAATGGACATCAGAAACGCCAATGGTGGTAGTCTCTTGGGTGAGGATAGACCCACGTCAAACTGTTGTACAAGAACTGCCATGGCGTTGGCACTCGCCCATGATACTATGCTCATTATTGCTTAACAGGGAACTACATTGGCTCATCTACTACCCATTGTAAGAAACATTCTTGAGGCTGTCAAGCGAGTTAGCCTGAAGGCACAGGGCTGTTGCAAGATCTTTCTCGCCGCCTGCGGCGGCTCGCAGAAAGAGAGAAAAGAGGTTTTTAGGGGGCACCCCGAACCCC
>DASVMX010000209.1:0-8615 GCA_036384215.1 Ktedonobacteraceae bacterium | reverse complement strand
GGAGCCATCCGGGTCTCACAATTTCGAGCCCTCAAGGCCCTGGCGAAGCACCTGGGGCAGGAGCGTGGAGCATCACGCGTGGGCAAAGGAGCGCGAGGATGAAGCGGGAAGATCAGCTCGATGCACTCATCGAGGGGCAGTACTACCAGGGAGGCTGGCGCCTGGTAAGTGATGACGAGTTCGCCGACAGCCTGGCCGCGGCGGAACAACTGGCCCATCTGCGGGAGATTGACGTTCCAGTTGACTTTGCTCGTCGTCTGGAAGCGTCTCTGCGCGCTCGTGTACGCAGCCTGCCCCGGCCCATCAGCCCGTTCCCTCAAACGAGGAGCACCGTTTCTCGTATGCAGCGTCAAGGTGCGTCAAGGGCGCGCTTGATTCCTGGGCGCCGGGCGCTGGTGGCCATGCTTGGGGTTGTTGCGATGCTGGTGGCTGCGTGTACCGGTTTGCTCACCGCATCTGCGAACAGTCTGCCGGATGGGCCACTCTATGGCCTGAAACAGGTCGAGAATCAAGTTCGGCTCACCTTTGCCAGTGATCCTCAAACGCGCGCCTACGCGCAGATGAATGTGTTGCGGGATGCGCTTGGTGATCTCAAGACGGAAGTCAATAACGGGCACAGCGACGCGGCGATCACCCAGGCGTTGCGCATCGTTGCCTCTCGGACCCAGGACAGCCAGCAGGCAGTCAGAGCATTACCCGCAGGCTCTGAGCGCGATGCAGGGCAACAGGACCTTGATCACATCCTTGCCAGCGAGGATCAACTGCTGCGTCACCTGCTGGCTCATGCGGACTGGCCATTACGGGTCCTGTTCACCAAACAACTGGGGGCTCTGGGCAGCCAGGTACCATCAGTAACCAGGGTCTCGATCAGTCTCCAACCGGATGGAACACTCCTGGTGACGCTCACTGGCGCGTTCTTTGCGTCACAGGCCGAGTTCATGGTTGATGGACAGCCAGGTGGGACCGTGCTGCGGAGCAATTCCAGCCAGATGGTCGTTGTGCTCACACGCGCAGCCTTGTCCCAGACCACGCACCTGCATACCTTTGGAGTGCTCAATCCTGATGGCACCGCTGCTCAAATCATTCACAGAGAGGGTGATGACCGCGGAGGGCAAGACTCTTGACGGTGTGAGAAAGGCTGTAATCGGTTGAACACAGCATGAGGCAAATACAACGGAGGGTTCGTTTCCATGAAAGCTCATCTTCCCCCTGGCGCTTCTCGTCAGGAACAGGATCTGACGCTGCGCCTCCAGCAGGCGGCACAGCGTCGGGCCAGTGACGCGGTGCTCCGTCAGGCGACCGGGCGCACCTCGGCGATTGCGCCAGATGCTGCGCCCCTTCTGAACGCCATCTTCGCCAGGACCGCGGGTAGCTTGCCTCCAGGCGCTCCTGGAACGCCGCCGGACGAGCAGGCCAGGGAAGCACCGGCCGGGAACGACTGCGAGGTATCACGATCAGGAGCATCAGGTGTTGTTCGAGAGTGAAAGCACCTGGCCGTTTTCGTGAAGGGGCACGACCAGGTTTTCTAGAAAAGGAAAGACATTGACCGCACGGATCTTGCTTGTTGAAGACGATACCGAGATCAGAATGCTGCTCCGGGAGCTTCTGGAGAGCGAAGGGTACGAGGTTGAGACCGCCACCGATGGAGTGGCTGCCTGGGACAAACTGGTGCACCAGCCTGAACGCTACCAGGCCATTCTCCTGGATCTCACGCTGCCACACATGACCGGGCTCCAACTCATTCAGGCTCTGCAGCAGCAGTATGTAGCAACCTTGCGCTCGGTGATTGTCCTGAGTGCCGATACCATCGCTCTCCAGCAGGTGCTGGCCATGGGTGTCGGCCATGTGTTAACCAGGCCGTTTGATCTGGACACGATCCTTGCGCTGATCGCTTCTGTGACTGCTCCTTTTCTCGCCGGTTCAAATCACGCGCACGAACACGAATAGCACATTCAAGACGGGAAGCGCAGGCGAGTGAAATGGCAAGCTCTTGCAGGGAGACCAGCATCCTGGTCACCGTCTGGATGCTTGCCATCGTCTCGTTGAGTTGATAAACAGGGGTGTTCACCAGAGAGGCATGGAGCTACTGCTCTATCCAGATCTTCCTGGTTGTTCACACCGATGCCTGCTCCCTTTCCGCAGGAATTCGAGCATCCCTCTCCTCCGGAAGAAGCTGCATTTCCGCCTGCTCTTGTGACGGCCTGGTTCTCCAGATCTCGAACGTTCACACGTGATGGATTGGCGGCATCGGCGTCTTCTCGGCCATCGCTAGGAATGGAGGATCAGCATTTTCCACAGCTCAAAGAGACTGTGATAGGCAATGACCAGCACGGCAGCGCAGGCGAGCGGGATGTGGATCAACCGCCAGGCGCGCATGAGCGTTTGCGCGCGCTGCTGGCGACGCAGGGAACGAGCGAGGGCCGCGTATGCTGTGAAGGTCTCCTGGGCATGCTGGAACTCCGCGATTTCGCGCGAAGAGAGACTGGACAAGTCCTGGAGCGCGGACTGGCCATGGCGCATAGCCTGCTGGCAGACGTGCTTGAACTCGGCGGATTTGCCCGCGCTCAGCCGCTCGATGGCCAGGGAAAGCTCCAGCAGGCACTCTTCGACCGAACGCGTTATTCCCACACGGTTGCGGTCCGCTTCGGTCGCGATCACGCGGGCCTGCCAGAGATCCAGCAGACGGCCGATCACGCCGCTCAGGACCAGGAACGCCAGGGCGTAGAGCGCGGTGGTCCCAAACGCGGCTTCGGTGAAGCGGCTGGCCAGAAACGAGAAATCATGGGTGACGCTTTGAAAATTCTCGTGCATGAAGGCAATGAGGATGCTGATCACGCCGAACCAGATATGGAGCCAGAGCCAGGTGTGGACTTTGCCGGGCAAACTGCGCACGAAACGGCGCCGCAGGGTATAGGCGGTGACCAGCAGGACTAACACAAAAGAGACGATGCCAAACTGGCGGAATGGGTCGTTATAGGGACCGGGATAGGGCTGGGTTGCCACAGCCCTCCGATAAATGACAAAGACCACGCTGAGGATCAGCGCTGAACTGGCCAGAAACAGCCAGTTCCATTTTGATCCGGGGGTTTTCCAGATTCTCCTGGCTGCTCCCTGAGAGGGATTCGGTTTCACGAGCAGAGCCATAGTGACGCTCCTTCTTTTTTTCTAGATGATGGTGCCCGCTCTCTCAAATAAAGACCGAGCGGACGTGGTGCTGTCCGGGAACCAGTGCAGGGAAAGCATCAAGTTTTCCCTGCTTTGACGCTCCAGAGAAGCTTGTCCTTCCCCTGACAGCGCTCCCTGGCACCTCGATGAAAAGGATCCTCTTTCACATCAAGGAACAGTCCTCTGGTTCTCACCCCAGAGTGCTTACTTGCCTCGTCGGAGGATGTCTTCGGTTTTCCCAAAGAAGGCCGTCGGTTGGACACGGAAGGCCGCGCCCGCCGGACACGCCTGGACACAGGCTTGATCGTTGTATCCCGCGCACAGATCACATTTGATGGCGATTTTCTTGCGCAACTCATCGTAGCCCCCCGCAGAGAGGTCGAGTGGAGCAGGCGCGACGGCGCTGCCCCCGGCGACGCTCGGATTCACCATAGGCAGCGTTTTGCGGCCATGTTCGGTATTGACGTTTTTCTGGAACCAGGCGCTGAACCGCTGCCAGGAGCCCTGCTCAGACGCGTCGTCATCCAACTGGGCAATCGAAATGGCTCCATAGGGGCAGCGCTCCGCGCAGATACCGCAGCCGATGCAACTTTCCGTGATGTAGACCTCGCCATTGGGGTGGCGCGCGATCCCGGCGCGACTGCACAACAGACAGACCGGGTCCTGGCAATGCCGACAGGTGGTGGTAATGCTGATGTTGCCAATGACCATGCCTTTGCGATTCATGCGCGAGTGGCCGTGCCGTCGCTCGCAGGCGAACTCGCATTCGTTGCAGTGAATGCACTTGTCCAGGTCAATCACCAGCACTTCGGTGCCCTCAACCACGCCATCGCTGACCAATGCGTGCAGTCCCTCCTGCGCAATTGAGCCAGTACCACGTTTGCCAGTGATCTCGACAGTGTACAGATAGGCTTTCATGCGTTGGGAAAACCGCTGTTCGACCTGCGGATAGCGCTGGAACAAGGCTTTGAGCGCCTGTTGAGGGAGTTGGGCGACTCGGCAGCGATTAATGGAGGTGACCGTTGCAGCCTGGCCGTCACCCAGCAGGTCCAGCCCGCCGACAAAGTAATCGCCCCCCTGGCGATAGGCGACGATGCGTTCTGTGCTCTTTCCTGATCCGATCCCTTGTGAGATGTGCCGCGCGACTTTGACAAAGCCCTCCAACAGCAGATGCAGTGTTTCGCGCGCAGGGCGGCCTGCCGCTTCCTCGGCGAAGAGCTGTTCGCCACGCTCATAGTGCCTGACCTGCGCCTGACTAATCAACCACCGCACATCAGCGTCCGCGACTCCCTCAAAAAACGGCAGGTGGGCCAGGATGGTGTGGAGGGAACGAACCCGGGCTGCTTGCTCAAAGAACTGGCGTACCTCGGGAACCAGCTCGATCAAGCGCTGCATGACCTGCTCAGGGATCTGCAAAAGCAAGGTGGGTTGGCGCGCGCGGGCAGAGGCTTTATAGGGCAGTCCGGTGAGCATCCCATCTTCGCCCACATATTCGCCACGGCGAAGAATCGCCACAGGAAGTTCTTGCTTCTCCTGGTTGGTCGTGGTCAGTTCGAGCCGACCCTCCAGGATCAGATACAGATCGCGCCCATATTCCCCCTCCTGCACCAGAACCTCACCTGGCTCTAGAAGAAGCGAGTGAGACGAAGCCATGAGATGCAGGAGATAGTTTTCCGGGACCAGCTTTGGCTCACTGAGAAAAGGCTGCTCGCGCAGGCGCTGCACAAGCTGGAGCAGCGCCCAGCCAGCGGGGATTGCAGGCGCCACCCGTTCCAGGTCGGGCTTGCTTTCCCACGACACACCCAGGCGTTGTTTCAGGGCGAGCATCAGCAGATCGCGGTGGTTGTCCACCGGGCAGACTGGCACGCAGGAGCCGCACATCACGCACTCGTGGGTGAAACGTGCCACCGTGGGGGTGACACTCCTGGTGACGGTGGCCTGGTTGAGGGCAGCGATGCTCACCTGGTTGGAGATCGGGACCGGGCAGGCATCCATGCAACGATTGCAGCCGATGCACATGTCGATCTCGAAGTGCACCTGTTCGGTCCGCAGGGCCGTGGTTTGTTTGCGATGCTCCATGCCGGCAGCCTGAGCGTGCTGTGCTCTGACCTCGGCCTGTTCCGTTTGCCGGGGAGAAACTGCTGGTCCCAGTTGGCGTGTCACCGCGCCTGCTGGCGCCAGATGTTGCTGTGGATGCGAATAATAGAGCAGGGTATTGCCTATCACGATTCGATCACCATGCGAGAGTTGAAAGAGGTTGGTGATTTTTGCCTGGTTGACGAAGACGCCATAGCTGCTGTTCAGATCACGGATGGAGAAGCCATCGGGGGTACTGAGGAGTTCGGCATGGGTGCGCGAGGTCGAGGTGTCAGCCAGGACAATGGCGTTGGCCGTGTCTCGTCCCAGGGTGTAGCGCTGTCCGACAGCCAGTGGGATCATTCTGGGTGTCCCCTCTGAGGCAAGGATGGCCAGGGCAGGTGTCGCGGGCAACGCATTCAAGATCGACGTTGGGATGGCGCGGGACGCCCGGGCATGGAACTCGGTGTCTTGCAAGTGCAAAAAACCGCCAGGCAGAGGGGAAAGCAGTTTTGCGGGGGTCTCCTGTGCAGAATGCGGGCGCAATTCAAAACGCAACTGGATATCTCCCAGACGCACCAGATCTCCAGAACGCAGGGAATACAAACTTCCAGGAGCCAGGCGCGCGCCATTGACGAAGGTGCCGTGAGAACTACCTGCGTCGCGCAGCATGTAGGCATCGCCAGCAGAGGAGATCTCCGCATGGATGCGCGAGACGGAGCGATGATCGATCAGCCAGGAACTGCCTGCCTGCCGGCCAATGGTCATGACTTGCCCCGCTGCGCTCTTCTCCATGCGTGTTTCGGCCAGAGCCACGGAAACCTCGGGATGGGGCGCCGGCACCAGGTAGCCATCATGCTCGTGAGGAACGGCCTGGGGTGTACGCGGCCTTTCCGCGAGAGATACCGTCGTGCTGGTCGTGCGCGGCTCATCGGGAGCAAATGGCAGGTCGCTCAAGCGGGTAGCAGGCACTCCCTGTTGCGAGAGCCAGGCATCGAGATCAAAATCCGCCGCGAAGAGACGGCTGACAATCGACATTACATTGACCTGGTGATCAACCGCTCGCTTCAGGGCCATGCCCAGCGTCCGATCGCCCAGCAGCAGGGCGCCCACTGCGCGTCCCTGGTAGAGGATGACTTTGCGATAATTGCGCGCTTGTGGGGGGGCGACCAGTTCCTGGAACGCGGGCACCTTCGGGCAGGTGGTCGGTCCGATGGAGACAAAGTCGAGTCCATACAGGAACGTTGCGTTGTAGAGGGTGGCAAGGTCTTGCGGGCTGTTTGCCAGGGGTTCAACGTCGCGCGCGGCGAGCATCCCGTACGCCGCGATCTGTGCCTGTTGGATAGCCGGGTACCATTGTCCCAGCACACGGGTGCGCCCGGTCAATGTGTCGGTGGTTTCGATGACATCGCCAGCGGCGAAGACATCCGGTGCGCTGGTCCGCATCTGGCTATCGACCTTGACCCCTCGGCCGCAGGTGATGCCGCTCTCGCGGATAAAATCGAGAAGGGGTTCGATGCCAATGGCGATCAGCACGACCTCACAGGAGAGGTGTTTCCCCTGGGTCGTGACCACGCCACTCACCTGCCCATCTTTGCCCACGATGCGCGCGATCTCTTCCTCGGTGCGCACCTCGATGCCCTCGCGCCGCTCCTCCTGCAAAACCATATCCGAGGCGACCGGGTCAAGCACCTCGGACCAGAGCGAGGTGCCGCGTAGCAGGTGCGTGACTTCATAACCCGCATGGCGCAGGGTCTCCGCGCTTTCCAGCGCCAGGGTGCCGCTGCCGGTAATCACGACGCGGCGTGCTTTCTCCAGGCGGCGCAAGATCTCCTGGTAATCGGAGACCGTGCGCAGGGTCGAGACGCCCGCCAGATCCAGACCCGGACAGGAGAGCGTGCGGGAGCGCGCGCCATTGGCGAGCAGCAAGGTCTGGTAGCCAACCGTTTTGCCCGTGTGCAGCTGGATCAGGTGCCGGGCAGGCGCGATCCCGGTGACCCGCGCCGGCACAAAGCGCATGCGCTGCTGCTGATAAAAGGTTGCCGGGCGCGCCCAGAGTTTTTCCTCCGGGAGGCGTCCTCCCAGAAAATCTTTGAGCGCGGGCCGATAATACGCGGGAAAGGGATCATCCGCGACAATCGTGATTGCGCACGTGGGATCTTCTCTGCGCAAAATCTCGGCAGCGGTTACGCCCGCAATCCCATTCCCAATAATCACATGTGGCGGTGGTGTGCTCATCGCATCCTCCTGAGTTGGATTCTCCCACAAAGGGGCTCATAGGAGAAGTGCCCATTACCCGCGATTTGTTACAGCGAATGGGACACTTGTCAAACACCTTCCACCACAGAGGTCTCTCAGCAGAAAGATTCCGCTTGTCTCATTACGCATTCTGTAGGAAGGTGAAGACGCAGAAGTGGTCCTCCCCCATACGTCCTACGTCCAAACGGCCCCTCTTGCCATGGTTTTCCATACATTTCTATACTTTCTCTGTGCCCGATCCATTGAGAGCTACTGGGAAGCAAGCGACGGGGAACCAGGGATCATTTCCCTCGACTGCTTTTGCGCAGGTGATCAAACAGGGCAGCACGCTCCGAATCGAGCAGCAAAAGAAGGAGAAGGAATCGATGAGAAAGCCGAAGCAAAGCCCGCAGAGCGGCGGGATGGAGTCACAAGAGGTGCTGTACCAGTTTTATTTGCCAGGAGATATGGCCAACGTGATGGTCCAAGCCTACGCTCTGGCGTTTACCGATGCTGTGGGTGCCTATCGTCACCGACAACCATCGGTTGAGGGAAGCCAGCTCGAACAGCAAGCGAGCAATACTTTGGAGAAGCTGAAAGCCATGGTGAGACGGAAGCCACTCACGAATGATCTGGAACTGCTGACACGCATTCTGGTGAGAACGTATGTGAGCGCGTACCAAAAAGAAAGCCGTCTGCTCGCGGAGGTTCCTTCGTATGCTGAGAGATGGCGTCACTTACTGTCTGGTGGGAACAACGAATCCATGAAGACGGCAGTCCTTGCGGCAGCGACAGGGGCGATTGGCATGCTCGATGTGACCAGTATCGATTGGGACAGTGGGCCTCAATGGTCCTTGTCCTAGAATGACAAGCCGCTCGCTCTTTCTCCCCCAACGGAATGAAGATGGAGATGCTGAGCAGGGTATGCTCTCATTTCCTTCTGACTGCACAGAAAGGGATGAACCCGACAACCCGCCGGGTTCATCTGGTTTTATTCGTCAGGACGGCGTGTTGGGCTCGGCAGAGGTGTCCCCGTTGTAGTAACAGACGGCGGGAAAATGACGCTGGTCAGGGCGGCAGTGCCATCAGGATTGAGGATGCCCACCGTGTGCGTGCCAGCCAGCCCACCTGCATGG
>DASVMX010000208.1:0-1946 GCA_036384215.1 Ktedonobacteraceae bacterium | reverse complement strand
GTTCGACCAGCAGTTCGACCTTACCGGCGCGGGCTTCCACTGGCTCGCTGTGAGCAGGCCCTTGCAGAATGGGAGTGTTCCGCGGCTGGCTACCCTTGCTCGTATTGCCGCGCGAGGCCATCAGAATAAACATCGGGAAGGCCGCACAGGCGAAGTACGATGGCAAGCTGCGCCAGGCAAAAAACAACGGCAGAACCGCCAGCAGCATCGCCGCCTCCGGGCGGACCTTGCACAAACGCCAGTACCAGGCCATGCAGAGCGGATAGAACACAATGTACTCCAATAGCGAGTAGACCATACTCGACATATAGGTGTGCAAGAACGGCGAGCCCACCAGGCCCACAATACCCACGCCCATGGGAAACATCGGGTCGTTAATCGGCGCCATCACCCCTGTCATCCAGGCCTGAGGATTCCATAGAATAAATGGCAGATTGAGCGCCATGAAGAGCGAACTCGCGATAGCCAGGCGATAGAGAGCCTCTCGCCAGCCACGCGTGCGGAACATCAGAATTACGTAGAAAGGCACAAAGAACCAGGCAGGCTGTTTACAGCCGATGGCCACGCCCAACGCCAGCGCGGAGAGCCAGCGGCGCTCGCGCCCCAGCCAGGCAAGCACCAGAAACACGATCATCACCACATCGAGATTGCCACCAACCACCGACGACCACATCGAAACGTTGGCCAGCGAGAAGACAATCACCCAGGGGCGCAGTTCCTTGCGCACCACCTGCCAGCCCAGGGCCACCAGCCCGATATAGCTGAACAGGTACAGCGGCAAAACGTTGTAGATCCCCAGCCAGATAAATGGCACCAGCGTCAGAAACGAGAGCGAAGGATAGCTTACCCTGGCCTCAAACTCAACCGGGCTGCCAGATTTATTGTCAGTATCAAGCACAGTTCGCAGATCAGCAGGCGTTGGATAAACCAGGCGGTTAGCGAACTGCCCCAGGCGCAAAGGAGTCGTCCAGGTAGGATCGATCTTGAACATGCGCGCGATCCGCGAGATATCCGCATCGGCGTAGGGATCATGGCCCTGAAGCAACTCAATCGCGGCATTTGTATCCAGCGACGTTCCGTCATTGGTATATTGAGGAGCCGCGAAAAAGCCCATGTAGACGCCCCGGCCAAACTCAATCACGCCTGCGAGGGTCGTAATCAGCACCAGCACCAGCACAATGCGCTGCCAGAGATAGGGATGATTGGCCACGCGCCTGGTCTGGCTGCGCAGCGTTGTTGGACGAAAAGCCATCCACATCACAAAAAAGCTGGCCAGGATCAAGCCAAAAGCAAGTGTACCGCCCCACGTCCTCATGAAGAGGTTGAACGGCGGATTCCAGCGCCAATCCAATTGATTCAAGGCTTCATTAATAGCCTGCAACACCAGGGCCAGACCAATCCAGCAGGCCCGGCGTTGAATATCAATAATCTGTCGATTATCCGGCGACCGATCAATCGCGAAAAAGACCGATGGAATATGTATTGTTCGTAAAATGCCCAATCGCTTACGAGCGTTCTCTATCCTTAGACGCGGAAACACTAGCTGCTGTTCCATAAAGTCGCGCTTCCCTCCTAATAGCGTGGCGGCAAGAACGGGCGGCCTTCACCGCGACATCAAGTCTTGCAACACTGACGGGGTGCCTCTAGCGCAGAGCAAGTCGTTGGTCAAAACGCGAGGTCAGAAATGGGCGTTTCGCTGCCCCCCCAGACCAGAAAACCGCCTTTCTGTCCAGTGAAAAAAGGCTCAAGTGGTTTCCAGCCAGATGTTAAGACGAAAGTCCGGTCGGCTCCGTCACAAATTGCCGGGAAAAAACGCTGTAATACGCCAGAAACAGGTGAAACATGGGTCATCCCGAATTTTTGAAAGGATGAGCTAGAAAAAGGATCCCTCTGGTGGTATGCTTGAGAAGTAACCTAACAAACCTCAAGTATCCAAAGGAGGGATC
>DASVMX010000207.1:0-16853 GCA_036384215.1 Ktedonobacteraceae bacterium | reverse complement strand
AGGGTTGAGCGTCATAAAACCAGGGCTATTTTCCGCGTTTTTTCTCCGCTGGTGGCAGCGGGCCGTAGAGTTTTTCGGCGAGGGCTTCGACGGCGGCCATAACATCTTTGATGACGGGTTTTTCTTTGAAGAAGAGCACGTCACCGGGGATCTGGCCGAAGTCTTCGCGGGTGACTTTCAGGCTTTCATAGACGAGCAGGAGCAGGTTGGGGCATTGCGCGGCCTGCACTTTGGCGATCTTTGTTTTGAGATATCTGGGGCTCCAGAAGCCGACGAGTTCGATGAGAATCCGGCGCTTTTCGTCCCGCGTGTGCACGAGCAGGAAGTCGGGGATCATGACGCTGCCATCGAGGACCAGCACTTCGTCTTCGCGCGTGAGGCGCCATTTGCCGCGTTCGGTGCCAAATTTTTCTTCAAAGTCGGTGAATTCGCTGGCAAAGATACGTTCCAGGCTGGAGTCGTAGGCGCGGCCTTTGCGGTAGTGGGATTGCAGTCCGCAGTTCTGGTCGAGGCGATAGAGTAGTTGGGAGTCTTCCGCGACCATGCTGCCGGCTCGCTCGCGACCTGACCTGGGGAACGAGGATTTGATTCTGGCAATCATGTTCCAGCGCTCGCCCAGGAGTACGGCTGGCATGAATTCGGCGAAGGCGATGCCATAGCGGTCAGTTTCCACAAAATCGGAAAGTGGACCGGAAAGTGCGACATGGTAACCGCCCTGGGCCAGTGCGCGAGCCTCGAACATGATTTTAAAGAGTTTGAGATACCGCCAGCACTCTTTGTAGTGATCGTAAATCTCGATCTGAACCTCAGTGGCGCGGTAGAGCGCGCCGCGGGCGAGTTCAAGGTTATAGCGTTGTAATAATCCTTGAGGTGTCCAGGCCGGTCCCGCGTGGGTGAGGATGTGCGCGCCCGGATGGTCGGCAAAGATCGCTTTTTCGACTTCTTCCGCTGTCAGGGAAAGTTCGCCCGCGACTTCCGCGAGTAGATTCTGGCGCGTGGTAGGATGAAAAATATCGGGCTGCTCAAAGACGGGACCGCGCGCGAAGAGGCGTGCCCGCAGTTCGCGCGGGATCAATCCAAACTCCTGGGGGACAAAGGTTGCGCCGTCGGTCAAGACCTTGGCCAGGCCGCGGATGCGCTGGTAATCGACTCGCGTGCCCTCGAATTCCTCCAGCGCTTCTTCCCAGCGCGAGCGCGGCTGTCCTACGTGCTGGCGAAAGAGCGCCAGCAGCTCGCGCGCGCTTTGCAGCCAGAGCGGACTGCTCTCGTCGATCTGATCCACGAGCAGTGTCCGACCGTAGGCGCGCAAAAAGGGCTTTATCAGATCAAAGGTCAACACGGTCGATTTCCTTTCCTGCTCATTCTATTTTCAACGTTCCGCGACATTGATGTGTTGACCCTGGCGCTGGACGGCGGCTTTGCGGCGGGTGACCTTGCCTTCTTCGCTGGTGCCCCTGACGAGGACTTCGTAGAGTACGGCCTCTTTGTTTTCGACTTTGCGCAGGATGCGGCCCCGGCGCTGGATGTACTGGCGAGCGCCAGCGGTGCCTCCCAGGATGATCGCGACCTTGGCCGAGGGCAGATCCACTCCCTCGTCGAGTACACGCGAAGTCACGACCGCTCTATAGCGGCCTTCCTGAAAGCCATCCAGGATCTCCTTGCGTTCGAGCGCGGTAGAGAGGTGGGTAATCACGGGCAAAAAATAGGTGCGTGCGATTTTGTAAGCCACGTGGTTTGATTCGGTGAAAATCACGATCTGCTCGTGCATATGCTCGTAGAGCAGATCGTTGAGGGCCTGGAACTTGCCCTGGCAGCCCGCGAGCAGGCGGCTGACGCGCTGGCGAGCCAGCAGCGCGGCCCGCGCGCCCTCGTCACGCGCGGAAAGCCGCTGGAGTTCGCTCAGCCAGTTTGGACCGAAGCGGCGCAAGAGATTATGCTCGCGCACATAGCCCATGGCCAGGGCGAACTCGCGCTCGTAGAGGGCGCGCTCTTCCGTTGTCAGGTCCACGCGCAGGCGCTGGGTACGATAGGTCGCGAGTTGCTCGCCTACCAGGTCTTCTACATTCAGAGCGTAGACAATCGGCCCGCCCAGCAGTTCGTCGATCTGCCAGCGGCCTGCGCCGCGCTGTTCTTCCGCGGAAGGATAGGTGGCGGTCAGCCCCAGCCGCGCAGTGGCAGTTGACATAATTGCGCCTTCGCCGAAGGCCGGGGAGCCCGCGCGGTGGGCCTCGTCGAGTACGAGGAGCTTGTAGTAGTTTCCATACTCGGCCATCAGATTCGCGAACGACGAATAGGTCGTCACGGTCAGCGGGTGAACAATCTTTTCTCCGCCGTAGTAGACGCCAATCTCGTGCTGGAAGGCATGGGAGAGCAGGCGATACCACTGGTGGAGCAGGTCAATGGTTGGGGCGACGACCACGGCGGAACGGTTGACCTGGTGGATAGCCTGGATGGCCACGTAGGACTTGCCTGCGCCGGTAGGCAGCACAATGCTGCCGCGCTCGCCCGCCGTGTGCCAGGCCGCCAGCGCCTCCGTCTGGTAATCGTGTGGCTGGCGGCGCTCAAGCAGTGGATAATTCAACCGCTGCCAGCGAGGAATAGTGTCGTGCAGCGCGTACTGGCGCAGCCAGGGGAGGAGTTCGTGATAGTGATAGGCTTCCGTCCTCCACTTGCCATGGCTCCACAGGAAGACCTCGGGCAGATCTTGCTCGTTCGCTGCCACATCTTCCAGCACAAGAGTGCCGCCGTAAAAATAGGCTCGTTTGCTCATCGCATGCATTATAGCATATCTTGACCTGTCGAAGTAGCAGTCGCGCGCGGAGATCAGGTCAAGATATTAGCCGTAACCTTTTGAGGGGAAAGAGCAACTATATCTAAATGGGGACAGTAAGTGTAGAGATTAAAAAGGAGCCTTTTAGCCTATTTCAAGGAGGAAGAAATGCTTTTCTCAATTGGGCGAGCGGCGTTGCGCTACATCGCGCTACTGGTGCTCAGCCTTGCCACCTGTGTGCCAGTGGTGGCGAGCGCCGCGGTAGTGGCGAGCGGGCCGGCTATTACGCCGCTGGTCAGCGACTGGCAGTTTCTGGCAGGTGGCGCGGTGCCGCCGAGCCAGGCTGCGTGTAATGCCGTTGGGCGGCGTTGCTTTAACCCCGCTGCCATGCACAACTCCTATAACTACGCTTCTCTGCTAGCTGCCGGTAATCAAGGCCAGGGGAAGACAATCGCGATTGTTGACTCTTTTGGCAGTGATACTATTCGTAATGACCTGTATGTTTTTAGCACGCAGTTCGGGCTCCCGGTGCCCTGCGGTGCCAATCCGACCAGCCCATCCACGCCGGATGGAAACTGTGCGTCAAACGTGAGCCCACGCTTCGACATTCTCAATGTCCAGGGTTCGCCGCCAGCCTCGCCGCCGCCATCTAACAATGGCACTGGCCAGGAGGCTCACAACCTCTGGGCACTGGAGGTTTCGCTCGATGTCGAGTGGGTGCACGCGACTGCGCCTCTGGCCAATATTCTGCTGGTGACGACCCCGACCGCCGAGACGCTGGGCGTGCAGGGCTTCCAGCAGATGATGAACGCGGAGCAGTATGTGATTAATCACCACCTGGCCGATGTCATCAGCCAGAGCTTTGCCTCCGCGGAAGGCGCTTTCGCCAGCACCACTGATATCAAAAACCTGCGCCAGACCTTTGTCGATGCTCAGGCCAATCATGTGACCGTTTTTGCCTCTTCGGGTGACGGTGGTACCACCAATCCCACGAGGGAACCGGTGAAGAATCCGACCATCATTCCCTATCCCAGCGTCGAATGGCCGGCCTCTGATCCACTGGTGACGGCGGTGGGCGGCACGTACCTGTGCACCAATGCGACTACCGGAACCAGCGTGGATAGTGTTTCTCCCCCCAGCAATTGCCAGGCGAATCCTGGCGCCCGCGAGGTTGGCTGGGTGGGCTCTGGCGGCGGCTACAGTACCATCTTCTCTCGGCCCGCTTTCCAGAATACTCTGCCCGCGGGCAGCACCTTTGTTGGCAGCTCTGCTGGCGCCCCTGGCCCGAACACGAACATGCGCGGCGTGCCCGATATCTCCTATCAGGCTAGCTCTCGCACGGGCGTGCTGGTCTATATGACGGAGCCGTCCACGACCACTTCCGGTGTTGGCTGCGGCGGCGCTAATCCGTGTGACATTGGCTGGTATGTCGTCGGTGGTACCAGTTCTGGTTCGCCGCAATGGGCCGGGCTGCTGGCCCTGGCCGATCAGATCGCCGGGCGCGACCTGGGTTACATCAACCCTGCTCTCTATCAGATTGCCAGCAATCCCGCGAAATATGCCAGCGATTTCTATGATGTCACCACGGGCAACAACCAGGCCTCTTCAATCCCCGGCTACTCCGCCGCGCAGGGCTGGGACGCCGTGACTGGTCTGGGCTCGCCTGACGTGGCCAATCTGATCCCCGATCTCATTGCCGCGACAAGCTGAAGACACGAACTGTCCCCTCTTGCCCAGGCCGGGCTCTGGCAAACAGAGCCCGGCCTGTCGTTGCTGCTGGTTCTCTACTGGTTTCCGTGTTTTTTTGCCCAGGCCAGCGCGTGCTGGACCAGTGTTTCGCGGTTGCCGCTCAGCCATTCCTCGCGCCAGAGTGAGTGGCGCGCGCGTTCCTGGATAGTCTTCGCGCTCTCCTGGCCCGCGATATAGCGTCCGATGCGGTAGATCAGCGAAGTTGTGTCGCGCATGCGCAGCGTGGCGGGCAGGGCGAGCAGCTCTTCGTTCGTCAGGGGCACATAAGCAGTGTACGCGCGCCCAAAGCTATCGATCAGGTCCCATTCCTGGCCTGTGCCCATCAAACGCACTGGCCACCAACTGATTGCGACGCACAGGTCGAAGACCCGGCGATCGACCCCGGCGAACTCGAAATCGAGGATCGCGGTCACGCGTTCACCTTCCATCAGGACGTTGCCAGGGCCGCAGTCGCGGTGGAGCATCTGCCGGGGGAGATCCTGCGCGGCCAGCGTCTCCCAATCGCGCTGAGTCTGTTCAAGGATGGGTGCGAGGGCCTGCGCCTGCTCCGGTTGTAAGACCCGCGCGACCGCCGCCAGCGGGTCTGGCACCAGGGGATGGCAGTGGGCGAGATCGCCGTATAGAAAGCGCGTCGTACTGGCATTGTCAGGCAGTGTGGAGAGTGGAACGCTGGCCAGCGCGGCATCCAACTGAGCCAGCGCCACGCCGGCCAGGGCAATATTCGCCGCGTTGCGCTCGGGCACGCGTCCCGGCAGCAGCGGTGCGAGCGTCGCGATGACCTGCTCCGCGGGCTCCAGCTCTATCGGCACCAGCATATCCCCTGTGCTGGCCAGCAGCGGCAGCGGCAGCAGAAAGGGCAGCGTAGTCGTGTGCAGTGCCTCCAACAGCGCCGCCTCGTAGCGAATGCGCGGAAGATCCGCCATGCCAGCCGTCAGGCGTAACACATACGACGGTCCATCCCTCGTCTCCACCAACCAGGCCTGGTTATTCGTGCCGCCGGCCAGGGGGGCGAGCGTCGCTGGCGGCTCAATTGGCCAGCTTGTCAGTACATTGAAGAGATCAGACTCCTGTATTGGCATAATGCATTTTCCTTCAGGCTCTTCTGCTCTGGAAACTAAAGCCCGTTTCACCGGCCAAAAAGCTCCCTCTTTTAAAGACGATTCAAACGGGAAAGAGTTGAATTTTTCAATAAATCTGCGGAGGAAGGGGAGCCGGACAGCACCCCTTCCTCAATCAGATCTCATGTATTATTTCTTTCCAAAACATGTTACAATAGCCCTTATGAGTGAACTTACAAATCAGATTGGCCGCCTGCAGGGGCGTGTCCATGAAACAATGGTGCGTCTTTGACCTGGCCAGTAAAAAGCGCGAAATAGATACTTTAGAAGCCGAGAGCATGGCGGAGGACTTCTGGTCTGATAACCGCAAGGCGCAGGTACATATGCAGCACCTGAATGCTCTGCGCGAAGAGGTGACGACCTGGGAAGGACTCGCTGCACAGATCGACGACCTGCATGGATTAGCCGGATTATTAGAGGAGGAGCCGGATGAGGAGATGCAGGCGGAGGTCGCGCAATCGCTCGCCGCGGTCGAGCAGGAGGTCGAGAAGCTCCAGTTCTCGCTGATGCTCAGTGGTGAACACGACGAGAAGAACGCGATCATCAGTATTCACGCCGGCAGCGGTGGCGTGGACGCCGCGGACTGGGCCGAGATGCTTCTGCGCATGTACCTGCGCTGGGCAGAAGGCCACAGGTTTCGCACAGAGATCTACGATTATAACGAAGGCGAAGAAGCGGGCGTCAAAAGCGTCACCGTCGAAATCACGGGGCGTTTCGCCTATGGCTATCTGCGCTCCGAAATCGGCACGCATCGCCTGATTCGTCTCTCGCCTTTCGATGCCGCCCATCGTCGCCACACCTCGTTCGCCAAGGTCGAGGTCATGCCCGATATCGAAGATACTATCGAAATCACCATCAGACCGGAAGATCTGGAGATAGATACCTATCGTTCAACCGGCGCCGGTGGCCAGCATGTCAACAAGACCGACTCGGCAGTGCGTATGCGCCACATTCCCAGCGGTATCGTCGTCACCTGTCAGAACGAGCGCTCGCAGATCCAGAATCGCGAGGTCGCACTCAAATTGCTCAAGGCGCGTCTCTACGAGTTGGAGGTCAAGAAACGCGCCGAAGAAAACGCGAAGCTCAAGGGCGAATTTGTCCAGGCCGACTTCGGCACCCAGATTCGCACTGTTACGGTCCACCCCTACAACATCGTCAAGGACCATCGTACCAGCTTCGAGAGCAGCGACACTGATGGCTATCTTAACGGCAACGTCGACCCTTTCATCTATTCCTACCTGCAAGCCCAGGCCGGAGGCGTCGCCTCCGGCGTCTAACAGCTTTTCAACCTCTGGCAAAAAGACAGTAGCCCATTTCTCATCCGTTTTCCGTTTATCAAAAGCAGATGAGAAATGGGCTCTGTTTCGCAGGCACCTCAAAAGAGCAAGGTTAAGATCGCTCTACGACTCGGTACCTTCTTCCTAGCGTCTGAGATCTAGAGTTGACTGATCAGTGTATTCACATGTAACCTCAGTAGAAAAGAGAATCACGGCATGGACTGAGAAAGTGAAGTCAAGCCTGAAGGATTAGGAGTTTATTTGTATGTTTTTCGCGAAGCGTCCTAAGCGTCCGGCTGCGGCAAAATCTCAGGAAAAGACATTAACGCAGCCGATGGAGCAGAACGCCGGCACCGCGCTGTCAGTATTTGGACCCACGAGCGCGAAATTGACGAGTTCCCTGGAACTGGGGGGCGCGCTAAGCGGGCGAGTTGCTTCCCTGGAAGGTAGCACGCAGAGCCGCATCCCAATAGTCATTAAAGGCACCCTCCAGCGGCCTGTGGCGCACCCGCCGCGTTCCAAAGCTCAGCGCAGAAAGCACAGCAAGCGCCTCTGGGTTCTCGGTATCGCGATGATGCTTATCACGCTCATTGGCAGCCTGCTCAGCTTTACGCCGCAGGGACGCGAGATTACCGCCAGGTTTGATCCCAGCCTGCTCAAAGGTAACAGCACTATTGTCGTGAGCCACTCAAGTAACGCCGCCCAGGTTTCCGCGCTGGCGACGACCACCTGGATGTATCAAAACGACGGCTACGATCCCTTTTCGCATGGGGTGGTCACGCTTAGCGACGGTAAAAGCTCGCTGCCCTGGCCGTATGGTCAATGCACCTATTGGGCTAATTATCGCTATCACCAGTTGGCCCACTTCTGGGTGCAGTGGACGGGCAACGCCGACCAGTGGTTCCAGGGAGCGAAAGAAGCTGGCTGGGACTATGGGCAAACACCCCCGCCCGCGGGCACACCTTCCATTATCGTGCTCATGCCCTATGTGCAGGGCGCTGGCGGCCTCGGGCACGTCGCAGTTGTCGAAAGCCAGAGTGGCAACGTCGTTCATACCAGCAACATGAACTGGGGCTATGGCGGCTGGACCCACACAGAAAACGTCGACTTCACTATTGGATCAGGCGTGTACTTTGTCTGGCATAAACCAGTCAACTAATAGAGTGAACAAGATGAGTTATGCCTGATTTCAGAAACGTCATGCGCTGGAAGCGCACCACTCCGTATGAGGTTAAATATGACCTCAGAAGACCTCAGAAAATACCGTTGGTAAACCTCTCGCGCCGCTGGTGCTGAGGAGTCCAGACGACAGTTTACCAGTGATATCAAAATCAGGAATGTTTCATTCGCTGGGGATCTATTATGCAAAAGTCAGGTAGCGCACCCCATTTTATGCAAATTGAGCCAGGATGCGCTGGTAGGCTTCCCACGTATCAACGTCGAAATGGGCGGCCACTTCGGCTACTTCTAATGTGGCGATTTCGTCCGGGTAGCGTTTGAGCAGGCCGCGCCCGCCTTCGTCGCCTCTGACCTGGAGCAATTCGGGCGCGAGATCGAGGGAGAAGCTGACCGGGTTGCCGCGCTGGCCGTTGTAAAGGGGCAGGACGATACGTTTGCCGCTCTGTGCGCCCAGTTCGATCAGGGCGTCGAGCAGATTGGGGGTAATCAGCGGCTGGTCGCCCAGAAGAAAGAGCACGCCCTGTGGACGCTGCTCTTCGGACAGTGCGAGTAGCACGCGCAGGCCAGCCTGCATCGAAGTGCTCTGGCCGCGGGCGAAGTCTGGATTTTCGACAAGCAGGAGTCCTGGTGTTGAGAGATAGGGCTGGAACTGCGCCCTGACCTCTGGTGCCTGGTGGCCCAGCACCAGGACAACCGGGCGCGCGCGCGAGGCCAGCGCGGCCTCAAGCACGTGCCCCAGCACGGTTTTCTCTCCCAGAGGCAGGAGCAACTTATTGCGCCCATGGCTCATGCGGCTGGAAGTGCCAGCAGCCAGAATAACCGCGGCAGTTTGCGAGAAAGCAAGCATCATGCTATCCTTTTCAGATTACTCATTTTTTGTTATCATAACTGGCAGCCAAACGACCTATCCGTCACGGCCAGTCTTGTGTGAAATGTTATAATAGCGCCTGAGTCTGGGAAAACTTGCCAGGACTTTTGACAGATCATCACTATTATATAGTACATAGTACCAGAACACCTGGAAACAGAGAGAACCCGAATATGTCCGATTCCGCTCGTTTGGAGCCTGAACTGACGAGCCAGGGGGACGCCCTGGAGGCCGACACGCGGGCCAGATACGAACTGTTGCAGACTATCCTGCGTGAGATGGAGTCTGTACTTGTCGCTTATTCCGGCGGCGTCGATAGCGCTCTCCTGCTCAAGGTGGCTCATGATGTGCTTGGTGAGCGGGCCATGGGTGCGATTGCCTCTTCGCCCGCGTACGCTGGCGAGGAGACCGCGGAGGCGCTGGATGTCGCCGCACGTATGGGGATTCCCGTGCTGACCTTGCAAACGCACGAACTGGAAGACGAACGGTACATTGCCAACGACCTCAATCGTTGCTATTTTTGCAAGACAGAGCTGTTTACGCAGTTAGCGCCCCTGGCTGAGGCACACAACCTGCGCCATATCGCGTATGGCTTGAATATCGACGATCTTGGAGATTTTCGTCCGGGTCAGCGCGCCGCGCGGGAGTTCGACGTGCGCGCGCCGCTCAAAGAGGCTGGCCTGGGCAAGAGCGAGATTCGCGCCATCGCGCAGTTTCTGGGTGTGCCCGTATGGAACAAACCGGCGATGGCCTGCTTCTCCTCGCGCATCCCTTATGGCACCAGGGTAGATGTGGCCTCGTTGCGAATGGTTTATCAGGCGGAGAAGCTGCTTCACGAGCTGGGTTTTCACCAGTTGCGTGTGCGCCACCACGACAAGGTCGCGCGCATCGAAGTGGAGCGGGCCGAACTGCCGCGTTTAATCGAGGACGAAATGAGCCGGACCGTCACCGCGGGCCTGCGCAAGATCGGCTATCTTTACGTAACCGTTGACCTCCAGGGCTTTCGCTCAGGGAGTATGAACGAAGGTTTCTTCAAAAAGAAGAAGCCCGCCAGCTCACAAGAATAATAAGGTGGAATCGCAATTATGACCAAATCGAAATCTCGCCAATCATCCAGACAGGCAACGGCCAGAAGCGGGTCCGGTGGAACGTTGCGCCTCAACGCCAGCACCAGCAAAGCCACGCTCAAAATCGCGGTGGAGGACGCTCCAGAGAGCACCGAGCAGGACGAAGTCACCGTAGCAGCGGACGCCGGGGAGCGTGAGAGTGACAAAACGACGCTCAAGATCTTCGCTGACGAGGACGCTGAGAGCGAGGAAGAAGCGCCAGAGGTCGATACGACCGTCAAAGCTACCTCGGACAAGCTCTCGTCTAAAGTCGCGGAAGCTGCTTCCACTTCTACGGTCAAAGAAACCTCTGCCGCCAAAACCGTCAGGGCCGCGAGCACGACCAGCAAAACAGCTCCGGCGAAGGCCGGCGCGAAGGCCGTGCCGAACACGCCCCCGCTCAAATACGTTCCCAGCACGCCCGCGGGCGCGGGGGGCAAAGCACAGAGCCGCGACGCCGCCAAATATGAGCGCCGCCAGATGGAGCGCCAGCAGCGCTACCTGGCCGAGCGCCGCCGCCGCCGCAACCGCTGGCTGATCGCGCTCAGCGTCATTCTCCTCATCGCCGTCGCCGGTGGCAGCACCTGGCTGATTGTGCGCAACTATACCTCCGGCGCGGCCAACGCGAAGGCAGCTCAGGGCACGTTCCAGGAGCCCATATTCAACACAAATTATCCCCCGGTTGAGAGCGTCTATTGCGATAATGGCGAACAGGGCGTTGAGCATATCCACGCGTATGTCGCGATCTACATTGATGGCCAGCCCTCGCCCTTGCCCGCGAACGTTGGTATTCCGCAGGACCAGAGCGGCAATGCCACCTGTTTCTACTGGCTGCACACGCACGATACTACAGGTGTTATCCACATTGAAGCGCCAGTCAAAGAAGTCTTCACCTTTGGACAGTTCCGCGACGAATGGGATCAACAGTTTGTCAGCCTGGGCTTCGCCCCGGAACTGCTGCTCAACACTGGCTGGACGATCTGGGTGAACGGAAAAATCTACACTGGCTCGCTCGCAAGCGTGCCACTGGATGCTCACAACATTATCACCCTGGCCTATAACAGTCCCAAGGCCAAGCCCGTCACCACCTATAACTGGGGCACTCTGTAACTCTCTTTTCCAGATCAAAGAAGGGCTTAGTGGAGCGGCGCTGCCGCTCCAATAAGCCCTTCTTTGATCTGGAAAAGTCTTAGCCGTCCAGGGTGCTGGTGTCGCCAACCGGCTCGCCCAGTTCGCGGGCGCGGATCACACGGCGCATGATCTTACCGGAGCGCGTCTTGGGCAGCGAGGGCACAAATTCCAACTCGTCTGGCACGGCCAGCGGACCGACGGTCGCGCGCACGTGCTTTTTGAGTTCCGCGGCCAGTTCGTCGCCGGGCTGGAAGCCGTTTTTCAGGATCACGAAGACCTTGACATGTTCGCCCTTGACCGCATCCGGGATGCCAATCGCGGCGGCCTCCGCGACCGCGGAATGGCTGACCAGGCTGGACTCGATCTCGGAGGAGCCCAGGCGGTGGCCGCTGACCTTGATTACGTCGTCGACGCGGCCCTGGATGCGGAAGTAGCCAATGCTGTCCTTCGTCGCGGCATCGCCCGCGAAGTAGATATCCGGCAGGGTGGTCCAGTAGGTCTCATAGCGAGCTGGATCGCCGTAGACTGTGCGCATCAGCGATGGCCAGGGGTGGCGCACTACCAGGAAGCCGCCTTTGTTTGAGCCGACCGACACGCCATCTTTGTCGACCACGTCGGCCTCGATAGTCGGGAAAGGCCGCGTCGGGCTGCCCGGCTTGGCGGGGATGGCCAGGGTTGGCGTAATCAGAATCGAGCCGGTCTCGGTCTGCCACCAGGTATCGACGATGTGCAGGGAACCATTGCCAGCGTTCTTGCGATACCAGATCCAGGCCTCGGGATTGATCGGCTCGCCGACCGAGCCCAGCAGGCGCAGGCTGCTCAGATCGTGCTTCGCCGGCCACTCTTCGCCGAAGCGCATCAGTGTGCGGATAGCCGTGGGCGAGGTATAGAGAATCGAGATCTTGTACCTCTCGACGATGCTCCAGATGCGGTCCGGCTGCGGATAGGTCGGCGTGCCCTCGAAGAGCACGCTGGTCGCGCCGGTCATCAGTGGACCATAGACAATATAGCTGTGACCCGTCACCCAGCCGACATCAGCCGCGCACCAGTAGACATCGTCAGGCTTGATATCGAAGACAAATCTGGTCGTCGCGTAGACGCCCACGCTGTAGCCGCCGTGGACGTGCACTACGCCCTTGGGTCGCCCCGTGCTGCCGCTGGTGTAGAGGATATAGAGCAGATCCTCGCTATCCATCTCCTCGCAAGGCACCTCGGTATCCTCGGGAATCTCAGCGAACAGATCGTGCAGATAGACATCGCGGCCCGCCTGAATAGTCACATCCAGACCCAGGCGATTCACCACCAGCGCGTGCTCAATGCTCGGCGTCTCCTTCAGAGCTTCGTCGGTGATTTTCTTCAGCTCGATCAGCTTGCCGCCGCGATGATTGCCATCCGCCGTAATCACTACCTTCGCCTGCGCGTCGTTAATGCGATCGCTCAGAGCTGGAGCCGCGAAGCCACCGAAAACCACCGTGTGAACCGCGCCCAGGCGCGTCACCGCCAGCAGGGCCGCCGCCAGTTCAGGAATCATCGGCATATAGATCGCCACGCGATCACCCTTGCCCACGCCCAGATTTTGCAGCGCCTTCGCCATGCGGTTGACCAGCACATAGAGATCTTTGTATGTTAGCGTGCGCGTTTCGGAGGCGTCATCTCCTTCCCAGTGGAAGGCCACCTTATTCCAGGTCGGAGTATCTTTGTGCCGGTCTAAAGCGTTATAAACAATATTCGTCTTGCCGCCGGAGAACCACTTGAAGAATGGTTTTTGCGTCCACTCAAAGGTTGTGTGCCAGGGGGAGAACCAGTGCAGTTCCCTGGCCATATCATCCCAGAACTCGAAGCGGTTCTGGAGCGACCACTGGTAGAAATCCTCGTAGTTATCGAAGCCCTTTGATCGCAGGTAGGCCATGATGTTGGAGTTCTCTTTTTCCGCCTGCGGCGGCTCGAAGAGACGGTCCTCGACCAGAATACTGTCGGTATCGTCGAAACGAAGATTATTGTTCGTCATCGATATCCTCTCTACCAATTACGGTACATAGATCCTGGTTCCGCGCTGGCGAACAACTCTCTTATTATACTGCTTGCCAGTACGGACCGGAAGTATTGCATCTGCGCAAAACAGCGCCTCAATGAACGAAAAAACACAAAGCGCAACTCAGGATGGTGTAACAGGCACGCGGATACTCGCCCTTTGGAAAAGTGCAAGAAAAGAAGGATCTGGGTTCCCCTCCTGCCAGGTGAATGGTTGTTGCTCCGAAGCGCTCTGAGAGAGCGGCAAGTCATCATTAAAAAAATCGTACCATACTCCCTGCCGGGCGTCAAGACCAATCCCGGTCCCCAGGTGGTGAAAACCAATTTTAAGAGTAATGTCGAGTATGTGCTCTTTTTCACCAGAGGCGAAGGCGGCCATACCTTTCACTGGCGGGGCGAAAACGAGACGCACAATTGCATAGAGAGCGGTTGATCTTTATAGTGAGTGTGATCGCGATCATGCAAAACTTCCTCCAGGCTGTTAAACTTCTTCTCTGCGATTCTTCAGAATACGAGAAGGTTGGCTACCGAACCTGCACCAGGGTCAAGTCAGATCATTTGTCTCAAAATAGAGTTCATTTTCGACTCCTATTTGCACAAAAAAGCCATGAGATTCGACAGGTGGCGGCCCGAAGGTTGCCAGGAAGCCCGCTCTGGTGACCTCGCCAGGAGTCAGGCGGTCTTGTGGAGTATCAGGGCGTTTGCTAAACGTCACCTCCTGGGTTCGATCGTATCCAATAGCACTGACATCAGCGCCCGTAAGATCCCCCATCGGATTCGTCACCGTTCCTGGGATCATCCGAGCCGAGACGATGTGGTCAAAATTCGGTCGCGTCCCAATCGTGTGGGCGAAGTAGAGCCGCCCTGGGTGTCCGAAGCATTGGTAGGACAAGCCCCAATCTTCCCCGTGTTTCTCGGTGATGTCGAGTTCGACGAAGTACACCACATCTCGCACTGTTGCCACGACGTCTTCGGCGATCGGCTTGCCTCCACGCTCGAAATGGCCATGGAAAATCGTGCCTCGGAGAGACGTCCGGGCCGGGCCGTTCCCAAAACCCCGGTCGCGAAGGTCGACGATTGGGAAAGGCTCGGGGACAAAGGTGTGGATGGTCTTTCCATCTGCCTGATGGTCGGAGAGGAATGTATTTCGTATCGCGTCGTCGAAGCCTACTTCGAGGATCACCTGAAAGTTGTGCGGACTGGTAAACATCGGCAGATGCGAGAGGTAGAGTGCCTCCTGGTCGCCGAAGAGGAGCATGCCGTGGGTACCAGTTGTGTCGCATTCTTCGTGTGCGCCACTTTGAGTCGAAAGATTACTCATTCTTGCCCCCTACTGTTTCGCTGTTTGTATTACAATGTCGAGTTGCCATGTTTTTCCCTCCTTTATCACTCATATGACACCAGACATGTTATCCCTGGCTCATAAAAGTTTGCCTTAACACGATTCGGTTATGTTTCTATGCGATTCCGGTAATTGCAGAAAGCGCCTTGCTGCCACGATCTCTGCTCTATACAAGCTGGTTTTGGGTGTACTACAGAGCAGCTTGCATTCATACCTTTAGTTCTCATTCCCCATGCTATCGCTGTGCTACATGTTGTTTGACTCTGGGAACGAATCTGGTTCGCTTTTGATGAAGTTCTCTTTTATCAAAAGCGAACCAGAGCTATAAATCTGATCGAATACTAATGGACAAGTGCTGTCACAGGAAAGAAGCCGCCGATTGCGCGCCAGCTATCATGAAGACCCGACCAGTCTGCTCCTTGATTCCACCAGGAAGTATAAACCCGGCCATCGTTGCCTGTCACAAATAAGTCGAGCTGGTTGGGATTGCGCGAAACTACTGAGACAGGTGCTGCCACAGGAAAGATGCCGCCGATTGCACGCCAATTGTTATTAATCCCCGACCAGTCTGCTCCTTGATTCCACCAGGAAGTATAAACCCGGCCATCGTTGCCCGTCACAAACAAGTCGAGTTGGTTGGGATTGCGCGAAACTACTGCAATTTCGCCAGAATGCATGACCATATCAGTATCTACCTTTCAGAGCGTAAAAGCACACGAATACCGTCCAGGGGCGTTCATGTTTAAAATTTTAGAAACATCTAGGCTTGTTTCCATATTAAATATACTACTGTAAAATTGATTATCAAGAGACACTGCTATATTTTTATATTTAATAATTAATAAATGCATTACATAAACATATGGTGATTTATAGTCATCTTAAAGCAGATCTTTCAGCGTTTCTTCGCTGACCTGACACTTGTAAATGTGATCGTACTTTCTTCATTAGGGTTTATGCGTTTTCGTCAAAAGCAGGGGAGTGCAGGGGACGGCGAGTTCCCTGCCGGAGCACGAGGTGTCCTCGTAACAACCGCTTTTTTTTGAGCGAGCCGCCGCAGGCGGCGAGAGTGGACTTTTACATCGCCCTGTTTCTTCATAGCATCTCCTTGAAAAAAAGGGCTGCTGTTGTACAATGGGGGAGAAGATATTGAGGAGTAGCTATGAGACGAGAATTTACTTTAACGCATACGGCGCGCTATGACGAATGCACGTGTGATGGGATAGTAGCGCCGCGGGCGTTTTTTCAGTATATGCAGGATATTGCCGCGCGCGACGCGGAGGACGCGAACCTGGGAGGAGATGGCTTCTGGGTTATCAAACGCACAGCAATTACTTTCGTAGTCCCTATTCCAGTGCACACGCCGCTGCTTTTGCGCACCTTTGGCCTGGGTTTTACGCGTATTACGGCGCAGCGTGGCTACGAGGCGCATTTCGCGGACCAGACGGAGGGCGAGCCGGTGATTTCCGCGCGTTCGCTCTGGGTCTACGTCGATCAGCGAGGGCGCCCGGCACGTTTGCCAGAGAGAACGGCTGAGATCTGGCTGCCGGGTGAAACGCTCGCGCCGCAGCCAGATGCTGCTTTGCCGCCCCTGCCAGACAGTGAACCAGAAGTCTACACCACGCGGGTCAGCTTCTCACAGGTCGATCTCGCGCGCCACCTCAACAACGCCGTGGCTGTTCAGATGCTGGATGATGCCGCCTGGGATGCCTGCGCCCGCGCAGGTCTCTCCCCCGATACTACCAGCTTCACGGCGTGCAGTTACGATGTCGAATACATCGACAGCCCACGCTTCGGTGAAGAACTGCTTATCCAGACCTGGTTCGAGCCTTTTCCCCAGCCCGGCCGGGAGTTCCAGCGCGTGCAGCAAATTGTCCGCGCCGGCAAAGTCATGGTGCGTGCCAGTTCACGCTGGTTCCTCTCTCTGGAAACCAGGGCGGTTGCAAAATCGGGAATGGGATGAGCCTGGCAGGATGGCAAAGGGCAGCCGCCTTCATCATCCCCCGGATGCGGCTGCCTTCATCATCCCCCGGATGCGGCTGCCTTCATCATCCCCCGGATGCGGCTGCCTTCATCATCCCCCGGATGCGGCTGCCCTTTGCCGGGGGACGCGCTGCCGGGGGCAGATGAAGCGACGGGGCTTCCTTTCCGAGCGAGCGAAGAAAGGTGCGATCAAGCAACTTGCCCGCTCGGAACAAGGAGCCAGTCCCCGCAAAAAACCTCTTTTCTCTCTTTCTGCGAGCCGCCGCAGGCGGCGAGAAAGATCTTGCAACAGCCCTGCT
>DASVMX010000206.1:0-21607 GCA_036384215.1 Ktedonobacteraceae bacterium | reverse complement strand
CCCCCCCCCCCCCCCCCCCCCCCGCTCCTCGCTCTCCTCTTCGATTCTCCTTCGCTTGATAATAGGGCAACTCAGCAGATGCGTGGCAGAGGATCGCCTACCAGCATATCCAGGACGCGTTTGCCACCGATACCAGTGCGCATGAAAACCATGGCCGACGGCTCGGCCTGGATGGTGCCAACGATGGCAGCTTCGCTACCCAATGGATGCGCCCGCATGATGGAAAGCGCCTCCCCAACCATATCAGGGGAAACAACTGCTAACAGTTTGCCTTCATTGGCGATGGTCAGCGGGTCAAGTCCCAGAATCTCGCAGATTCCGCGTACGTCAGGGCGTACAGGAATAGCAGCTTCGTCGAGGACGACCGCGACCTCGGAGGCCTGAGCCATTTCGTTCAGAGAGGTAGCCACGCCGCCACGCGTGGGGTCTTTGAGGCTGTGAAGCCGGTCGCCAAGCGTATCCAGCAAAGTGGCAACCAGGGTGTGCAGAGGCGCGCTATCGCTCTGGATCTCGCTCTCGATGTCCAGCGCCTCGCGGGCCAGGAGAATCGCGCAGCCGTGATCACCAATCGGCCCACTCAGCAGCACCACATCCCCAGGCTGCATCTGATCCTGCCCAAGATGCGCGTTCGGATGCAGCGTACCTACGCCCGCGGTATTGATAAACAGGCCATCGGCTTTGCCGCGCTGCACCACTTTGGTATCGCCCGTGACAATCGCGACTCCAGCTTCCTGCGCGGCACAGGCCATAGAATCCACAATACGGCGCAGATCGGCAAGCGGGAAACCCTCCTCCAGAATAAAGCCCGCCGAGAGATACAGGGGTCTGGCACCAGCCATGGCAAGATCGTTGATGGTTCCGTGTACGGCCAGCCGGCCAATATCGCCCCCAGGAAAGAACAACGGGTTGACAACATACGAATCAGTCGTAAAAGCCAGGCGGGGAAACTGTTCGCCCACTGTGAAAGTTGCAGCATCATCCATACGGTCCAGCAGCGGATTAGCGAACGCTGGCCCGAAAACGCCTTCGACAAGATTATGCGTGGCTTTACCACCGCTGCCATGGCTGAGCGTGATATGGGTATCGCGCAGGTAAAACTTGTTACGCCGATTCTTTCGCACACGCTTGATCTTCTCCAACACCTGCGAGCTTTGCTCGTCCTCGGACCTGGACGGCGAGTTCATTGGAGGTATCATGTAAGTTGCTCCTTCCGCGCCGCTCCAGGGGCGCCGATAACTGGCAAGGCGATCCTCTCGGCTGCCAGAGAAAAACGACCGTAGTTATAGTATGCCGCGCAAGCACCCTCGGACGAGACCATGCAGGTACCAATCGGCGTCTCCGGGGTGCAGGAAGTGCCGAAGACCTTGCACTCCCAGGGCTTGATAGCACCCTGCAATACTTCGCCGCACTGGCAGGCTTTGGGGTCAGCCACGCGAATGCCTGGCACCGCAAAGCGCAGCTCGGCATCCCACTCCGCGAATTCCGCGCGCAGCTTCCACGCGCTCTTTGCGATGGTTCCCATACCACGCCACTCGAAAAAGGGCCGCAATTCCATGGTTTGTTCCATGGCCTGCAACGCGCCAGGATTGCCCTCCGGGCGCACCACGCGCCCATACTGATTCTCCACATCCGCCCGGCCCTCGCTAACCTGCCTGACCAGCATGTAGACGGACTGCACAATGTCCAGCGGCTCAAAGCCAGAGATCACCACCGGCTTGTGATAGTCGCGAGCAATAAAGGTGTAGGGCTCCATACCAATGACCATGCTGACATGGCCAGGGCCAACAAAGCCATCGAGGCGCACATCTGGCGAATCAAGAATGGCCTGGATAGCAGGAGCCACCGCGACATGGTTGCAGAAAATCGAGAAATTCTTGATCTTCTCAGCCTGAGCGCGCAGCAGCGTCACGGCGGTAGACGGCGCGGTCGTTTCAAAGCCGATGGCGAAGAAGACCACCTGGCGCTCGGGATTTTGCCGCGCCACTTTGAGGGCGTCCAACGGCGAATAGACAAAACGCACATCAGCCCCCTCCGCCCTGGCGTCGAGCAGGCTGCCTCGTGATCCGGGCACGCGCATCATATCGCCAAAGGTGGTGAAAATCACGCCCTCGGTCCGCGCAATGGCAATCGCGTCATCCACACGACCCATGGGCAAGACACACACCGGACAGCCCGGCCCGTGAACCATGTCAATGTTGCGCGGCAAAATATCTTCGATGCCGTACTTATAAATCGTATGGGTATGCCCACCGCAGATCTCCATAAACTTGAGCAGCCTGTCTGTTCCCAGCCAGGCAATCTCGTCCGCCAGGCGCGTAATCAGCTCGGGATCGCGGTATTCATCGATATATTTCATGCTTCCCCTCTCTCGTCTGCTATTTGCCTTGCCAGGGCAACGCCGCCGTGAACCAGCAGCAGATCACCGGGCGCGACCTGCTCGACCAAGCTGACATCGACCTCTTCCTGCTGTCCCTTAACCTCAACCAGTGCCAGGCCACTCTCTTCACATAGCGCAAGCACGCGCACTGAGAGCAGAGCATCGGAGCACGTCAGGCAATGTTCATCAGTACAATGCATGCTACTTTCCATGACCCTTCACTCGATCTGACTCTCGTGGAGCATTCTCAACTCGTCGGTATAGGTCGCGTCCATGCTCTTGAGAATCTTCAAGGTCTCCTGCGCCTCGCGCTCGTCGATCTTGCTCATCGCAAAACCTACGTGGATCAGCACCCAATCGCCGGGTTTAATCCCCTCCGCCGCAAGCAGCGCGATACTGACGCTGCGTTTCACGCCAGAGACATCCACCCTGGCAATCTCAAAAGTTTCATCCACCATCTCGACAATCTGGCCGGGAATACCCAGGCACATGGCTGTACTCCTTTCACTTATTCAGAGAACCAGGCGCGCGGCAGCAATGGCCGCCTGCCCCAGGCTGAGACCACCATCATTCGGTGGTACGCGTTGATTGATGTATACCTGGAAAGCCTCTTTCTCCAGGTACGTTGTCAACATTTCGAGCACCAGGCGATTCTGAAAAACGCCTCCGCTTAATGCGACTGTATGCAAACCCGTCTGCCGCCGGATACGTAGACAAACTTCCAGTAGCATCCGGGCAATGGAAAGGTGAAAACGCCAGGCAATGAGCGGCACGGCCAGCCCCTGTTCCATATTATTGACCAGCGCCTGAATCAGCGGCAGCACGTTGAGCGTCCCCTCCTTCTCTTCGATTACAAAGGGATATGCCTTCTCACACTGCGAGATCCAACTCTTCTGCGCCACTCGCGCGGCCAGCGTCTCCAGTTCAATCGCGGCCTGCCCTTCATACAACACGCTCTGACGCAGACCCAGCAATGCGGCCACGGCGTCGAAGAGCCGACCCATGCTGGAGGTCTGCGGACTATTGAGGCCACGCTCGATCATCTGCGCCAGAGTATGCCACTTCCGCCGATCCAGCTGGCGCGTGAACGGGAGAGCACGATCAAAAAAATCATCACCATACGCCCTGGCCAGGTAGGCTGCGGCAACGCGCCACGGCTGCCTGACTGCCTGCTCACCGCCAGGCAGCGGGATGGTTGCCAGGTGATAGCGGCGCTCGAAACGGCGCAGATCGCCGACAAAGATCTCGCCGCCCCAGATCGTGCCATCCGTGCCATAGCCAGTGCCATCAGCAGCGATGCCAATCAGCGGCTCGGTCAACCCATACTCGGCCATCACGCTGGCGATATGCGCCTCATGGTGCTGGACACCTATTTTATGAGGAATAGCGCTCTCCAGCGCGTATTTGGTCGCCAGGTATTCAGGATGCAGATCATAGGCCAGCACTTCAGGTTGGATAGCAAAAAGTTGTTGGAAATGCGCGATACCTTCACGGAATGAGAGCAGTGTTTCCAGATTTTCCAGGTCGCCGATATGGTGACTGAGAAACGCCTGCTTCTCCTTGACCAGGCAGAAGGTATTTTTCAGATGTGCCCCGCAGGCCAGTAACGGCACACCTCGCCCCCAGGCAAATGGCAGTGGCTCCGGCGCGTACCCCCGCGAACGGCGAAACAATTGCGGACCCTGGCCCGTGACGCGCGCGACCGAATCATCGCAGCGCATATGAATGGCGCGATTGTGCGACAAAACGCCATCGGCAATCGTGGCCAGCCGCGCTTCCACTTCTTCGTCGCGGTAGACAATCGGTTCCTCGCTCAGGTTGCCGCTGGTCATAACCAGTACTACTGGCTGGGCAGAGGCCAGCACGTTCGCATAGTCATGCAGCAGGAGATAATGCAGCGGGGTATAGGGTAGCATCACGCCCAGCGTATCGCATCCGGGTGCGACCTCGTCAGAAACAAGGCTGTCTTCTTTGCGCTGTAAAAGCACGATCGGTCGGCGCCGGTCCTGGAGCAAGGTCGCCTCTTCAAGGCTCACCTCGCAGATCTGCATGGCAGTAGCCAGGTCGGGTACCATCACCGCGAACGGTTTTGCTTCCCTCTGCTTACGCTGACGCAACCTTCTCACCGCTCCGTCATGCAAGGCGTCGCAGGCCAGGTGATAGCCGCCCAGACCTTTGATCGCCAGAACCGCTCCGCCCGCGAGCGCGAGTGTAGTCTGCACCAGCGGATCTGCCACGTCACTGGTTTGCTCACCCTCCAGGAGATGCCAGACATTGAATGAGAGTTGTGGGCCACAGACCGGGCAGGCGTTTGGCTGCGCGTGAAAACGCCGATCGAGCGGATCCTCGTACTCGCGCTGGCAGGCAGGACACATGGGGAAAACGCGCATGGTCGTCTTCTCACGATCATAAGGCACATCCTGGATAATAGTGAAGCGTGGTCCGCAGTTGGTGCAGTTGATAAAGGGATAGCGATAGCGCCGGTCTGCTGGATCAAAGAGTTCACGCAGACAGGCATCGCAGACGGAAATATCGGGCGAAATTAGCGCGTGACGCGGTGCTGTTCCTGCCTGGCTATGTACAATCGCAAAATCCGACTCGCCTCGCGCGGAAAGGGGCTCTGTGTGCAGCAAGTCGATACGCGCCAGCGGCGGCGCTTCGCGACAGAGAGTTTCGATAAATTGCCCCAGATGACGAGCAGAACCCTCAACCTCAATCGTCACCCCCGTGCTATCATTGAGAACAAAGCCCGCCAGCAAATAGCGCCTGGCCAGGGCATAGACAAACGGGCGAAAACCAACACCCTGCACTATTCCCTGAACAAGCACGCGCCTGCGCTGAATCTCGCCCGGCTCTCGCGCCTGTTCGAGATCCTCAGCCGCAGGAAGAGAGGACTGACTGGCATACATGGTCTGGCTCCTTTTCTAGGGTCGTCTGTACAGCGGCGCTCTTTCGCCAGCAGTTGTGCCGACAGGAACATCTTACGCATACACGCTCTCATTCTCGTCACAGCACCTGTGAATACCCTCTCAAACAAATCACAAACAAACGTCAACTATCAATATGGCCTTCACAAACGGCAATAAGAAGACAAGCCATCTCCTTTTCGCACACGAGAGAATGGAAAGGCGTCTAAATCACGCGCTCAAGATAGCTTGCCTTCTTATCGTTGTTGTACTATCTCCTCCTGCTCATAATGCGACTGTTCTGTCTGTTCCGGGGCAAAGACAAACGCGTGCTCGTCTTCCGGCCCAGGTTCCTGCGCCTGTTGAGGCGCTCGATACCCCTGCTCATAGGCCGCGTGCGGCTGAGCACAATCCTTCCCACCAACGGCCCGTGGCTCTCTCTGCTCGTTCCAAGCAGCCCGGAGAAGGACCCCTAGCACAAACAGGCTGAACAGTGCCAGAAAGATCACCCAGAAAAACAGGTCAAACCCTGGCTCGAACATCATAGAAGGCATCATGATCTTATTCTCCTTTGCCAGAACGAAGGATCTGGCGTATTCTTGCGCCGACAAGAAAGATCGCCCGAGTTACAGATGGCGAGAGCTGTTCGCCTAGATTGAAATCCGCGCCCGTTATGCTGATGACCATCACTGGCGGGCAGTGCCCATAGATCACTACAGTGAGGGCTGCAAGCTCGTCAGGCGTGACGTGGTGGACGCCGATCGCTCCTGGCGCTGGGAAAGTTGGGGAGATCTGGCGAACGCGTATATCACCCGGATCCCCTTCCCGGCTGGCATCGATCATCACCACAAGAGAGGCTGCCGCCATGGACTCCGCCAGTTCCGGTGTAAGCTGGTAAACGACCTGGACCTCGCATTCCAGGTCGCCGGCCTGAGCAAGTTGTCCCGCCACAATTCTGCCCAGGCTGTCATCACCACGCAGCGGGTTACCAATCCCCAGAAGCAGCGGGCGCGGGTTAGCGGATACGCTCATCGACGACCTCACCAGCGACATCGAGCACCTGCACATGCAGCGGCATCTCGCCCAGCGCGTGGGTCGAACAACTCAGGCAGGGATCAAAAGCACGAATGACAGCCTCCAGGCGGTTGAGCATGCCATCGCTGATGTGCTCGTCTTTGATGAAATGCTGTGCTACTTGCAGCACACCGCGGTTCATGGCCAGGTTGTTATGCCCGGTCGCGATAATCAGGTTGGCTGATTGGATCAGCCCGTGCTCATCGATGGTATAGTGATGGATCAGACTGCCGCGCGGCGCTTCCGCTACCCCGATACCTTCCAACTGGTTAGGCTCTGCGTGCGAGCGCACCCGCGGACTCAAGATATCCGGCTCGCGCAGGAGTTGCTCCATACGCTCGCCGGCGTAGAGGATCTCGATCAGACGCGCATAATGGTAGAAAAACGAGCTGGTCCATGCCTCACCATAGGTACTCAAAAACTCCTCGCGCTCGCGATCCGCCGCAGGGGTGCCGCAGCGCTCACTCACCAGCAGTCGTGCCAGAGGCCCGACGCGATACATCCCCTCCTTCTCACCAAGCGGCTTGTAAAACGGTGACTTGAGATACGTCCAGTTCTCGGTCTTCTCTTCAATATAGTTCTGGTACTGGTGCGGATCGAGATGGTCCGCGACGCAGCGGCCATTCGAGGAAATCAGCCGCCAGAAACCATCGTAGTGTTCCAGTTCATTCCGCTCGTTGACCAGGGCCAGGAAAAGCGAAGGAAAATTCGCGAAGCTGGCAATCTCTTCTCGATACCGGCCCAGCGCGCCTTTGAGCCAGGCAAGCGCGCGCAGGGTGATCTCGCGCGCTTCGGGCAGCATCACCAGCATCTGATCTCGCGTCTCAGCCGCGAGAGGCTCGCTGACCCCGCCGGGCACGACCCAGGCCGGGTGGATGCGCTTGCCACCCAGTAGTTCGATCATCTGCTGGCCGATGGAGCGCAGGCGGATGCCATCGCGCGCCATCTCTGGATGCTGCGCCAGTACGCCAAAGATATTGCGTTGTGCGGGATTGGCATCCATCCCCAGCAAGAGGTCGGGCACTGAGAGATAGAAGAAGCTCAGCGCGTGCGACTGCATGATCTGCGCGAGGTTCATGATCCGGCGCAGCTTGACGGCGGTAGATGGGATCTGGACAGCCAGCAGCGCGTCGCAGGCCTTGCTGGAAGCGATGAGATGGCTGACCGGGCAGATTCCACAGATACGCGCCATCAGCGAGGGCATCTCTGTGAAAGGGCGTCCCTCGCAAAACTTTTCAAAGCCGCGCACCTGCGTGACATGAAAATGGGCGTCTTCAACTTTCCCCGCCGCGTTGAGCTGAAGCGTGATCTTGGCATGGCCCTCGATACGGGTGATCGGGTCAATAATGATACGTTGCGACATCTCTTCTCTCACTTTCCAAAGCGGGTCTTGTCTTGCAGATCAGGCACGCGCCCGGCCAGCAGTTCGGTGATTGCATAGTAGAGCACATCAGCGGAAGGGGGGCAGCCGGGCAGAAACGCGTCGACCTTCACCACCTGGTGAACCGGTAGAACGCGGGGCAACAGGCGCGGCACAATCTCTTCCGGCGCGTGCGGCAGGTAGATGTGCTTCAAGAGCTTCTCAGGGCCTATAGGGTTGCGCAGCGAAGGCACATTGCCGGTCACTGCGCAATCGCCCATGGCAACCAGGACGCGTGTATGCTGGCGGATAAGCTTGATCTTCGTCAGGTCCTCTTCGCTGCTCACTGAGCCTTCAACCAGCGTCAGGTCGACCTCTTGCGGGAAGACCTTGGTATCGACCAGCGGGCCATAGACGATCGCAATGGAGGCAGCCAGTTCAACCAGCCGCTCATCCATGTCGAGCAGCGACATATGGCAGCCCGAACAGCCGTCCAACCAGACGGTCGCGACCGAGACTTTTTTCGTCAAGGGGGTGTTCATGAGTGCTGCCCTCGCGTTCTTTTCAGATACGGCAGGAAGTTGGGGCGCTTGACCGATTCCGCGACCGCTTTGCCTTTCTCGACCAGCGCTCCCGTTGGACAGACCTGTACGCACTTGCCACAACTGGTGCAAGACGTTGCCTCGCCCCACGGCTCGTTCAGATCCGCGATGACGCGGCTCTCCACGCCGCGGCCCATGATATCCCAGGTGTGCGCGCCCTCGATTTCGTCGCAGACGCGCACACAGCGGGTACACAGAATGCAGCGGTTCGCATCAAACGTGAAGCGCGCGTGCGAGGCATCGACAGTGCGGCGCGGCGCACGATAGGGCACGCGCACATGGTCCATGCCCAGCTTCTGAGCCATGGTTTGCAGTTCGCAGTGCCCGTTGGCCACACAGACCGCGCAGATGTGATTCCCCTCGGCAAACAGCAGTTCAAGCAGCGTGCGCCGGTAGCGGTCCAGGCGCGCGGTACGCGTCTGCACCTCCATGCCCTCTTCCACCCTGGTCACACAGGCCGGCAGCAGCTTATTACTGCCCTTGACTTCCACCAGGCAAAGGCGGCACGCCCCTACCTCGGATAATCCTTCCAGGCGACACATCGTCGGAATGAAAATTCCTTCCTCCTGCGCGGCCTCTAGAATCGTCTGACTTTCGCGCGCACTGACATCGCGCCCGTCAATCACCAGCGTTTTCACACGTTCCGAGACTGTCATAGCTGCACCCCCTGTTCTTCAATGGCCAGCAGTTCCGCTTCTTCAAACTGGCACTGGCCAGCCGGGCAGACATGGTTGGTAATGTGCGCCAGGTATTCGTCTTTGAAGTAGCGCAGCGTGCTGAGGACCGGGTTCGGCGCGGCCTGCCCCAGACCGCACAGGCTGGTATATTTTACCGTCTCGCACAGTTCCTGGAGCAGTTCCAGGTCCGCCAGGGTTGCTCGCCCCTGTCCGATACGGGCCAGCAATTCATGCATCTCCGCGGTTCCAACGCGGCAGGGCACGCACTTGCCACACGATTCCGACATGCTGAATTCCATAAAGAAGCGCGCCACATCGACCATACACGAGCGCTCGTCTATCACAATCATGCCGCCTGAACCCATAATGGACCCCAGCGCGCCGAGGGACTCGTAATCAACCGGGGTATCCAGGTACTCGGCGGGAATGCAGCCGCCGCTGGGGCCACCCGTCTGCACTGCCTTGCAACGTTGTCCGCCGGGGATACCCTCGCCAATCTCATTGATGATCTGACGCAGGGGCGTACCCATTGGTACTTCGATCAGGCCAGTATTGGCGATCTTGCCGGCCAGCGCGAAGACCTTGGTGCCTTTACTGCGCTCGGTTCCAATGCTCGCGAACCACTCTGGTCCGCACCCGATGATCGGCGCGATATTCGCGAAGGTCTCCACATTGTTGATCAGCGTCGGAGATCGCCACAGGCCGCTCTCAGCCGGGTACGGCGGGCGCGGGCGCGGCTGGCCGCGCTTGCCCTCAATACTGGCAATCAGCGCCGTCTCTTCTCCGCACACATAGGCTCCCGCGCCCAGGCGGAGATGGATATGAAAGTGGAAAGATGTTCCCAGGATGCTGCGGCCCAACAATTGCGCCCGTTCGGCCTGGCGAATAGCTGTTTGCAGGCGCTTGATGGCCAACGGGTATTCCGCGCGAATATAAATGTATCCCTCGTTGGCTCCAATCGCGTAGGCGGCGATAGCCATGCCCTCCAACACGCGATGGGGATCGCTCTCCAGGACGCTGCGGTCCATAAAGGCCCCTGGATCGCCCTCGTCCGCATTGCAGATGACATATTTCTGGTTCCCACCTGCTTTGGCGACGGTACTCCACTTCAAGCCGGTTGGGTAGCCTGCTCCTCCACGACCTCGCAGGCCGCTGCGCGTGACCTGCTCAATCACCTGTACAGGGGTAAGCTGGGTTAAAGCATGAGCCAATTGTTGATAGCCGCCAGCAGCCAGGCATTCTTCCAGCCGCTCAGGATCGATCTCGCCAGAGTTTGCCAGCACAATTTTGGTTTGCTGCGTGAAGAAAGGTCTATTCGTTGGACAGACCAGCCGCTCGACTGGCGCGACACCGAGATTCTCGATAATCTCCGGGGCATCATCTGGTGTCACAGCGCGATAAAGCGTGCCCGCAGGGCGCACAGAGACCAGCGGCCCGGCGCTGCACAGGCCCATGCAGCCCACACCCTTGACACAACAGTGCTCGCGCCCGCTGGCCTGGAGTTGCTGCTCAAGGCGCTGTTTCACCTGGTCGCTGTGCTGCGAGAGACAGCCCGCCGCCATACACACGTGGATCGTATACTCACGTTCAGCGGCGGCAGCTTGTTCGGCGGCGGCCACTCTGGGCAAATCATCAGGGATTAAGGATTGGAGCGTCATTTTGCCCACCCTTTCAACGTCGCCAGCGTGCACTCAGGCGTCAGGTTCCCCACGACCTCTTCGTCCAGAATGGCTGCTGGCGCCAGACTGCACGATCCCAGACAGCGAGCTGTCAACAGCGAGATCTCTCCGTCTTCTGTCGTCTCGCCGGGAGTGACTTGGTAGGCTTTGGTCACCGCCTGGAGAATCGCCTGGCTGCCTTTGATATAGCAGGCAGTTCCCTGGCACAGAATACAACGATGGCGCCCTTCTGGCTTTAAGGTAAAAGCGTGATAAAAGGTTGCTACTCCATAGACCAGGCTTTGTGGTAGATGGAGCTCGCTGGCTACAAAACGCAGCTCGGCTCTATCCAGGTACCCATAGGCATTCTGGACCGTGTGCAGCGTCTCTATCAACGCATCGGGCGCGTAGCCATTCTTGCGCATGGTCGCAATGATCATGCGCCTTCTTTTTTCCTCAGGTGAAAGGATTGGCGCGGATTGTGTCATGTGATACCTCTTTTCACACATTGTCTCACGAGCATTCGCTGATACAGAGCAGTTCATTGTCTGTCAATCTTCAACCGCGTATGTGTCTGGCAGGACGATCTCGATCTGGCGAATATCGCAGCCATCCCGATGGGCTACCTCCAGCCCGACCTCTCCACAGTGAGGACAGATCCCCGTTGATGAGGTGCTTTCAAAACGTCGCAAGCAGGACAGGCACTGGTAGATTGCCGGGAGCCAGATCAGATCAAGTTCGGCCCCAGCAGCAGGCGTATCTTGAGTCAGCATCTGGAAGTACTGGCGTACTGCTTCTTCGGTGAAGTGTTCAGAGGTTCCCAACTCCAGTTGGATATGGGTGACGCGGCCTCCATGCGTTTTTTCCAGTGAATTCAGGATGGTTGTGACCACTGTTTGCATCATTGCCCCTTCATGCATCTATCTCTCTCGCTCCTCTCTTTTGCGTCAGGCGTTGCGTTGTTTTATTTGTCATCTTCAGGATACCTGGCAGGAGTATACAGCCAGGGAAGTATCTTTTTCGTCACAAAGGCACACCCATATCTCACAAATGCATCACAACAAAGAAGCGTATCTGGCATCTCACTTTCTCAGCCTGACCACCAGAACTGTGAGTGGATTGTGACGGGAGAACTGGGGGACGTGATCCTTTTGTGAGAAACCTCTTGTATTTTCAAGACAGAAGCAAAAGCAGGCCTTATTTAGCCTGCGACGAAAGGAGCATCTCATGTTCAAGCGCATCCTGGTCCCCCTTGACGGCTCGACCCGCGCCGAGCAGGCCTTGCCTATCGCTGCTCACCTGGCTCAAGCATCGGAAGGGACCATTCTTCTTTTACATGTTGTGAATACCACGCAGGAAGCAATGGCATATGGCTTCGGCGGAGCCTTTATTCCCCCTGGCACCATCGAGGATATTCTTCTTGAAGGTCAGACCTATCTGGCCCGGCTGATTCAGCGCACCCATCTGACCGGAATGGCAGCTGTTGAGAAACAGGTTGTTTCAGGAAATCCCTCAGAGAAAATTCTTCAGGTGGCCCAGGAACAGTCTGTTGACCTGATTGTCATGGCCAGTCACGGTTATACTGGCTTTATCCAGTGGTTACTGGGCAGCGTCGCGGAGAAAGTGGCGCACCACGCACCCGCGCCAGTCCTGATCATGCGCGAGGCGGATCCGCTGCATACCCATTTCCACGCTGATGGTTCCACCGTTGTGCGTGCGCTGGTTCCGCTGGATCTGGCGACTCACGAGCAAGACGCTATCGTGCCAGTCGCCGAGCTTGTTGCCGCGCTCTCCTCACCGGGCAAAGGGGTTCTCCATCTGCTTCAGATGATGGTTTTGCCCGAAGAAGCGAGTGTGAGTGAGAGGGAAAGCCTGCTGCGCGAAGCCAGCGCAAACCTGGACACGTTTGGTCAGCAGACTCGTGAAACAGTGCGGGAGCAGCTCACACCAGCTCTCCAGCCAAAAATTACCTGGTCGATCTCGGTGGATAGCGATATTGCCGAAGGCATCGCCAGAGTAGCGGAAGACGGCGAAGAGACGCCCGAATCAGGTAGGATTGAACACTGCGACCTGATCGCGATGACCACCCACAGCCTCAAAGGAGTCCAGAAATGGGTGACAGGAAGTATCACCGACCGCGTACTCCACGCAACCAGGCTTCCGCTCCTGGTCGTTCGCCCGGCTGATGTCATTGCTCGCGAGTTTCACTCGAAGAAGACGCAGGCGCAAACAAGCGTTGAAGCAGAAAAAGTGTGAGGCGCCTGTGAGAAAACAACCGGCTTTTGTAAAACTGCTGTGATACGCCTGTTGTACCCTCTCAGGTGGAGATCAAGATGAGAAGCGATGGTGATTCTCTGGTCTCCATCCGATGGCAACGAGCCACTGGATAGAGATACTTCTGGTTTTATCCCAGTGAAGGAGAGAGTCTATGATACAGCAGTATGAGACATTTGACGCGTTGATGCCTCTCCGCGAGGCAGTAAATCGCCTTTTTGAAGAGAGCTTTGTTGGTCCACGCTTTGAGATTGCGAGCGGGAAGATGTTTCCTGTGAATGTCTATGAGACGCTCGATCACAAGCAACTGGTCGTCGAAGCGGCGCTGGCGGGCGTCAAGCCGGAGCAGATCCACGTTCAGGTGGAAAGAGATGTGCTCACTATCCGTGCAGATCAAAAACAGGAGCAAACGACCGAGAAAGGCACCTTTGTGCGGCGGGAAATCACCCAGAGCGAGAGGTATCGCGCGATGAGTCTGCCCGTTCCTCTCGACATCGAGCACATTGAAGCAACCTATGAACACGGCATCCTGACCCTGCGCATGCCAAAGGCCG
The DNA here is from genome assembly GCA_036384215.1 of Ktedonobacteraceae bacterium. Taxonomy (GTDB): domain Bacteria; phylum Chloroflexota; class Ktedonobacteria; order Ktedonobacterales; family Ktedonobacteraceae; genus Paraktedonobacter. The sequence continues at coordinate 8,125 of DASVMX010000206.1, read as the reverse complement.
CAGTGGCTCTGCCAAAACAGATTCCGATCAAAGTCAAAGAGTTAGCCAACGTGTAGGTTGAACAGTGTAGATTTCGCCGGCTGAGAAAGCCCTTATACAACCTGCGCGCGGAGAACCATGCCATGTTCTCCGCGTGCGGGTTTTTCTCTTGCATTGCTTTATTCACGGATTTTTGTCTTAGGAATGATCAAACCTCTATTGCCAATGCCTCAAGCCCGCCCAAAGCCAGATTGTGATCTCTTTGTGAGCCTGCGAGAGATTCCTGTAACGCGTTTGTGAACACCAACCATTATGCTTTCCATAGAAGAAGAGCATCAGCCGCGAATGCTCACTCAGCCGAGTGACAGTTCCACCGAAGAACTGATGCAGTGCTTAATCCGAGCAGCAAAAGGAAATGACCTATGTTTGAACATATTCTGGTTCCTCTCGATGGCTCCCAGCGCGCTGAACAGGCCATCCCGATGGCCGCGCGGCTCGCAAAGACTTCGGGAGCCTCGCTCCTGCTGCTCCAGGCGGTTCCTCCCCTGACTGGCCTGGGTCTGTATTCAGCGAGTTCCACACTCTACCTGCGAAAAGTGCAGGAAAGAAGCCTGGTCAACGCGACGGCCTACCTGGCAAAACAGGCACACAAGCTTGAAGCGGACGGCATCGAGACGCGCATGGCCGTCTTTTCTGGCCAGCCCGCGCAGCTTATTCTCGATGTGGCTCAAGAGCAGGAGATCGATCTGATTGTGCTGGGTAGCCACGGCTACACTGGCTTCCAGCGCTGGGCTCTGGGCAGCACGTCTCACAAAGTACTGCGCCACAGTACCGTGCCCGTTTTGCTCTTACGTGCGCAGAGCCCGCAGGCACCACTCAAGATCGCCCACCCATTCCGCGTGACTGTCGCGCTCGATGGATCGCCATACGCCGAGGCCACTCTCCTGCCATCCGCTCAGCTTGTTGCAGCGCTAAGTGAACCGGGAGAGGGAGAGATCCATCTGCTGCAACTGGTTGACATGCCTATGGTCGAGAAAGAGTTCGGGTATATGCTGGACTCCGACTTCAATTTCCGTCACGAAGCACTCCAGGAAGCGGGTAACTACCTCCAAGAGGTCCACGCACGGCTGCTACGAGAACTCCCGGCATCCTTCGGCCTGCATTTCTCCTGGTCAGTCGAGGAATGCAAAGACGTCGCTGATGCTCTGATTCAAACTGCTGAATATGGCAAGGGCATTGGAATGCACAAAGCCAGCCAGTTGATCGCGCTCGCAACGCATGGGCGCAGTGGACTTCAGCGCTGGCTCCTGGGCAGTGTGACTGAACGTGTCCTCCATGGCAGCACCTTGCCGCTGCTTGTTGTCCATCCCTCAAAGACAGTCAGCTTGTCTGATCTTGAACATGAGGAAGCTGCACAAAAAGAAGATGACCAGAAAGAAACTGGTCGGTACAAGGAGAAAGAAGATGTTCCAACGTATTCTCGTCCCTCTTGACGGGTCCGAACGAGCCAGGCAGGCACTGCCCGTCGCCGCCAGAATCGCGCGCGATTCTGGCGGATCGCTGCTCTTACTCAGTGTTATGCATCTCCCTCTCAATTTCACCTGGCAGATGGAAACAGGTCTGATGCAGGTGGACAGTAGGATAGCAGTACATCAGGAACAGGAAGCAGAATTAGCCGCGCTGGCCAGTTCTGAAGAATTAAAAGGCATCAAAGTCACCAGAGAAGTTGTCGAGGATCTTCCCGCTCAGGCTATTCTGGAGAAAGCCCAGTCCTCACAGGCGGATTTGATCGTGATGTGCAGCCATGGGCGCAGCGGGATTACCCACTGGGCGCTGGGCAGTGTTGCGCAAAAGGTCGCGCGCCACAGTCCCATACCTGTTTTGATTCTGCACGCTGGCTGGCCAATGGCCCTGCCCCCTCACGGCATTCGCCCGGTTCGTGTCATGGTCGCCCTGGATGGCTCTCTCCTGGCGGAAAACGCGCTGCTCCCGGCGGCCAGGCTGAGCGAGATCCTGTCTACACCACTTCCCGGAGCAGTGCACCTGGTACGTTCTCTTCCTTTCCCCACCGATTTTGATTGCGGTCAGGACGATGCTTTTGCCAGGGCCGGGCAACAGGCGAAACAGGATGCGCAAACCTACCTCCAGAGCATCCAGCAGCAGCTTGCCAGCCAGACCAATGTACACATCACCTGCTCCATTGCTTCCAGCCTGGATACTGCCGAAACGCTGATCAGTATCGCTGAAACGGGAGAAGGGAGCGGGCTTGCGGGGATTACCGAGAGCAGCGATATCATCGCATTGACCACCCATGGAAGAAGCGGACTCGCGCGCTGGGTTATGGGCAGTATTCCCGAGCGCATCCTGGGGACAACCCGACTGCCCTTGCTTATCGTGCGACCTCAACTCACCAGCGAATTCTCCACATTGCAGGAACATGTGGCACAAGCAACTCCGTAGGAGGCCGATTACAGAAGACCAGGCTTTTCAGGCGAGGGATCTCTTGCGTGCTTTGAACATCTGTGCTGTCTTTCTCTAGTTCAGCGAGACGAGCCACTGGCTGGGTCTCTCAGACCCGCACAAACGTTCATAGTCGCAGGACTGGCCTCTGTGGTCACAGCAGAGGTGTTGCAGAAGCTTTTTGGTGCTCTGCCCGGAGATGGACTAACTGTGACGGCCCCAACGGTGAAGTGTTTGCATCTTGAAGGCGAAAGCAACTGAGAGAAGGCTGGTCCGAACACTTGCGCTTTTCAAGCCGGAGGATCTCAGGAGAGCGACGAGACAAGGGTGGAACAACTCGGAAACAAGGTTGTTCCACCCTCGGATGTTTCATTGCTCCTAATAATTTAATGAACAGAAGCATCTTTTTCCCGAAAACCCCAAAAGTGAGCCTCCTCTACTCGTAGAATTCTATTTTGCTACAGAGCAGCGACTGGATAAAAAATGTTCTGATATGGCGCTACAAAATGTGAGAATCCTATCATAACTCCGAAATGAAATGAGCACGATTGACTGAAAAGTGCTCATTTCATAGCCAGAATGTTCCAGGAGCACCCCGAAAAAGTGAAGATATCTCTCTTTTGCCCCTTGACAATAGGTCCGCCACGGACCTATAATTGCTCTATGAAAACGGAAGAAGATGGCACACCATTAACTCCTGCTGTTTTTTATATCCTTCTCTCCCTGGCAATTGGGGAAAAGCACGGGTATGAAATCATGAAACAGGTCAAGCAGGACACCCAGGGAAAAATCACGATGGGCAATGGAACGTTGTACGGTTCCATCAAACGCATGCTCACTGATGGGCTTATCGAGGATGGAGGTGAGCGAGTCGATCCTGACAAAGAACGCAGAAAATATTATCGGCTGACTGAGCGTGGAAGACAAACTCTTGGCGCGGAAATGCAGCGCTATGTGGAAACCGTTCGCTTAATGCAAGAACGCCAGCTTATCCCAAGGCTGTCAGGACAAGTAAACTTATGAGGAGAGAATCCAGCAAAGAAAAAGCTACACGGCTTTATGCTTTTTTACTGACATTGTATCCACAGGGATACAAATATGCATTTGGCCCGCAAATGGTGCAAACGTTCAAAGATTACTATGCCGATGTTGTTGAGTCTGGACAACAGGCAGAAGTCCCTTTCTGGTTTGGGGTCGTGAGTGATGAAGTGAGAGGCATTCTCCGAGAGCAATTAGCTGTTTTGAAAGAGAGCACATCGATGAACAACGTTTGGATAAAACAAGGCATCCTCTTTGGGATTCTGCTTGGGATCATCCACATTGGATACAACCTCATCAACAATCTTGCCCCAGCGAATCTGACCTTGAACAGCCTGTTAAATAACAGTATTCTCCTGATTGTGGCCATTTTTACCAGCGTAGCCGGCTATATCGCTGTTCGCAAAACAGGCCAGTTGAAAATGGGAACTTATGCCGGCCTTTGCACTGGCTTGTTGAGCATTGGTATTGGTATAAGTGCTTTGTTTCTCATCACGTTTGCCTTTATGAGTATCATCCGACAGAATGCCTTTATGATTTTCGATTTTCATCGGAGTGGCTTGAGTAGTATTGATGAATTTATTATCCAGGATGCTGTGGGAGCGACAATCGTTGGGATAACTTTTTCTCTGCTTGCCGGAGGGATATGTGGCACATTCGGGGGGTATCTGGGCAAAATCGTTAAAGGACGGGAAAATGACGAGTAGTACCATTCTGAGAATAAGCCTTCTAGGGAGTCTGCTGCTGGTACTGAGCGTCTTCTTGCTCTACAGAGGAACAGACTGGCCTCTCGGAACGCAAGCAGTGGAAGCCTTCGGGGCATTGGTTCTCTTGCTTGCGATAAATAGTGCTCTCTTTTTCTGCCGCGGAAGCATGCAGCTTCAGGGAGAGTCCTCCTCTCAGAAGAGTATTGCGTTGGGACTTAGTGCCGGGCTCTTATGGACAACTGAAATAAGTATGAATAATATCCTTACGCCTGGACTTCCCCTCCGTGATATTCTCGACGACCTCTTTTGGATAGCAATCGCGCTCATCCTCCTGGGAGCGAGCATTACATGGACATATCAGACACATAACATCCGTACTGGCATACGCACAGGATTGTGGAGTGGATTGAGCAGTGGAGCTGTCGCGTGTTTGACGGGTTTGATCTTTGTGGTCATTGGCATGCCATTGCTCTTGCATGACCCGCTCAATCTTGCTGAATGGTCAGCAAGAGGAGCAACAAGCGGAACCCCAAACATGGCGGTCTATGTTGCCTATCAAACTCTGGCTGGAGCGCTGGGCCATTTAGTAGTCCTCGGAGCGATCATGGGAGGAGTCCTCGGACTCCTTGGGGGAGCCTTGGGAAAAGTTGGATGCGTTCTCGTGAGAAGGATGAGAACAAAAAACACCTGATTTACCTATTTTTTTGCAACGCAGTAGTCTTTTTCTGAAATTACAATGGAAGCCCATTTTGTCATTTAACATAATTTATGGGTCTGGCACAATTTTGATAAAATGAAGAGCTTATCCTCCTAGCTTCTCATCTTTTCAAGCCCAGATTTATGGCATCGGCGAATTTATTGAAGACCTTATCACCAAATTTGGGCTATACTCATAAAATGGCGCAAAGTTCATGACTAGAAGAGTTAAAAAATGAATCATTTGTGGTCGCCGCTCACTATGAGGACAACGTTTCCGGTCTTCTGCTCTGTTTCGACGTACCGGGTCGCCTCGATCACATCCTTAAGCGGGTAACACCGATCGATGACCGCCCGGTACTTCCCCACCTCGATGAGCTCCTTGAGGAAGAGGACATCCTTCTGAGTGTAACGAGGTGGGATCGAGAAGAGCACTTTCTTCTCTCCGATCCTCGAGGTCCACAGCGCCAGGAGGAGATTCTGGAGCCCGTCGGTTGCCAGGTAGCTGCCGCCCCGCGCAAGTCGGCTTTTGCAGCGCCTGAACGAGTGTTTGCCGACTGCATCGAAGATGACATCGTACGTTTGGCCGTTCTTGGTGAAGTCTTCCTGGGTGTAATCGATCACCCGGTCGGCTCCCAGCGATGCCACGAGATCAAGATTCTTCGTGTTGCACACCGCAGTGACGTCTGCGCCGAAGGACCTGGCCAGTTGAACCCCTGCGGTGCCAATGGCCCCGGATGCACCGTAGATGAGGATCTTCTGCCCCTCCCGGAGATTGGCCAGTCTCAGGCACCACAAGGCATTGAGTCCCCCGTCGCAGATCGCCGCAGCCTTCTCAAAGCTCATACCGGTCGGCATGAGCGCGATTCGGGCGTTCTCGGGCATGCAGATGAACTCCGCGTACGCCCCGAACCGGAACCCACTGCTGCCGAAGACGTGGTCACCGACCGCGAACTCGTTGACGGCTGCGCCAACGGCTTCGACCACGCCTGCCAGCTCAGTGCCGAGGATCGGTTGCTTTGGTCGGCGGACGCCCGAGATGACGCGGCTGAGGAGCGTGACAGCCAGGCCGCTGCGTCGGTTGGCTTCTCGCGTCGCGCAGTCCGCTCGGGTGACCACCGTGGCATGGATCTTGACGAGGACTTCGTCCTCTTTGGGGACAGGCCGCTCGACGTCTTCGAGTCGCAGAACATCCGGAGGCCCATACCGGTCGTAGACAACTGCTCTCATACGTTTCCTTCCTCTCAACGGTTCGATGCACGCTTCGGGATCGGGCCATCGATAGTCTTCCTTTGAGTCGTACTGGCATCGCGTGTCTCTTGCTCTGATCTGTCACAAGTATACCTGAGATGTGTCAGAGACGCGACCATTTTCAGGCATGTCCTGGTTCTCCGACTGGTTTGGTGGAGCTGTGTGCTGCAAGACGTAACAGGGAACCCTGCCATCTTCCCTCGAAGAGGTTCGATCAGAGGAGAGAAGCCTGAAATCAGCAAAAACGGCAGGTGCAGAGAGAAGTGTTTACCGAGCACGACTCATCCCGCACATGGCTTTGCGCTCCGTCCGATATAGAAGTAGTGACTGGTCACTCCAAGACCTTCGGGGGTCGTGCCTGTCCGCTCAACTAAGTCGAGAAGAACTTGCCTTGAAGCTGGCGTTGCATGCAGGTAAGCTCGCCTCCCAATGATCTTACTCGCGAAGGATTCTACGCCCACCAGGGCGATTTCCTCGAACGCGGTGCCTAGCTCAGCCCGCATTTCTGCGACCGTGGTCAGATGCATCGCTGCTGGCTGCTCAGGCTGGAGGGCAATAGTGCCATCTCTGAAGAGTTGACCGAGAAAAAAATCACGCCTGCGCCCAAATTCCTCGGGATCATCCTGAAGGATATTACGCAGATACGTCAGCACGTTGATCCCAGCAGCGAAGAGTCGCGCATCACCCATTTAGAGCCTGGAGAAACCGCCTCCCATCTGGTTTCTCCTATCAACATTCTGTAAATTGACCCCGGTCATCTAGTCAGCAAGCCTGCATATGGGCCTCAACATGTGTCACCACTCATACAAGCAAGTGTGTCCCCCAGAATAGCTTTTTGGGGTTTTCTCAAACCAAGCGCAATTCGAGCGAGGAGGAAGTCAAGAGAGGAATGGTGAAACACGAGTACCCTGGAGTCCTCTGCTGTGGCTGTTGTCGCAGAGACTTTTACCAGGACGCGCATTCAGGGTTTCGGCCAAAAGATGAAGAGGGCGCTGGCCTGTTCTCCTTGTGGAATGCCCATACCATGGTCACACACGCTCACCTGCGCCTCTAATTTTTGCTCATCTCTCCAGATTGTGACTTCAATGGGGCCTCCTTGAGGACTATATTTGATCGCGTTGGCAAGTAAGTTCGAGACGACCTGCTCAATACGGGACGCATCTATCGAAGCTTGGAGGTAAGGAAGCGAACTCAAGAGAGACAAGTGATGACGCTCTGTGGTAGCTTGGAGCTGATCGATGATTCGACGAGTAAGCGCGATAAGATCTGTTGAACTCGGGTGTAATTGAAATTGCCCTGCCTGCACACGTGTCGCATCCAAAACATCCTCGGTGAGTTTGGCCAGATGGTGCGCCGCCTCCTTCATCGCTTGCAGTTTCTCCTGCAAACGAGGGTCCAGCGCTGGCCCTTTGTGCTTTCCTGCTTGCTTCATGAGCAGGTCCGCATATCTCGCCAGCACCGTCACGGGGGTGCGCAATTCATGTGCCGCCAGACTGATGAACTGATCTTTGAGTGTCTCAGCTTCTTTGAGTGCGGTGACATCCTGGTAAACGACCAGGACGATGCGTTCTGAGGTTCTCTTCCTGCCTCCGTGCCGCTACGACCTCAGTTCTGGCAAGTCATCATTTGGTATACTCAATCAGGACAATGAGCCCGCCCATCTCGTCGCCTGACTGGCCGGGATTCATCAGGTGCGAGAGTATGTGGCAGTGAAAAGGATAAATGCTTCCAGGATCTGCCCAGGCGTAAAAGGTGAGGTCGTAGGTTCCACCTGGAACAACCGAGATGGTATCAAGTTGCTGGGCCTGCGGCAAAAGATGACCATCTTCGGCGACAAAGTTCATGGTATGCCCGTGCAGGTGCATCGGGTGCATCATCGCCACATCCGCGCCAAAAAGGCGGAGATGAACGGTCTGGCCGTGTTTGACCTGGATAGGCTGGGTGTCGGGAAAGCTCTTGCCGTTAATCACATAGTAGGAGCCCAGCATCCCGAT